>CAZRVZ010000051.1:0-34475 GCA_964603655.1 uncultured Pseudobdellovibrionaceae bacterium | reverse complement strand
TCCATCCGGATTACAGATAAATTCAGGGCGCGCGTTACTCGAGACGGCGTTTTTATGAGATTCATTTCGCTCCATCCCGATCACGACGGCGCTTACAAGGCAAAGGGCGGCGAAGATATCTAGCCTCGGCCCCATACTTTTGAAACTCATTAGTAAAACCGGGGGATAAGCTGATTTCGAAGTTCATTGTTCTGCAAACAAATCGAGTAAGAATCATCTAAATCCAAACTTTCTTAGTTTTTCTTTGAAAGAAACCTCACGGATTTCTGTCCGGAATTGCACGTCATGTTGGCCAGTAGGCCGCCAATCCAAGCCCGAAGCTGGTTGGATTCCTTCGTTTTCGAAGCCAATGTCTGAATCGACTGCTGATAATCACGATGTCGGCCCCGGAAATTTGGAGCTTAGGATTTCACTTCCGATGCTTCGACTTGGCCGCGGACTGATAATGGATGGGTCTGTCACCAATTTCTGGCCCGCAACTCACCAACAGATTTACCTTGAGCTTAAAAAACTGGATGAACACGGTCTCGTTCGCTTCAAAGAGAAAGTGCAGAGAGGAAAACCCAACAAGAAGGTCTACTCCATCACTCAATCTGGATTGTCAGATCTCAAGAGCTGGATAGCAGAGCCTTCCGATCTACCAGCAGGAAAGGACCAGCTCATGGTGAAACTCTTTGCTAGCCACCTCGTGGAACGCCCAATCATTCAGACGGAATTGAAACGTCTTCACGAATTACATCAGGCAAAACTGACCGAATACCTTGAAATCAAACGCAGCTACTTTTCAGAGAAAAAGCTCCCCACCAAACTCAATGCCCAATATCTAACCTTGCGGCGCGGCATTCATTTCCAGGGGGCGTGGCTGAAGTGGTGTGATGAATGCCTGAAACGACTCGGAGATTAATACAGGAATCAATTTGCGGGCCAAATTACTAGCTGACCCGCCACCGGAACAATTGGAGACTTCTTCATCAGGTCAGCAAAACTCTTCGCATATTCCTTTCCAGGTGCCTGGGGAATCTTTATCAATACGATCGCCATTTTGGGTTGGGCCTTCAGAGCTTTCTTTGCCGATTCTTGAAAAAGTACATCACGAGTCAGGATGCAGGTAAATCCAGCATCATTTGCCGTTCGCAAAAGCTCCCCGTTTCTTAATTCATCCCAGCCGCAGGCACGAACAGTTTCAAATTGAATTGAGTTGGTTTTGAGCACCGGCTCAATTTGTCTTGGAATGTTTTTGTCGAGCAGCCACATCAGGCGGCTTCGAGTGGAACATCGGCCTGGCGGGCCGCGAATTTGAGGACTTCAGGAATGCACTCCTTAGGAAACCCAGGATAATCATCGGCTAGATCATCCGCCGTCATTCCGATTGCCAAGGATTCCAACACGAGCGCAACGGAAATACGCATCCCCTTAATGGCGGGCTTACCCCCAAGCAGATCGGGATCGTGCACAATCCACTTGTAACCAGGAATCAACTTGATTGATTTGTTTTCCATTCTGGAAACACCTTATCAGACTCAGGAACCTTTTGGGAACTCGGCCACTTAAATAGGCTCTAACCCTACCTATGTAGGCTCAAATTCACCCAGATGATTGTCCAGGCAAACAAAAGTTCGAGATGAGTCCAGGAAGGCCAACCATTGTGAACGAAGTGCACAATGGTGATCGCGATATTAAAAAACGCGACAGCGTTTTTGCTCCCTAGACTAGGATGAGAAAGCCGGAGGCGAGAGCAAAGCGAGGTGACGACCGAGCGTTCGAGCCGAGGCCGGCCCGCAGGCGACGAGTGAAACGAGTCGACCGGAGGGCGAATCCTCTACTGACCATTCGAACCTACTCATACACCGTGGATGAAAAAATACTCGGTGTGCGGGTGCAGTTGGAGAAAGAGGATGCTCAAAAACTCTCGGAAATATCCCGACAGTACTTGGGAAAGACACTCTCCTTCGTAATTGGCAAAAGCACGGTCACATCACCTACGGTGAAGGACGTAACCAAAGGGGACGGAATTCAACTAACGGTGGAGGACCGTCAACAACTCCGAGAGTTGGAAACAGCTCTTAAGGTGAAATAGCCTGCGATGACAACGGCCGCCTGACGGGGAATCCTTCTGCGTCGGGCGGTCTTCTCACGCCGCCAAGGGCAGCTCAATCTCGTCAAACTTGGCAATCGGGACGAGCGTTTTTCGACGGCCCTCTTCCCGCAGCTCGATAAGGCCGAGGTCGGCGAGAAATCGCACATCGGAATGCACGTTCTTGAAGTCCTTTTTCAGAATGCGCGCAAGGTCCGCGATGGATTTAGGTTTTTCCTGCAAAATAGCAGCAAGAATCTGTAGTCGCGGGGGTGAAAACACTTTTCCCAGGATTTCCCAACTTCCAACGCTAATAATCTCCATGTGGGCATGGGTACTGGCCTTAATCTTCCCCTGAAGGACCTTCTTCCAGCGGACATTCATGGACCGAAATGGCTCCACAACAATTCTAGCGGTTCTTAATTTCATGGTTCAAACCCAGCCTTTCTCACTAGTTCCCAAAAATCCTCAAGCAGCTTATCATCCGAAGCGTATTCGTATGAGGACTGCCGCTCACCCAGGTGAAGATGCGGCCCCTTAGGCCGGTGGTTATCGATTCCAATTACGACCTTCCCATCCACCACTAGAAACAGAGAGAATTTCCGCCCCTTCGGGTAGTCCACGGACCGGGGAATCGACCAAACCTTCATTTCGGCAATTCCAATTTCTCCGGTGTGCGGATTCTCAACTAGGCGCTTTTCAGAGTGGATAGAATCAGCCTTCACTCTATGGTTATACAACCATAGATAAGAATTTCAAAGGCCATAATTGCACTGAAAAAATTGGGAACATTTTGGGAACACACCAACTAGAAACAACTCACAACAGCCACGAACAACCAGAGCGGTGATTCCACTGGAAATTATTGTTATCGCAGGTCTTTGAAGTGATTTTCACCACTTAGCGATTTCGTCGATTTCCCCTCGGCGCAGGCTCTGACCCTACGAATCTAGGCTTAAATTCACCCAGATGATTGTCCAGGCATACAAAAGTTCGATATGAGTCCAGGAAGGCCAACCACTATTCAATAACTTTATGTTTTTGCAACAACGTCCGTAACCGTTCTGCGGGTAATTGGTAGGCCTTGTTGCCGTCCCTACCTTCCGTGGTTTTCGCTGCTAAAAGAGAATTGAGTGCGGCTTCTTCAGTCGTTTCAACTACGGCCTCGAAAAGATTGTTCATAGATGAATTCGAAAGAAGCACTGGAAGTTGAATAATGTTTGGTTCGGGCGTGTTCTTTAGAAATGTCGCCATCTCGGCTCCTTCCGCAAGCTTTTCACCTTGCAGCGTGATGACACCTTTTCACTAGATGGAACGCGTTGTCTTCGAGGTGTGTTTTTATCGCGTCAGGATTTAATTCAACGGGCAAGAAATATTACCACCCACCCCTTCTAGATCGGACAAAGTCCACTAACCAGTACTGCTTCGGCCGAGGATCTTCCGAACTTACACTCTGTTCGGTTTCTACAAAAACCGCCCCAAAACAGGCCCCGTGAGGCCATCAAATTCATTTTTCTCGATATACGTCATTTCAAGTGGGTAAAGTTCCATACGGCCGCTGGCAAGTACCCTCCACCCATCGTTCTCCCCCACAAGGGACAGGGGGTCCTTCTCGCAGCTAGCTAAATCGGAAATTCCGATCGATCGGGCGAGGATCACCGAGATAAAATACTGAGTGAGTGGGCTGGAGGAGCGTGGTAAATTGTCACATGGCTTCCATTACGTTTCGGGTGGATGTTTTACCGAAATCCCAGCAGTTGCTTTGGACGGAGTTGGGCCAGATTCCCGAAAGATTTGTGCTTTACGGTGGAACGGCTGTTGCGTTGCACCTTGGGCATCGTCAGTCGGTCGATTTTGATTTCTTTGGTTTCGAGAGTTTTGCCCCAGGAGTCCTCTATCAGGCTATTCCATTTTTGTCTGGAGCGGAGATTCTACAACAGGGGCCCAGTACGTTGACTTGTCTGATTGATCGGAATGGACCCATTAAGGTCTCATTCTTTGGCGTTCCAAAGATTTCCAGGGTAGCCCGTCCCCACATTTCCGCTGATATCGGATTGAGAATTGCCTCGAAAATCGATCTTGCGGGGACGAAGGCAGCGGTGGTTCAGCAGCGTTCGGAGTCTAAAGATTATATCGATTTGGATGCGCTCATGACATCGGGCATCGATCTTGCCAGCGCACTTTCGGCGGCTAGCTTTATTTATGGAAAATCGTTCAACCCCCAGATTACTCTGAAGGCACTGAGCTACTTCGGGGATGGAGATTTGATGTCTGTGCCAGAAGATATGCGTCATCGGCTGACTACTGCCGTCACCCGAGTGGATTTGGCTAATCTGCCGCAACTTGCGGTGGAACCGCCGTGAGTCCGTTACCCCTCACGCCCGAACTGGCGAGAGTAGCTCGGCGCGTTGTTTGGTTTCGAAAACCGGAAGAGTCAGTGGGCGCTCCTTACCATTTTATTGCCCATGTTTTGACCTATGGTACTTTTGACGATGTGAGAGTTCTCAAAAAACACTTGAAGGACAGTGATCTTCAGGAGGCAATGGACCACGCGCCGCCTGGAATTTTCGACCCGAGATCATGGTCGTATTGGAATCTGATGATGGGCCGATTCCCCGCTCCACCCATGCCGTGCCGGAAGCTGTAGGCTATTTTTGCCCACGGCATCCACTGACCTGCCAAACGGTATTAGTTCGCTCTATCACCGCCATAGGAAATACCTATTATTTACAAATTGAGACTTGCGATACTCTGAAATTAAAGGAGGGTTCCATGTTCAGAAAATTGTTCTTTATCATCACGCTTGTTTCGGCCGTTAACGCGGTCCCGCAAGGAACGAGGATTAAGAGATGTGATGCATTCCCAGGTTTTGCCGGGTCGTCTGTGTTCTACTACCCGCTCGGGGTATATGAGGAGCCAGGCCCTGTGCTTGCTGAATTTCATTTCCACTTTGGAACTGCCTACCTGCGATGCTACTTCAATGAAAGCGGTGACCTGATTGCACGTTGTAATGGAGAGTTCACGCATGATGTTGGCGAACGAGTCGAAATGAAAGTCGAAAGGGTAACCGACGGTAGGATTGTTGCCAGCGGCACTGGTACCTACAATGAGAATCCGTTTACTTCGATGGCGGAATGCAAGCAGTGGGAACGCTAGCATTGCTTCAATGTAGGGGTACACTACGGTGAACATATTCTTGTGAGGATAACATGAGTTTTCGTACTGTCTTTTGGTTGCTTTTAATGTTTTCTGGCGGAGCTTTCGCTGACGATCCGTTTCGCGCTAACTGCAAGATAAAACATATTTGGCGAAACTACGGGACCTTGGAGTCTAAAATGGTTGAGTCTTACGACGTGAAGGCCGAGTTCATGGAAGACGATGACAAGTATATGCTTATGGGAGTGCCACATGTTCCAATGACTGAATTACCCCGGCTCTTTTTCTTTCGGCACACACTGAGTGGTCCACTCGGTCAACCTACCAACGAAACCCCCGCGGGTACCGGAATCTCCCACGTCGTTATAAACAACACGGATTTGCCTGTTAGACTTCTCGTGGTGGGGGACACCCGACGTAAAGACGATCGTGGCTTTTATCCGAAGGATCCCCTTGGAAATGAAATACTGAAATCACGCGGTACCTTTTGGGCCGATGCCTCCCAAAACGAAATGGGTCCCCACGCCGGAACACCCAACATACAGTTTCCGTTGGCTTCCGAATAAGAACCGGAACTCCGCACCCATCAACCCAATCACTTTTTGATCAGCGAAATCAGAATAAGATTTCCAAACGGAAAACACCACGTACGATGGCCCAGGAGGGATGAAAGCCTCGCGGAAAAGCCCAGCGATAGGTGAGCTAGAAATGGAGAAATAAAGTGCGTAGTTGTTTTAAACTCGGGCGAAAAATGGCCCATCACTCTGGGTGAAATTTTTCTCAGTATTTGAAAGATGGTAAAATAGTTAAACTTGGTAATGTGCTGTTCCTCGTAGCTTAGATCTGAAATTCGATTTATCAGAATCTCCAGTACCGGCCAGGTGCTCGCATAGTTCGGTGTAGTCAGGATTAACTTCCCTCCCGGTTTTAGCAACTCCAGGGCCAAACCAAGAATCTGATCGATTTCATCTGCGGCCAGATGCTCAATGACCTCGATGATTGTCACGCAATCAAACCGTTGGGTGCCTAAATCGATGAGGGCAATCGATGGAAAATACAAAAACTGTCGAGAATCGTTGCCAAATTGCTGATTAGCCTCTTCGATTGAAGGTTTGAGTACATCGACGCCGACCTGCCGTATAAATCGTGTTTGACTCACGAGGGAAAGAAAGGTGCCGGCGAAACACCCCACATCAATAATCGAGAGTCCGTTACCGATTGGCAAACAATCGATCACGCGCTGAAATTTCTGCCTGTGCCATGCGCGCCGAATGGGGTTGCCAGTCTGCATTACCCGGTGGTAATAGCCGGCTGGAATGGTCGAGTAGTCAAATTTAGGTTTGGTCATAATCTTCCAATTCTGAGCCAACACAGCGCCAAAACAAGAGTCCCGGCGCAAAAGGCGAAAATTATTCCAGGTATATACGGTGGGGAATAATTGAGCGCCGCCTCCCCCTCCAGTAATGCAGGTGTAATCCTGAGCAGATCAGTTCCGCGACCCTCGACAGCCATTTTGGATGAATCTGCCACCCAACCAAAAAGTGCATTGGAGTTAAGAATGATTGTGGTGGGGCGCTTGAAACTGTAGCGCAGGTTAATTCTCCCGGGTGTGTAGCTGAGCATTTCAACCTTACCCGCGTTCATGTCACTCAGAAAAATCTCCCCCCGATACTGAGGATTATCGCTCGCCAGAATGTTGACCGGTAGAAATGAAGGCTCATAACAGCTCGCGGACCCGATATTTTCATTGGCAAGATAGTGCCGTGGTGTCCATTGTACACCTCCCTTTGTTTCTTCGATTCGAGTCCTTTGGATCAGTTCATATCCAGGGAGCCGCTCATAAGCCGGGGGCGCATTGAACATGGGGCAATTTCGAACCCAAAACGACTCGCCCAGTAACAGCAGAGCGACAGTCCAAAACACAAACTTATTAGAAACAAATCGGTCAATTGAGAGCGTCGTGATGATGCTGAAGAACAGAAACACAATGAGGAAAACGCGTGATTGGACGTGGGCGTTATTAACCAATGGGAGCCCCGCAAAAAACTTCCACGGATTAAAGTTAGGAAACAAACCCGAGCCAACCCAGAACCAAAACAAAGCAACGCCAATTAATGGGGTGCACTGACGAAGTAGGCCACGAAACTTCAGTACGGAAATGAAAATTATGGCCAAGGCGAGCCAACTCAGATAGCAACCGAATTCGTGAAGACGCCAAAAGAGTTGCCCGTTAAGGTGGTGGGCGTATTCGAACAGGGTGATGCGAGGATCCAAGAATGCCCGAGTTACCAGATCCCAGGGCATCTCGAAATAATCGAGATTGGGTGGGCGATCGCTAATACTATAGAGTACGGGCAAAATTTTCGGCAGGGCTAGCCCGGTCGTCGCGAGCAAAATGGATAGAATCAATAACCCCCTCTTTTTCGCCAGGTGAAAGCACGATCGCAACGGTAAATAGCCAACGATCGCCAAGCTAGCGATGCAAAACAGGGAAAAAATTGCCGCATAAATTGCGCCATCCAACACCATCAGGACATGGCAGAGCACCAAAACCGTGAAACTCTTCATGTCATTCAGTTTAAGAGCCAGAGAAAGAATCAATGGCAGGGCCTGCATGGCTCCGAACGGAATGTGGCCCTCGGCAAAGTGGAGTCCAAACCAACTCGAATGAAGAAAAAGCCAGGCTCCAACAAACGCACTCTGGCGAGCCACTCCCAACTGCTCTGCCAACCGAACAAAGCCAAAAAAACCGATGATGCTGTAGGTACAAAGCGAAATGAGATTAGACCACTGAGGGGGAAAGATCAGGTCGTAGGCTAAGAATGGAGAAAAAAGACGATTCTGTGGATTAGCCAAAATATCGAGACCGCCGCATACCCATGGATTATGTAGAGGAAAGACGCCGTACCCAAAGAGCGCTGAACGCACCACCAAGCTCAGGCTATTAAAGTAATACCAATCATGCAGGAATGGTTTTCCGGAGTGCACGAAGTAGAAAAAATAGGCAGAAACCGTTGTAATGAGTGCTGCAAACAGAGTGCAGGACAGCTTTGAAAAACAACCAGGCTTCAATTCGGGAATGATAACGCGACTTCTGACGACAACCAATGAATCTGTAAAAATGAAAGCAGAATATTAAACGTTTCAGGGTGTCGTGGCCCCATTCCTCGGAATAGACCTGCGGTTTTAACGCGCGCGCTTTGTTGTCAAAGCGCGCGGATTGTTTCATCCTATTTGGCATTCAAGGGGGCCATTTATGATCCGAATTCTTTTGATTTTGCTGGTGGTATGGATTCCAGCGGGCGTAGCCGATAACGCAGAACAGATTCATTTCTCGTCGCTGCTTGTCGATGGGCATAATGATTTGCCGTGGCGACTGCGCGAGGAAAAGGATATGGCGCTCCAGAAGTTTGATCTAGCGCAGGATCAGTCGATGGTGTTTCACACCGATATCCCACGTCTTCAAAAAGGAGGGATGGGGGCTCAGTTCTGGTCGGCCTATGTGCCTTCGGCGACTATGGAGACCGGAGATGGTTACGCGATGACAGTCGAGCAGATGGATCTGATTCACCGGATCGTCAATAAGTATCCTGCCGTGTTTTCCTTTGCGCGCGGTACCGCCGATATTCGGCGGATTCGAGCCGAGGGAAAGATCGCGTCTCTCATCGGTATCGAAGGGGGACATTCGATTGAGGATTCTCTGGATAAATTGCGGTCGCTCTATGCCCGGGGGGCTCGTTACATGACGCTTACCCACTGGAAGAATCTTTCTTGGGTCGAGGCGGCCACCGACAAGGAGATGGCGGCGGGGCTTACTAAGTTCGGTGAGGACGTGGTTGCCGAGATGAATCGCCTCGGGATGTTTATCGATATTTCGCATGTGTCGCCGAAGGCGATGCGCCACGCACTCGCCGTATCAAAGGCGCCGGTCATGGCTTCGCATTCATCTGCGCGGGCCATCAAAGATCACGTTCGCAACGTGCCCGATGACGTTTTGCGAATGGTCGCGACCAACGGCGGGGTCGTAATGGTGAATTTCTATTCGGCGTTTTTGACTGATGTCGAAGCCCTTATGCCGCCTACCATGCCGCTCGTTAAACTGCACGAATGTGAACAGGCGGATTGGAATGTTTGGGTGACGCGCCGTCGCCTTCCCAATGCAGACGTTGCAAAAATCGTCGAGCACATAGACCACATCGCCCGAGTAGCTGGGATCGATCACGTGGGCTTGGGTTCCGATTTCGACGGGGTTCCCGTGTTGCCGACCGGAATGGAAGACGTGTCGAAGTATCCCGCCATCACCGGTCTTTTACTCAAGCGGGGATACAGCGAGGAAAAGGTGCGTAAAGTTTTGGGCGAAAACTTGATGCGGGCATTCCAACGTGTTGAGGAGGTCGCCTCGAGTCTTTCCCAATGAGCCGCTTTCGCTGGGGAGAAGTGTTTGCGAATCGGAGAATCGGGGTCACTTTTTTATTGGCCTTTTCTTCGGGCCTTCCGCTCCCGCTAGTTAAGGGAACACTCAAAGGGTGGCTGGCACATGAGGGCGTCGACCTAAAGACGATCGGCCTTTTTTCGTTGATCGGCTTGCCGTATAGCTTGAAGTTTCTCTGGTCACCGCTGCTGGACCGTTTTGCTCTCCCCTTTCTCAATCGGCGCACGGGCTGGATCGTGTTGTTTCAATTGGCCCTCATGATGAGTATCGCGATCTTGGGATTTTCAAATCCTATGAGTAATGCTCAGTGGTGCGCGCTCGTGGCCGTTATGGTCGCATTTTTCAGCGCGAGTCAGGACATTGTTATCGATGCCTATAGAGCGGATCTGTTGACCGATGCGGAGCGGGGACCTGGTGCGGGCGTCACCGTAACCGGCGCACGGCTTGCGCTCATCGTGAGCGGGGGCTTTGCACTGGGACTAGCCGAGACACTTCCGTGGAAAACGGTCTATTTGATTATGGCGGGATTGATGTCCGTTGGAATCATCACCTCTTTCTTTGCGCCCGCGCCGGCAGCCCAGGTCGCACGTCCCAAGAGCGTCTCGGAGGCGGTCGTTCAGCCTTTCATGGAGTTCTTCAAAAGAAAGGGAGCGCTGGAGATCCTCTTTTTGATTGTCTGTTACAAGCTGGGTGATGCCGTGGCCGGCGAGATGACCACGCCATTTCTTTTTCGTCTGGGTTTTTCGAAGTTGGATGTGGGCGCGGTCAATAAGACGATGGGCATGGCGATGACCATCGTGGGAGCATTAATGGGCGGTGTCGTTACGGCAAAGATTGGCATTCGGCGCGCGCTGTTTTTATTTGCGTTTTTCCAGGCGGCATCGAATATGGTTTTTATTCCGTTGAGTCATCTAGGCCAGAACTATCCTTATATGGTTTTTTGTGTGGCGGTGGAGAACGTGTGCGGTGGCTTGGGTACGGCGGCATTTACCGCGTTTCTGATGAGTCTTACCAACCGCCATTTTTCAGCCACGCAATATGCGTTGCTGACGAGTGTTATGGCATTGACCCCCATCGGAGGCGGGGTTTTTGCGGGTTACTTAGCGACGGCATTGCAGAATATGTCTTTTTAACTGGTAGCATACCGACGCATTCTTATTACTAAATACAACCCCGGTGCTGCGAGAAGCGCCGAGGCCAGAAAAAACCACTGCCACCAGCCCACGGAGCCTTGAATCAATTTCAATATTTCATCGGGCGTCCAGGAATTATCCGAATATTCTTTAATCGGGACCATGAGGGGGCTGAGAACGATCGTTTTCATGTTGTGGGAGATGGTGCCGCCGCTCGGTACACCGATAATATTAAATTCCGACGCCAATGCCGAAAGGGTATTCGCCTCGCCGGTAAGAAAGGTAAAGTGATCAGCGTCTATCCCCCGGGACTCCATGTGTGCTTTCATAACCTGGGGAGAATCAAAGGAAGGATCGAGCGTGATCGCCAATAGGTGAATAGGGAACCCCTTTTTTCGCCAAGTCGGCAATGACTTCCATTTTTCAATGAGTTCTCGGCTCAGCGAAAGGGTTAGGGGGCACATTTGGGACATCGGACACCGGGTGAAAACGAAAGAGGCCACGACATACTTTCCCTTAAAGGAGTGTAAATCGACCGGCTTGGTGTTTTGATCAACGAGTTTGTAATTGGGAATCGGTTTGGGTTCGCCTGCTATCGATAGCGCTCCAGCCAAAAGCAGCGGTACAAAAAAGGGCAGGGCTTTCAACATGGTGCCGGGCATCTTAAATCATCCCCGCCGGTGTTTCCACTGTCGAATGCGCGGTTACCTAAAAACGCGCCCGGGTTGGCAGGGGTCGAAATTAGGCGCGAACTCCAGGTGAGGTCTTTTTTTAAGCTTTCTGTCAAAAGACTGGAAAATATCCGGATCGAATTTTCCTGGCTGCATGCCGAACATAAGGGTCATGGCCTCCGGCGATGATATGGCCTTATGGTAGGTTCGGTCGGTCGTGAGCGCATCGAAGACATCGGCTATGGACACTACACGCGCTAAGCCCGATATCTGGTCGCCGCTGAGTTTGCGGGGGTAGCCGGTTCCGTCAAAGTTTTCGTGATGTTCATACACCATGAGTTTAGTTTTATCGGGAATGGTCGGGATTTCTTCTAAAAACTCTCGCCCGTAATCGGGATGGCGTTTAATTTCATTCCACTCCTCAAGGGTGAGTGGAGTTCGCTTGTTGATGATACTCAGGTCGATTTTACGTTTGCCGATGTCATGCAAAAGGCCACCGAGACCTGCGGCGATTAAAATCTCCCTATTCCCATCACCATATACCCTGCGAGCCAAAACGATGGAGTACACGGAGACATCGACGCAATGGTTGTAGGTGTAATAGTCGTGAGTGGACAGGCGCATCAGAGAGCTCGTTGCGTTGATGTCGGCGGTGAGAAAATTCACCATCTCTTCGACCAGACCCTCAGCTTCGGTAACAACGGGAGAGATGTCCTCTTTTGTGAATAGATCATTCACATGAACGAAAGCGGTTTCTTTCAGGTACTTGCTTTTATCCTCCGCAGTACAACTGGGGTCCCGGGCGGCGTTACGGAGGCTTTGCATGTAAAGTGTTCTTTGGTCATTGGGAACCAGAAATTTTTCGCCGCCGTGGCTGAATAAAATTTTAACGCGTTCCCGGGTTAAAACATCGCCGCATTTTCGGAAAAGTATCGGTTTGCCGCCGACGCTCAGGTGAATATCGAATGCAAGCGGCGTGTCGGTAACGACTGAGGTAAATCGAATTTCAAAAAAGCCCATCATACAAGTGTGTTGCCTTAAGTGCTAATCAAACACTCTTCGGCATTCTGGGGCTGTAAGATGAGTCATCATCGACGAAACTGGCACGGGGCGCAGCACCATCACAGCGCCATTACAGTTCAAAGAGCAATGGAATCACAATCGGTTTTTGACTGGTGCGTTGTTTGAAAAAGCGCCTTAATTCCAGTCTGGCAATCTCCACAAAATCATCCTCTTTTCCCGCGGCGCGGTACAGTTTTCGCATGGCGTGAGACGCGCTGATAGATACATCATTCGGGTCCGGCTCATCCTCCCTGAAAAGAAGGCCATACGTTGAAATGCAGGGTTCCATCAAGAGGCGACGGGATCGCCCGTCGATCAAAAACGTGGCAAACACGATTCCGGTTTTGGCGAGGTTGTTGCGCTGGGAAAAAATCTCGGCGCTTCGATGCATTAATTCGTTTTCCACAATCACCGTCTTTTGGAGCGTCAGCCTATCACCCAGTTCCAGACGCTCCTTTGACAGTTCGACAATTTGTCCGTTTTCAATCACGCGGATGTTTCCGCGTTTTACGCCGCTGCGCTCCGCCAGGAGAGCGTGTTTTGCCAGGTGTCGGTACTCGCCATGGACCGGAATGAAGCATTGGGGCTTTACGCTGTTTAGCATCAGTAAAAGTTCATCCTGGAATCCATGGCCGGACACGTGAATCTGATGAATGCTTTCGTACAAAACGTCAGCGCCGGCCCGGTAAAGATTGTCTATCATCGCGGTAATGGCCCGCTCGTTTCCAGGAATGAATCGGCTCGACAACATGACGAGATCCCCGGGTTGGATTCTGACATCCTTGTGGGTGCCGATTGCCATTCGAATCAAGGCCGATTGTGGTTCCGCCTGGCTTCCGGTCGACAGAATAATCAGCTTGTGCGGTGGAATATTCTGGATATTCGTGAGTGGAACGAGAGTATCCACCGGAATATTCAGGGATGACTGCCCATGCGCCAGTGTCGTGTAGGTGTGCATGCTGCGACCCGCGAGCGCGACCCGCTTTCCCTGCTTGTGAGCCAGGTGTAGCAAGCGCTCCACGCGCCGGATATTGGAAGCAAACAGTGCGATGATGACTCGATTCTTCTGATTCGAGAGAAGCGTCTCAAAGGATTTCTCGATGTCGACCTCTGAAAGCGTATGGCCGGTGCGTTCGGCATTGGTGCTATCGGAGAGTAGGAGGCGCACCCCCTGTTTTCCCAGCTCCTCGAAGATTTTGAAGGTGTCGCCGTCCTTTCCGAATTCGTTCGGATCATGCTTGAAGTCGCCCGTGTGCACTATCTTTCCCACGGGGGTGTCGATGGCCATGGCTAGCGATTCGATGATGGAGTGTTGTACGGGGATGGGATCGAACTCAAACGGGCCTACCTTGAAACGTTTCCTGGGTTTTATTCTGTGAAATCGAATTTCATTTTCAGCGCGGGATTCCTGAAGTTTGTTCTCGAGGAGTCCCCGCGGAAATGGGGTACAGTATACGTCGATATCCGTGCGTTGCAGAATAAAGGGGATGGCGCCGATGTGGTCGTCGTGCCCGTGTGTCACCACGATGCCCCGAAGGTCATCCCACCGGTCTTCGAGATACGAAAAATCGGGAGCCAACAGATCAACCCCTGGATAACGAGCATCCGGGAACTGAATTCCGCAATCGATCAACACAATTTGGTCCTGCCATTCGAGGACCATACAGTTCATGCCGATTTCTCCGAGCCCGCCTAGCGGAACAATGCGTAAACTGCGCTTATTTGATATTCGGTGAGTCATGCAGACCAGTGCCTAAAATACAGAGTGGCCCCTCAAAACTCCACACATTTCGCACCGCAATGGTGCCAATACCATCAAAACCTTCCAAAAAACTTCTAAAAATGTTGTTAAGTCGATTGTGGCTGCTTCCGATAAGTGACTACGAGAGCAGTTGGGTTCCATAGTTATGATAAGAAACATTCTTCTTCCATTTCTGACGAGCGTTTTAACCCTTTCGCTGATGGTATTCGTGTCCTGTGCGCACACTGCCCCGACAGAGGGTGACGATTCACTCGATGTTTCCGATGGCAGTTCCGAAACCTCTGAAGCCGGGGCTGAAACCGAAGCGGCTGCGGAAGTTCCACCAGCTGGCGTAGATGCCGCAAAAACCGACACTCCTCCCCTGGATCTGGTTGAGGCCGTCGAGTCCAAACCGGATGCGGCCACCATTGAGGATGGCTCCGCGGTTGCTACTGGAAACGCTGCCACGGGCGACGAAATGCTGAGCGAAATTGAAAACGGTGCCCCAGCAACTGCTCCACCGGTAGATATCGTTCCTCCGTCAGATGTTGTTGCCGCGCCGGATGCGAGCTTGACTGGGTTGCCCGCAATGCCCGTTTCGTCGGGACCGGTATCCTCTAGACTGCCCCGAATACCCAAGATGGCTATTCAAAAGGGTGGCGTTTCTCTCAACCGGTTTTATTTTATTCGAAAAGGCGATACCGCTGAGGGCCTGGCTACTCTCATACTCGGCAGCGCAGGAAAGGCTGCTTTGCTGAAAAAATGGAATGCGGGGCTGTGGAAACCGGGAATGCTCCTGTTTTATGCCTCGGTTACCGACCCGTCCGACAAGCAGATGCAGTCGTTTTACCAAGAACGTAACGTGTCGTCAGAGCCTTATCAGATTGGGCGGGGTGATTGGCTGTCCAAAATCGCGGCAAAACGTTACCGCTCGCCGATGAGTTGGAAGGAGATTGCGGTTCTAAACGGAATTCGCACTCCCGATTCCATAGAAAACGGTAAGCGAATTTCTTTGTATCCTTCTGATTTGAGCGGCTACACAGGGGCAAGCCAACTGGCTCAAAAGAAAGACGTTCCCTCGGAACAGCCGTCGTCAGGTCAACCCGATCGCCAAGCATTGGCGGGAGCCGAATCCCAGCCGCCACCGCAGGCTGCGCCATTGGATCCGCCAGCTCAAGAAGCGTCGCCCGATATTCCTCCGCCAAGTGTTCAGGGCAATGATGTCGCTGCTGGGGGCGGGACGAACATTATGGGTCTATTGGAACAGAATATTATTTTCATTGCGACCGGTGCGGCAATCGTTCTCTTGTTAATCGCGCTTATCGCCATCAAGAAAAAGAAGGCCAGGGCCGGTGCAGAGGAGTTTGGAGAAGACCCGATGGCGCCGCCTAAAGCCAGGCGCAAGTAGTCCTTAACACTTGTCTCTCCCAAAAATTCTAGTCCGCGTCTCCTGAAGAAAATATCAACAGCTGATGACTCTGGCTCTTTGCCAATTTATTGAACGTTATGCCGAATCAGCCTCCCGAAAAAAAACCGGTTGAGGTTTAATCTCGGCTCAATGCCTTGTCGGACCCCAGAACGATCCAAGATCTATTTCGACCGCTTCGAAGGGCTCCGCCCTTACCTTTTCCGAGCCTTCAAAAGTGTTTACAACTACCCACTGACTGTTTACCAATCGACGTATTTCCAAAGTTTTTTGATCCGGATCCGCTAGCCAGTAATGCCCAATCTCACACTCCGCATATAAAGTCGCTTTCAACACTTTGTCCATTCTGACACTCGATGGAGAGATAATCTCACAGACCCATTGAGGAATAACTTCTATACGATTTCCGGACAATGCGGACAACTCTTCATCAGAGAGTTGGTCGACTTTCCATCCGGCTATATCTGGGATCACATCCTGTTTCCCAAGTAGTCTCATTTGCGGCTCGAATAAGAGAATCCATCCCCCAGGACCACCGCTAGAACGTGACCCAAAGAAAGAATCAATGGATGAATTAATTTTCGTTGCCGCAAAAGCGTGTTTCCCGGCAGGCCTTGGACTCGTATACAAAATCCCATCTATAATCTGTCCCTGAATACCTTCGGGCAGCGCCAATATGTCTTCATAAGTTGCTGGTCTATTTACCTTTGCAGAACCACTCATATTTCACCTCGTAAGAATTTCCCTCTTCGCTCAGGCCAAATGTTCTCTCGAAAGTACTCTCTCAATTGAAACGTATGGGCGGTGCTCCCAGCCTTTGCAAAGTCAGTAACGGGAACAAATCGGGCTTTTTCTTCGACGGATAAACCAGATCTTTACTACTACTAGAGGGGGTGGAAGCGAACATTTTTTTACTATCCCTGATGAGGGCCATTCGTGAAAAGCCCAGTCGCGTCAGGCCCTTGCCTGCAAGATTTCCGTTTCGAATTGCCTATCTATCCTATATACGGTTCCCGTAAATGGACAAATCAGCATTGGGTGTCTTAAGAGACACGGCTGTTGCCGGGGAGGGTGACCAGCTATTGATATTCAGTCCGGCTTCCGATGCCGATTGCGTACGGAGGTACGGATGAACATCCTTAGGCCTCCCGCAACTTATCCAAAGCGTGCTTTCTCGGTTCATCGATGAGAGACACGTACTTGAATGTGAAGTCGATTCCATTTTCCGATTGAAGCCTCGTGAATAGGAAAGGTGTGCTGTGATGACTTCGGCTTCCCAACCGCCCTAACTAGAGCTTCTCTTTTACACAAGGCTTTTTACAACGCCAGGCGCCTCGGCGAGAATCGCTGTACAGGGTCGTCTCACCGCGCTAGGTTTGACATATTCCCGTCATCCTAGCAGTCTAACAGCGTTTATATCTGGAGAAAAAACCGATGAATTTGAAAAATTGCCTATTTACTTCCGAATCTGTCACAGAGGGTCATCCCGATAAAATGTGTGATCAAATTTCGGATGCGGTGTTGGACGCCGTTTTGGCACAGGACCCGCGGGGACGTGTTGCGTGCGAAACGCTTGTTACGACTGGGTTGTGTTTCGTCAGCGGTGAAATCACCACGAATGCGGTCTTTGATCCGACGACGATCGCTCGAAACGTGATTAAACGGATTGGGTACACGGACGACGAATTGGGCTTTGATTACAAAACCTGCGCTGTGCTGACCGCCATTGGCAAACAGTCACCCGATATTTCCCAGGGTGTGACAGAAGGCGAAGGTCTTTTTAAAGAGCAGGGTGCCGGAGATCAGGGCTGTATGTTCGGGTATGCATGCGATGAAACTCCTGAATATATGCCGGCCTCACTGGCGTTTTCACACCGCCTAACCCGTCGGCTGGCCGAATGCCGCAAAGAAGGAATATTAGGGTTTTTACGTCCTGACGGAAAGTCTCAGGTGACGGTTCAATATGAGAATGGACAGCTCAAGCGCATCGAGGCTATCGTAGTGTCGACGCAGCACTCGCCAGACGTGGCCCACGACGAACTGAAAACGGCGATTCACGAAGAGGTGATTGCCAAAGTTATTCCCACTAAACTGGTGGATAATAAGACCAAATTTTACGTGAACCCCACCGGACGATTTGTGGTGGGCGGTCCAATGGGGGATTGCGGTCTCACCGGTCGAAAAATTATTGTCGATACATACGGGGGCCATGGTGCCCACGGCGGGGGAGCCTTTTCTGGGAAAGATCCCTCTAAAGTAGATCGCTCAGCATCCTACATGGCCCGGTACATTGCAAAAAACATCGTGGCGGCTGGGCTTGCGAAACGTTGCTTGGTGCAATTGGCCTACGCCATCGGTGTGGCTGAACCGGTGTCGTTAATGATTACTCATTTCGAAACCTCGGACGTTTGTGAGGAAAAAATTACCGGGGCCGTGAAAGAAATTTTCGGGTGCAAGCCCGCCGATATCATCAAGGGGCTTGAGCTTTGCCGTCCGATTTACGAAGAGACGGCAGCCTACGGCCACTTTGGCCGAACTTCGACCAAGGGTTTTACCTGGGAAAAGTTGGATAAGGTTGAGGACCTCAAAGCGCTCGTCCGCTAAATTAAAAAGGAGAAAAAAGATGAATCACGACGTTAAAGATCTGTCGTTGGCTCCCAAGGGAAAAATGCGAATGGAATGGGCATGGCGAAACATGCCGGTTCTTGCTTCGATTGAAGAGCGGTTTTTAAAGGAAAAGCCGTTGAAAGGGCAGCGACTTGCGGCGTGTCTTCATGTGACCACCGAAACCGGGAATTTAGCGCGGGTCTTAAAATCGGGTGGTGCGGAGGTTTTTCTTTGCGCCTCTAATCCCTTGAGTACCCAGGACGATGTGGCAGCGTCGATTGTACAGGATTATGGTATTTCCTGTTTCGCCATCAAGGGCGAATCGAACGATGTCTACTACAAGCATTTGCGGGCCACTTTGGATGCAAAGCCGACCATCACCATGGATGATGGTGCCGACCTGGTTTCGACGATACACAAAGATTACAAAGAACTCATGAATACGATTGTCGGTGGGACCGAGGAGACGACGACGGGTGTTATTCGGTTAAGGAGTATGGCGGCAGAGGGCGTTTTGAAGTATCCGGTGATCGCGGTGAATGACGCAGATACGAAGCACCTCTTTGATAATCGTTACGGAACGGGTCAGAGCACCGTTGACGGAATTATTCGTGCGACGAATCGGCTCTTGGCAGGCTCCTGCTTTGTGGTGGTGGGATACGGTATGTGCGGCAAGGGGGTTGCCATGCGCGCGAGAGGCATGGGGGCACAGGTCGTGGTTACGGAAACCGATCCGGTTCGGGGACTTGAGGCACTCATGGATGGTTACCAGGTCATGTCGATGGATAAGGCGGCTCCCATCGGTGATTTCTTCTGTACGGTAACCGGTAATATCAGTGTTATTCGCTGGGAACATTTTTCCAAGATGAAAGATGGAGCCATCGTCGCTAATTCGGGTCACTTCAATGTGGAGCTCGATCTCGAAGCACTGACGAAGCAGTCCAAAAGTCGTCGCGTCGCTCGCGAATACGTGGAAGAGTTCACGCTTCCTAACGGAAAAACCGTTGCCGTCCTAGGAGAGGGACGACTGATCAATCTCACCTCGGCAGAGGGGCACCCATCCAGCGTTATGGATATGAGCTTCGCCAACCAGGCCCTCGCGGCAGAGTACATGGTGAAAAATTGCAAGACGTTGAAGCAACAGGTTTACGGCGTTCCAATCGAAATCGATCGTGAGATAGCCCGGTTGAAACTCATTTCGATGGGCGTGGTGATAGACCAGCTCACCGCCGAGCAACAGAAATACCTCACCGCCTGGGAGCACGGGACGTAAGCGGCACCGTACCGCTTTTATCCGCCGATTTATCGAGCGTAGTATCCTCATCGCATTCGATTTCGATGTCGAAGAGCAGTTCGTCACACCGCAAGCAAACCGGTTTGCCGACTAGATAATGCGATTTGTGTTCCGAGCAACTCAAGCAATTTGTTTTCATCCCATCCTCCCAGCGTCTATTTCTTCAACAGCCGACGTCCTACTAGACAATTGTACAAATTATAACGCGACGAATCAACGTGGACAAAGAGAATACGGGAAGAAGACTCGCCGACCGACTATTGGCCAGTCTCCGGTTCGGCCCCAGCCCACTCCGAAGGCATGGAATTTGCTTAGAGTCACAACGAAACATATTATTGAGGCATGAAAATGGGTCTTATTACGGCAATCATAAATCTGGACAATCCAACCCGGCCGGAAAAAAGGCTTTGGAGGTAAAGTGCCTGGTGGATACCGGCGCCCTTCATTTATGCTTACCGGAACATATCGCCATTCAATTGGGCTTTGACCTTGTGGCTTCGAAACAAACGAAAGAAGTAACGACAGCCGATGGAAGATCTAGACGTGGTGATAATTTCAGCGATGCTCACTATTGATGTTAACCCGGATAGTCCGAATGTCCCTTCTTCACCAGCGAAACAAGTTTCCTTCTGCTAATGCGCCTTTTCGACCTCGGGGCCCGCGTTGAGCGGCGGGGATTTGTGGTCGGTCGCATTGGGTATCGGGGGCTCTATGTTGCCCGCGGTTGTTGGGGATTTAAATACCTCATCGGTAATGAGCGCGTGCATGAGCACCTGGTCCATGTGCGTGACATCCACGATGGCGATTCCCTTGAGGATGTTTTTGGGAATATCTTTGAGGTCCTTCACATTTTCCCTAGGAATAATAATCTTTTTGACGCCACCCCGATGAGCCGCGAAGATTTTTTCCTTGAGTCCGCCGATCGGAAGTACATTGCCCCGTAAAGTTATCTCACCGGTCATCGCAACATCCTTGCTGACGGGCTTTGCGGTGAGCGCGCTCACCAGGGCAGTGGCCATTGTAATTCCGGCCGACGGGCCGTCTTTGGGAATGGCCCCTTCGGGTACGTGAATGTGAAGATCGATCTTTTGGTAGAAGTCGTTTGTCAGTCCTAGAAGCTTTGCCCGGGATCGAACATAACTCATCGCGGCCTGCGCCGACTCCTGCATGACGTCGCCGAGCTTTCCGGTCACCGTCAGTTTCCCTTTTCCAGGCATTTGGGCCACTTCGATCGTGAGCATATCCCCACCGGTCTCGGTGAATGCAAGGCCATTGCAGAGACCGATTTCCGAATTTTCTTCGGTTCTCTGGCAGCGATATTTATGCGGCCCGAGAATCTTGAGCAGTGATCGTGGCGTAATTACCGTCTTCTTTTTCTTTGAGGTTTTCTTTACCCACTGGTGCGCAACCTTTCGGCAGACCGAGGCTAGTTCGCGTTCCAGATTTCTAACGCCGGCCTCGCGAGTATACGATCGGATAAGTGCCATGATTGCCGATGGCGTAAACTGAAGAATCGATGATTTAAGGCCGTGCTTGGTCATCTGCTTCGGAACGAGATGGCGAATGGCAATCTCGAGCTTTTCTTCTTCCGTATATCCGGAGAGCGTGATGACTTCGAGCCTGTCCAGGAGCGGCCAGGGAATACCGTGGTACGAGTTGGCCGTTGTAATAAACATTACATTGGAAAGGTCGTATTCTACCTCGAGATAGTGGTCTGAAAAGTAGCGGTTCTGTTCGGGGTCCAGGACCTCTAGTAGAGCCGAGCTGGGATCCCCCCGAAAATCGGCGCTCATCTTGTCGATCTCGTCCAGCAGAACCACGGGGTTGACGGTTTCCGCTTTTTTCATTCCCTGAATGAGTTTGCCAGGAAGGGCGCCGATATAGGTTCTCCTATGACCCCGAATTTCGGCCTCGTCTCTAACGCCGCCTAGGGAAATTTTCACGAAATTCCTGTTAATGGACCGGGCAATGGAGCGGGCAAGGGAGGTCTTTCCAACACCAGGAGGACCCACGAGACAGAGAATTGGTCCCTGAACTTTTTCGACCAAGCTTTGAACCGAGAGTTGTTCGAGAATGCGTTCCTTTACCATTTTGAGGCCGTAATGATCCGCGTCTAGGATATCCTCGGCCTTTTTTATATCGATCTTTTCGTCAGATCTTTCGTTCCACGGAAGACTGATGAGCCAGTCCAGATAGTTTCGAACGACAGTGGCCTCCGCCGACATTGGCGACATCATTTTTATCTTCTTGAGTTCGGCCCGGGCCTTCTTGGCAACCTCTTCGGGCATATTCTTTCGCTTGATTGTTTTTTCCAGCTCGACGACCTCATTCTTGAACTCATCGCGCTCGCCCAGTTCCTTTTGGATGGCCTGCATCTGCTCGTTGAGGTAGTACTCCTTTTGCGATCGTTCCATCTGTTTTTTGACGCGGCTGCGAATTTTTTTCTCGACCTGAAGAATTTCGATCTCTCCGTCAATGAGAGAAAAAATACGTTCGAGTCGTTGGCAGGAATCTGCCATTTCCAGGATTTTCTGCTTTTCCTCAACCTTGACGTTCAGATGAGGGATAATCGTGTCACTCAGTTTCGCACCATCGTCTATGGCTAAAACCGACATGAGCAATTCCGGCGGAATTTTTTTATTGAATTTGACGTATGTTTCAAACACGCCCTTGACGCCCCGTATCAGCGCCTCAACTTCTACCCGAGATGAGATCACTTCCTCCAGGGGTGTACCGTCGATTCGAAATATCTGGTCGTGTTCGAGAAAGCGGTTGATTCTGACGCGTTGTAAACCCTCGACCAATACTTTTAAAGTCCCGTCCGGCAGTCTCAATAGCTGAATGATGTTGGCGATGGTGCCGACTTCGAAAATATCTTTCTCATCCGGATTGTTATTCTGAGCGCGCTTTTGCGCCGCCAGTACGATCTGTTTCTTTCCGGCCATTGCCTCCTCGAGCGCGCGAATACTTTTTTCGCGCCCCACGAACAGGGGGACAACCATATGAGGAAACACAATAATGTCGCGTAAGGGCAAAAGTGGGTAGGAAAGCGCGCTATCGTTCTTTCGAGTCATCGGTTGCCGCTCCTGATTTTTTTTGGGGGATGGAATGATCTAAGTATACTACCGGGTGAGTCTATTCTTAAAAGCAAACTGACAGTAATTGAACGACGCTAAATTTACAAAATGGAGCGGTGAAGCTTGCCAAGTGAACCAAAAGGGCTGTCGCAAACGCCTAGGCGTTTTCAGCTTTCTTACCGAAATCGTCGGGCGAGGCCTCTCCAAACGCCAGTTCCGGCTTATCCTGCTTCAGGATAACGCTTTCCGTAATGGTGCACTCCTTGAGATTCGCAATCGACGGCAGTTCGTACATGATGTCGAGCATGGAATGTTCCAAGATCGATCGGAGTCCCCGGGCGCCGGTTTTTGATTTCATCGCCTCGCGCGCGATAGTTTTAAGGGCCTCTCCGGTAAAGTTCAATTTGACGTTTTCGTATTCAAAAAGCTTTTGATACTGCTTGGCAATGGCATTTTTGGGCTCGGTTAGGATGCGCACGAGCGCCAACTCATCCAACTCATCGAGCGTTGCGATAACGGGAAGTCGACCGATAAACTCCGGAATCATTCCGAAGCGCAAAAGATCCTCGGGTTGAACACGGTGCAGCGGATTGTCCTTGGCTCGATCCTTATCAGAGCGAACGTCCGCCCCGATCCCCATGCCGCGCCTGTGCATGCGCCCCTCAACAATCTTTTCTAGGCCGACAAATGCGCCACCACAAATAAAGAGGATATTACTGGTGTCTACCTGCAGGAACTCCTGTTGCGGGTGCTTACGTCCCCCTTTGGGGGGCACGTTCGCGCGCGTTCCCTCGAAAATCTTCAGAAGAGCCTGCTGAACACCCTCGCCGGAAACATCTCGGGTAATCGACGGGTTTTCACCCTTCCTGGCAATCTTATCGATTTCATCGATATAGACGATTCCGCGTTGGCAGCGTTCGATATCGTACTCGGCATTTTGAAGTAAATAGAGGATGATGTTCTCCACGTCCTCTCCGACGTAACCGGCCTCAGTCAGGGTTGTGGCATCGACGATCGTAAACGGAACCTTCAATTGTCGGGCAAGGGTTTGGGCCAAAAGGGTTTTTCCGCTGCCCGTAGGACCGATGAGCAGAATATTCGATTTTTGAAGCTCTACCTCACCCGTTGTTCCGCGCGCCTGAATCCGTTTGTAATGATTGTGAACCGCAACTGAAAGAGTTTTTTTGGCTCCGTCCTGTCCGATAACGTAATCATCCAGGACCAGCTTAATTTCAGCGGGCTTTGGATTCTTAGCCGTTCCGGTCTTTATTTCCTCTTTTTGAGCCTCTTCTGCGATGATGTCGTTACAAAGCTCGATGCACTCGTCGCAAATATGGACGGTAGGTCCGGCGATGAGTTTTTTGACCTCACGCTGGCTCTTGCCGCAAAAGCTGCAAACCAGGTTTCCGAAGCTGTCATTATCCCGTCGACTCATGCCTTGCTCCTAGGTGACCGTCAGCCTTTTTTGACTGTTCGGTGCGAAATGACGCTATCGACAATACCATACAATTTGGCGTCGTCGGCAGACATATAACAGTCTCGATCGGTATCTTTCTCTATCTTTTCATAGGGCTGCCCCGTATGGTTCACCAGTATGCGGTTCAGCTTTTCCTTTAACAGGAGAATCTGCTTTGCCTGAATAGCGATATCAGCGGCCTGTCCCTGGGCGCCTCCCAACGGTTGGTGGATCATGATCTGAGAGTTAGGCAGGCAGTAACGCTTTCCCTTGGCGCCCGCGGCAAGGAGTACGGCTCCCATGCTGGCTGCAAGTCCAGTGCAATAAGTACAGATATCGGGCTTTATATACTGCATCATATCGTAAATTCCGAGGCCGGCCGACACACTGCCTCCAGGGGAATTGATATAGATGTGAACGTCGGCGTCCGGATCCTCCGACTCCAAGAACAGAAGTTGTGCGATGATGAGATTTGCGATCGCGTCATCCACCTGCGTTCCCAGAAAAATGATCCGCTCCTTCAAAAGCCGGGAGTAGATGTCGAAGCTTCTTTCACCGCGCGGTGTTTGTTCTATAACAATGGGAACTAGGTAGTTGGCTGTCATCGTCATAGGCTGTCCATTCTTGCCAGGGGCGCTACCAAACTAAAAGCGTTGGTACGCTTACCTACCTATAACGGCATGTTTGAGCAAAAACTCAAATACTTGGTCAGTTAAAACGTCGTCTTTAATGCGGCCAGTCATGCCCTTACCTTCGAGCATTTTCTCTGTTTCTTCCGGTGGTCTTTCAAATCGTGCTGCGATTTCCTTGAGTCGTAACTGAAAGGTATCTTCACTCAATTCTATTTTTTCTCGAACGGAGACCTCTTGAAGCAGTAAAGAGCCGCGAACTAGAAACTCGGCGCGTTTTTTTACATTCTCCAAATCTTCGGCTGAGAGTTTAGGGGGTGTGCTGAAGCCCTGTTCTTTCATATCGTGCTGAATCCCCTCAATCAGAGAAAGCGCCTGACGTTCCACTAGCGACTGAGGCACCTCGAAGGGGTTTTTTTCGACCAAATAGTGAAGCACAGCATCCCGCTCCGCCTTTCTGGCCCCTTTTTTCTTGTTGGTCCGAATAGTTTCAGTGACCTCGGTGGTCAACGCGGTCAGGGTCGATCCGTCCTTAACCTGCTTTGCAAAGTCATCGTTCAATTCCGGCAGTGACTTTTGCTTCACCTCCAAGAAATTGAGGTGAAACGTTCCGTCCCTACCTGCATGGGATTTCTCTGCATAATCGATCGGGAATTTCGCGGTAACGGTTCGACTTTCACCGACCTTCATATCCAGAAGCACAGAATCAATCTCGGGTAATAGGCCGCCACTGCCGACTTCAAACGTGAACTGTTTAGTGGGTTGTGAAATTTTGGGTTCGCCGGATAGATCGTAAGATAACTCGACGACGGCAAACTGGGATTTACTCACCTTTTCCGCAGGTAACGGTTCCAAAACGGCGAAGCGCTCACGCAGGTTATCCAGCGTACTCGAAATTTCCGCCTCAGTGGGTTCGGTGACGGTGTTGGGCAGGGAAATTCCCCGATAGTTTTTCAGCTCAATCTCCGGACGAACTTCAAACTCAGCCGAGAATTCAAGCGGGCCACCCTTGTCGAAATCGATCGCCTTGATTTCGATAGCGGGCCGATTGAGAGGGCTTAACTGAGTGGAATGAAGGGCCTCGCCGATTCCGGCTTCCAGCAGGTGGGAGACCACATCTCGGCGAATATCATCCCTATATTTTTGCTTGATGATACTCAAAGGCGCTTTTCCTGGTCTGAACCCCGGGAGTTTTGCTTGTTTTAAATATCTCTGGGTGGTGTGGTTTTCGTGTTGGGACACCGCCTCTGGGGACATTTCAATGGTGAGGCGAACGCGGGTAGCGCTGAGTTTATCAACTTTCTTGACCTGTGTTTCATGCTTGTGACCGTCGCTATCGGTATTCATACTTGGACTCCCATGGGCAACTTGGCCCCGCTTGTATCACGGGTTTCGATCTCAGCACAAGCCACTATTTAGATTGGGTTTTCCGGGAGCGCTCGTCAATAAAGGTAAGCGTGAGGAGCAGGCCGACGCCGACGACGATGGCGGAGTCCGCGACGTTAAAGGCAGGGTAGTGGTAGGTCTCTTTCCAGTGGAAATCCAAAAAATCGATCACGTAGCCCAAGCGAGATCGATCGATGAGGTTTCCGATCGCCCCCGAAAGAATCAGACTGTACCCAAAGCTCCAGACTGGCCAATGTCTTTGAGACCCCGTGATTCGCAAGAAAAGGAAAAAAATGAAGATCATCACGATAAGGGGCATGACTAGAAAAAAGGGCTCCCTGAACCACGAGGGTGCCGCGTGCAGAAAGCCGAACGCCGCACCCTGATTACGCACGTAAGTCAGGGAAAAAAAATGTGGAATGAGTGCGAACGTTTCTCCCCAACGGAAGCGATTGTGAACGAGAATCTTAGTCCATTGATCTAGAGCCAGAACAGGCAAAAACGTAACTAAAAAAATAAGCACCTTGCCTTTAATGATAGACGGCGGGTTGGCTTCCATTTTGATTAACGCTTTATTTCCTGTCGAATCGTATTGAACAACATTATCATGACACCCGTGATAATTGCAGTGTCTGCAATGTTGAGCGAAGGCAGTTGAATCACGTCTCCTAGGTGGACATCCAAAAAATCAATCACATAGCCGAACTGAATTCGATCGATCAGGTTCCCAACGGCGCCGGAAAAGATTGTGGTCAGCGCTATGGAGGTCGTCAATTGGTTGTCACGCAACTTGATGAAGATCAGTACGATGAGTACGAGTGCAAATGCGGGAACACCAAGGAGAAACAGCTGGTGAAATCTTTCCGGCGCCGACTGGAGCAGACCAAAGGCAAACCCGACGCTGTGGCGATGGGTAAGTGACAAAAACCCTGGAATGACCTCTCGGGAAAAGCCCTCGGGATATCCCGCGTGGAAAAAATGCTTAAGGAGCTGGTCCAGTGAAAGGGTGAGCCCACTCAAAGAAAACAGGATTAGGTATTTTTGCTTCAACGGGCCGCCTGATTTGATTTAGGTCAGAAAAATCGTCAGAGTCGTCAAAACGCTAGGAGCTCATGGAATTCAAAAAGTCCCGGTTAGTCTTGGTCGACATAATCTTATCGAGCAGAAATTCCATGCTATCGACAACATTCATGGGCTGAAGAACCTTGCGCAGAATCCAAACTCGATTCAGCGTCTCCTTGTCGAGAAGTAGCTCCTCTTTACGAGTTCCCGACTTATTGATGTCGATGCAGGGGAAAATACGTTTTTCCATCAGCTTGCGATCCAGATGAATTTCCATATTCCCGGTTCCCTTGAACTCCTCGAAAATAACCTCATCCATGCGACTGCCCGTATCGATCAGCGCCGTTGCCATAATGGTTAAGCTGCCACCGTTTTCAATCTTTCGAGCCGCTCCAAAAAACCGTTTCGGTTTGTGGAGGGCGTTCGAATCGACACCACCCGACAGAATCTTTCCGCTGGGGGGCACAACCGTATTGTAAGCGCGCGCCAATCGCGTGATGCTGTCGAGAAGAATGACGACGTCCTTTTTGTGTTCCACGAGCCGCTTGGCTTTTTCGATGACCATCTCTGCGACCTGAACGTGTCGAGTGGCGGGTTCGTCAAACGTCGAGCTGACGACTTCTCCCTCCACATTGCGTTCCATATCGGTCACCTCTTCGGGGCGTTCGTCTATAAGCAGCACGATGAGCACAACCTCGGGGTTGTTGTGCGTGATGCTGTTGGCAATCTCTTGGAGGAGCATCGTCTTGCCGGCCCGGGGTGGGGCCACGATGAGGCCTCGCTGACCCTTTCCGATCGGAGTCAAAAGGTCGATGACTCGCGTGGAATATTTTTTGGTGTCGGTCTCGAGGATGAATTTTTCGTGAGGATAAAGCGGTGTTAGGTTGTCGAATAGAATCTTATCGCGAGCGACTTCGGGGTCTTCGAAATTTACCTTTTCAACTTTAAGAAGCGCGAAATAGCGTTCCGAGTCCTTGGGTGGGCGAATCTGGCCCTCGACGGTGTCTCCCGTCCTGAGTATGAATCGCCGGATCTGAGAGGGGGAAACGTAAATATCGTCTGGACCTGGAAGATAATTGTAGTCGGGTGCTCTTAAAAAGCCGAATCCGTCGGGAAGGGTTTCCAGTACTCCCTCGCCGTAAATCTGGCCATTCTGTTCGGTCTGGGCCTGGAGTATTGCAAATATCAACTCCTGCCGTCTCAGGCCACCTGGGGATTCAACGCCCAATGAACGGGCCAGGTCGGCCAATTCGGAAATGGGTTTTTCCTTGAGTTCTTTAAGATGCATTGTGACTACTTCAGCCATAAATTTAGATTTTCTTAATAATTAAGAGCTGGCACCAATCACTGGGAAATTCCAAGGTTGCTTTCGCGTTGCCTTTTGGAGGTTTGAAGTTTCTGGAGTGCCATTCCCTTAAGGGGTAGCGTTTGTGAATAATTCCTTGTTTTGGATTTCCCGAGAATCAAAAACTTCAGGGTAAAGTTAAGCCTTAAACATAGGGTGTCAAGAAAAAATAAAAAAGGGCCGCGTCGCGCGACCCCTTTTTGAATGTTTTGGACAAGTGCCTAGGCGTTGCCTTTGAGCTTCTTGACCCGAGTTGCTTGCGGCCCCTTCGGTCCGTCGGTCATATCGAATTCGACCTCTTGACCCTCGGTCAACGATTTGAATCCGTCGCCTTCGATAGCCGAAAAGTGAACAAAAACATCTATTCCCCCCTCTTGCTCGATAAACCCATAACCCTTGTTGTCGTTAAACCACTTAACGAAGCCAGTCGGCATAAACGCTACCCTCCATTAATACCCAAAGACCGTCCTGCAAGATTAATAGCCTTTGCGTTCGATACACCCGTTGCGCAAGCCGATTAATTTACGAAGTTTAGGCCTTCAAGAAACCTGTCCATTTCCAGGGTCGATGATAACAATGGCGGAAGACGTGTCAAGCAGCTTCCTTGACAAGGAATGTCACTAAGTTATACTTATTATTAGATTATTCGCCGCATCCAAAGGCGTGATGTCTCCACATTATTCCATATAAACCGATGACTTCTCCCCATAATGACCCGGGAATTTTTCTGCCCCACATGCCGCCAAAGCCGCGCCAATTGCGGTCGGACGCGCTTCGACTAGTGGGGCTGGGGGTAGGGCTTGTGCTGTTATTGGCGCTTGTCAGCCACCTGAAATCGGACCCAAGTCTTACTACGTTTTCGAGTTCGGGGACCATTCATAACTGGATGGGGCGTTTAGGCGCAATCGTGTCCGATCTCCTGTTTCAGCTCGCGGGGATCGGTGCCTTTATTCTGCCGCTGGTCGTTGTGAAGATAGTATGGACCATAGGAAAACCGGCCGAGGCGTCTGGGATAAAGTCTCAGGTACTCGCCATTGCCTTTCTGATTCTTTCCTTAAGTGGTTTGGCCGAAATCGGACTGGGTACTCGCCTTCCGCGACTTTCAGTACCGCACGCCGGGGGCCTTTTGGGAATAGGCTGGAAGTCGGTTTTGGTTTTTATATTGGGTCCCGTCGGAGCGAGCTTGGTGAGCGTGGTCGCATTTATTGTTTCGCTCATCGTCGTTTTCAACTGGACGGGAATCGACCAAATCGTGCGCCGGGTGCGTGCGGGTGCGACATTTGCGGCAAGGCTCTCCTGGCGGGGGGCTACGACAGCGTTTCGCCGATCTTGGATTTACTTTTCTCGTTGCAGACATTCTGCGATGGCTCGATTTGAGCCCGGCTCCGCTGGTCCAGTCGAAATGGAGGCGAGTGAATATGCTGAAAGTAAGGAGCCCGGCACGGAGCCGTCTCTGACCGGGGAGCCATCCATTGAAACTCCAACCGAGGCCATTACTATCGGCCTGAGTCGTGCGCCCAGAACGGGCCGTGCCGGCCCGAAATTCGTATCCCGCAAGGGAAGTAAGGATTTTAAATTGCCGCCGCTTTCGCTCTTAAGCGGAAAGGCCGAGTCGCGCACGAAGTCAGTCGATAAAAACTGGTATTTGGAAAAGGGCAATATTCTAGTCCAGAAACTAAAAGACTTTGGGGTTGACGGTGAGGTCTCCCACATTTCACCGGGACCTGTCATTACCGTCTATGAATTTAAGCCGGCCAGTGGCGTTAAAATTAAGGAAATTGCAAATCTTTCGGACGATTTGACGCTCGCCTTAAGCGTTCTCAGTGTTCGCATCGTGGCCCCGATTCCCGGGAAGCCGGTTGTGGGAATTGAAATTCCGAGTCCGCACCGAGAAATGGTTTTTTTTAAAGATCTGGTGAACGAAACCCCGTTTTTTAAGGATGAACTAAAGATTCCGATCGCGCTCGGAAGACTGGCGTCGGGTGAGCCCATCGCCGCCGACTTGGCCTCGATGCCCCACCTGTTAATCGCCGGTACGACGGGTACTGGTAAATCGGTCTTTATCAACACGTTGATTTCGAGCCTCTTGTTCCGTTTCACACCGAAAGAGCTGAAGTTGATTTTGGTCGATCCGAAAATGGTGGAGCTTGCGCTATATGAGGACATTCCCCACCTGCTACTGCCCGTCGTTGTGGATTCCAAAAAGGCCGCGCTGGCGTTGCGGTGGACGGTGGATGAAATGGAGAGGCGGTATACGCTTCTCCATCAACTCGGGGTTCGCCATATTGACGCCTACAATGGGCGCATGCACGAATTTCAAAAATCGGGTGCCGGCAGTGGGCTAGTCTATATGCCTTATATCGTCGTGGTGATCGACGAGTACGCAGATCTGATGGCGGTTGTGCCGAAGGATGTAGAAATGTCGATTGCAAGACTGGCGCAAAAGGCCCGAGCGAGTGGAATTCACTTGGTCCTCGCCACTCAGCGCCCATCGACCGATGTGGTGACGGGCACTATCAAGGCAAACTTCCCCAGCCGCATGTCTTTTCGGGTTGCCTCTTCGGTTGATTCCAAGACTATTTTGGATCGTGCCGGCGCCGAGCGATTGTTGGGCAATGGGGACCTACTGTTTCATTCTGCCGGATTCACGACGCTTAAGCGCATGCAGGGGCCCTATATCTCAGATTCTGATATCGAACAGGTGGTGAGTTATCTCAAGTCCCAGGGCGCCCCCGAATACGACGAGAAGATTCTCCGGGCTCAAGAGGAGTTTGACGACACTGGAGATGATTTTAGTTCAGCTGAAGAGGGTGAACTCTACGACCGTGCGCTTCGCCTAGTTACGGAAAAAGGCGAAGCCAGCATCTCACTCATCCAGCGCCATCTGCGTATCGGATACAACCGCGCCGCGACCCTCATGGAGGAACTCGAAAAAAACGGAGTTGTCTCGCAATCCTCCGGCAACGCCAAACGCCGCGCCGTAATTCCCCAGGCGATTTGAGGCTGACGTTATTTAAGCGTCGCAGAGATCGTTTCCGCGTCTTTCTTTATCAGCTCAAGCAGGTCCACCCAGGCATCCGTTATTTCGTTGGCCTCATCCTCGACGATGCTCTTGGGCGAGTTTTTGCTGATTAGAAATGTGGAAAGGTCCTGGAAGAGGTTTTTGGATTTGGGGTTGGTTCCCATTGCCGTCGTCACTCGTTTTACCAAAGCCTTTTCGTTGGCGTTGAGGTACTCGGTGATCCCTTTGCCGAGCTGGCGGAACTCCGATTTGGTGATGTTGATGCCGCTGCGCCCGCAGTTCTTGGTGTCGGTCACCCGCCTGCTGAATTGCCAGTAGTCCATGATCCCAGCCTTTTTGGGGGCGGATGGGTATTCGCACCGGGCCTGCTTCAGCGTTTTACTCGTGAAGCTGGTCTTCTTTGTTTGTGGATTTTGGTAATAGAGCCGAATTTCGTCCTGTCCAGCGTGAAAAGAGGCCAGTAGCGTCACTTCTAAAAGCGCAGCATCCCAATGTGGGGTAATTCGCCCGTCCATGAGATTTCTGGCCTGCTCCGCCGTGAAGACGGCCAAGAAATCGGTCAATACCGTTTGGCCTTCCTCAGCGATATTCTCATAATTACTAGGGTCGCTGTTGAGGAGTGACTGAAAGAGTGCTTGGTAGAATTCTTTTGTGTTGTCGTGTGTGGATTCATCGGTGACGTAGTCTTCCAGGTCGTTGAGGTAGTCCTTATCGGAAGCATCGTTGGCGGGACGATTGGGTCCGACGCCGAAACTTCTGCCCGAGCGCTGCTCCAGGGTGTCGTAATGTACGTTGAGCCCGTAGTTACCCTCATAAAACTTGATAGCGACGCCACCGCCGCATGCAAGTCCTAGAAAAGTCGCAAGGTTGTAGCGGTCGACAGCTTCATCGAGTCTAGAGATTTCATCAGGCAGCGAATTTAGGGTAACCGTCTTTCCCTTGAGTCCCTCGGCAATTTCCTGAATGGCTTCCAGACCGCCCCACCGCTTGACCTTCGTTTGAACCTTTGTGTCGACGAGTTTGTAGGCCTTGGCGATTTCCTTGGCACCGCACATTTTGTAGCCATCCGTTGCAACCTTATCGAGCGCCGGCTTTACGGTGGATCGCATGAAGCTAAGGAAGGTTTCACCGGTAAAATCGGCGAGCTCGAATTCGTGGGTGAATCGAATCCGATCGGCCGCAAAGGCGACCTGAACCGATAGAGCCAAGAAAAGTATTGGAAATAATTTTGTTTTTTGGTTCGACATGGAATGCCCCTTTCATCGTTTTTTTAGGCGGGGCAATGCATAGCATAAAGCCAAGGGGCGAATCTAGAGGCTTGATAAAGAAGTAACCTTAAGAGGCAAGGGGGACGGACCTTGCGGCGTGGGTGAGGCAGTTATCGCAATTTTGGCACAGCTGGCCCGTGGCCTCGCCAAAGTAGTTTCGGAAGTAGATCGCACGGCATTCTGTCATCTGGCCGTAGCGCATGATTTTCTGAATGCGTTCCCTATCCGCCTCGGTTCTTTCATCGTAATGATTCAAAAAGGTCTCCGTGGCGTCGCTCGAGTCGAAGGTGTGGAGTAGGCGAATGTTTTTGTTGCGTGACACGATGCCCTCATTCTCAAGGTACGCGATGAGTACCCGAGCCTTCGTTTTCGGGAGCTGTGCTGTTTCGATGAGGCTATCGAGGGTCATAGCGGTCCGATCCAGACCGGAAAGTTTTAGTACCGATTGGTAGAGATGTGCAGCATCGGCTCGAGTGGGATATTTACCTCCCAGAAAGTAGGAGTGAATGCGTTTATCCTCGAGGCGATAGAGCAAAATCGCGCGGGCCGGTTTTCCATCTCGTCCGCCTCGACCGGCCTCTTGGTAATAACTTTCTACGGAATCGGGAAAGGTATAATGAACGACGAACCTCACATTGGGTTTGTCGATACCTAGCCCGAAAGCCTTTGTAGCGACGATAACCTTGTGGCGGTCATGCATGAAGTCATCCTGCATCTGCTCGCGTTCCGGCATTTTCATCTTACCGTGGTACTTTCCAGCCACGATTCCAGAACCCAGCAGTTTTCGATGCAGTTCATTGGCTAGTTTGACAGTCGTTACGTAAACAATCCCGGTGCCATCGGTCTCAACCAAGACTTCTAGCAATCGCTGAAATTTTTCATGTTCATTGACGGTGCGTAATACCTGAAAATTGAGATTGGGACGATCCACTCCGGTGCTGAAAACGCGCGCGCGGGCCATTCCCAGTTGGGTGAGAACGTCCCTTTCGACTTCCGGTGTAGCGGTTGCGGTCAAGGCCAGTACAGGCGGGTTTCCCAATTTTTGAATGGCTTGTTTTATCGTCAAAAATGCCGGCCTAAAATCGTGTCCCCATTGGGAGACGCAGTGAGCTTCGTCAACGACCACCAACGACACTCCTGCCCGGCACAATGGCTCCAGGAAAGCAGGGTTTTCAAGCCTTTCGGGGGTGACGTAAACAAGCTCGGCGTGACCATTTTTGACCTCGAGAAGGGCTTGTCTCTCCTCTTTCTGGGTGAGCGTCGAATCGATCTTGGCGGCCTCGATTCCTGCTTCGTTCAGCTTCAGGGTCTGGTCCTGCATGAGTGATAAAAGCGGCGAGATGACGAGTGTGATTTTCGGTAAGAATAGGGCAGGTAGCTGATAGCACAGGGATTTCCCTGAGCCGGTAGGCATTAGTCCTAATGCCGATTTTCCACTGAGGACGCATTCAATGATTTCGCGCTGACCCGGTCGCAGGGTCTTAACTCCAAATAGCTCGCGCGCTTTTCGTCCCAGTAATTTCCAATCCACGCACGATTTGGGCACAGGCCCTCCCCTGCCGGTGGAGCTGTGCAATCGCTGTGCCCTTAATAGACTCGGGACGAAGATGAGGGCCGTTGTTGAGAAAAAAAAT
>CAZRVZ010000050.1:0-8364 GCA_964603655.1 uncultured Pseudobdellovibrionaceae bacterium | reverse complement strand
ACGTCTTTAATACTAATCTGACGGGTAAGAAGGTTTAAGGGGCAGTCGTCGTACTCATAGGTGATGAACTCGGTACTGGTGGTATCGCCAAAAAACAGCTTCACGTTGGCGGAGATTTTGAGTTGGCCGGCCCCCACGTTTATGGTGCGAAGGGTAACGTTTGCAAGCTGATAAAATTTCGTTCCTTCCTGAAGTAGTACCGCTTTATAGAGCCCCGCAACCGATTCGTCGGCGCGAGCGACGCTGGGTGCTGCCATAAAAAACAGAGCCAAATAAACCAGAGCCAAAAAAACTCGAGATGAACCGACCCAAAATAATTTTCTAACCATTGAAATATCCTCCTAAAACGTTTCTTCCCTTTAGGATAGGAGGGATGCTGCGGGCATGCACTTTAATGTTGCATTAAGATAATAACGCAATGCATCCTATCTACAGATTGGTGGGTATCTTAAAACCGATACCTGGTGCACTATCTCAATCCAAGATGAGTGTGGGCAGACAGAGGATCCTAATTGTCGAAGACGAAGCCAATCTTGCGGAGCCTATTCGTATGGGGCTCTGCGAGGAGGGTTATCAAGCCGAAATCGCGCCAACTGGTCAGTGCGCCATGCGCCGACTCTCAGAACACTGGGATCTGGTCATCCTCGATTTGATGCTTCCCGATATGGCGGGGGAGGCCATTTTGAATAACCTCAGGCAACTTCCGGATTACCCGCCGGTGCTTGTCTTAACGGCCCGCTCTAGTCTCGACGACAAACTTTTGCTCTTTCGACAGGGTTGTGACGATTACCTCACGAAACCGTTCATTTTTGAGGAGTTTGTAGAGAGGGTACACGCACTCTCGCGTCGATCGCAAAGAGTCGTGGCCGAAAATACCCAGTATGGGGATTTAAAACTCAACCCCTCAACCCACCGAGTGGAATGTAGCGCCGGATCGATGGTTCTTTCCCCCAAGGAGGCGTCCATTCTGCGTTTTTTCATGTCCGCTCCAGAAAAAATCGTCTCACGGCGAGAGCTGCTGCATCATGTTTGGGGGCTCAAAGAGGAACCTGAAACTAACTTTATCAGTGTGCACCTATTCAACCTGAGAAAAAAGCTCAACGAAATCGGTCGAGGCTCTTGGCTTCAAACGATACGAAACACCGGCTTTATCTTGAGTCGAGAATCGGTTTCGTGAAGTATCATAAGGTTTTGCAATGACTCTTCGAGTTCGCTTTACATTATTTCTATCATGCACGTTGCTGGTCCTGCTGGGCTCTTTTTCATTCCTCGTCTTCGGCCAGGCGAAGACGAAGGCACATGCCTTCGCGCAGGATTCCCTGGTCACACTTCTCGAGCACGAGTGGGAACACATTGATCTCCCGCAACACCAGGCAAAGAATCAACCCGGCACACCTCATTTCAAGGATGTGTACCTAAGAATTTGGAAGTCAGGGATCCTGTTATTCGACTCGTTTCCCCCTGGGAGTGGCGATGATTTTCCGCTCATCGGGAACTCCGGAAAACACAAGGTGTTTCACAGTATTCGAAAAGGTCACCTCGGACTCGACTATGAACTTCAGGGGTACTTTGACCTCACCTCAACTGAGGCTTATCTCAGGTTGCTTCGAAACATCCTAGTTGTGAGTTGCTTCTTAGCCCTTATCCTCATCATTCCACTGAGCTATTTTTCAACGCGGTTTTTTCTTCGGCCCTTTAGGGAACTGGCCCGAAAGACCTCTGAGCTATCGGCCGAACGGCTGGATTATAGATTCAAAGAGCCCAAGCAGCGCGATGAGTATTATCTGATCATTCATAATTTCAACGCGCTACTCAATCGCCTACAGAAGTCGTTTGGTCAGATTATGAGGTTTGCGATGAGCGCGTCCCATGAAATTCGCACACCCCTCGCCGTGATTATTGGCCAGAGTGAAATCGCATTGCGCCGCCCTCGAAGCGGTGAAGAGTATCGCTCGGCCCTTGAGAAGAGCCTGGAGTCGGCCAAAAAATTGCGCCAGATCGTCAATCGATTGTTGTTTCTGGCGGAGCTCGAACGATTACAGGAAGAGAAGCAACAGACCTCCGTAATTCTCAATCAGGTACTTGCCTCAGTGAGCGATTCGCTTGCCCCTGCCTATCAGGGCAAAAAACTGGAACTTGAACTCCCTAAAAACGATGTGTCGGCAGGGGGTACAAAGGAGGTGTTCGAAATTATCTTTACCAATTTGATTGAAAACGCGCTCAAATACTCTCGGTCCAGGATCGTTGTACGCTGCGCGGCTGAGCCAGAAGGCATTGTTGTGCGATTCGAGGATGATGGTCCAGGGATTCCCGAGACACTGAGAGAGACGGCCTTTGAACCGCTGAATCGAATTCCTCAAGAAGGAGGCATTTCTGTCCGAGGCCACGGGCTGGGGCTTTCAATCGTCAAGACGTGCGCTCAATCCATTCGCGCGACTCTAACGCTCTCAGAATCTCAGCTAGGAGGGCTTCTCGTTTCTCTCACCTTACCCCCCGCGAGCCATAATAGCCGCGTCTGATCCAAACAGGCTTTGATTCTACGCCCACCTCTTCGAGAAACTCTACTGTGTCCGCGTTTCTAGACCATCAAATGCAGCCAGGAGTTCCTTAGCACCCTCTCTCATTTTCACATCAACGTTAAACGTTTGGGTCTTGGGCCGCTCGCCTAGTTTTCCCTCAAAGGTCCCATTCTTTAGATCGAGGCCAAACTGAGACTTTTTTATAATCTTGCCCTTCTTGAGATGTTCGACCGTCGCCACTGCCGCTTTTCCAAACTGCAAAAGCTGTGCTTCCGTGAGCGGATTCATTTCCTTATCGTATAGGTACACCTTAACAAGATCGTCATCGCTGCGCACAATCTCTGACTTGTATATAAGTTGGGCTTTCGGTCCCTTCGCAGCTTCATCGGCTGCAACCACCGGCGCCACCTTCCCACCCTGTTTTGGGGTATCGGTCAGTTTCGGGCCGTGCCCCTCATCATGAGCCACTGATATGCTTGCCATAAGAGCAAGCGCTAACAACATTAATTGTTTCATAGTTCGTCTCCCTCATTGTTTTTGGTTGCGACATGAGCGGCTAGTAGCCGCTCGATTGGCTTTCGGCCAAAGCGATAAAAAACTGCCGGCGTGACAATAATATCCAGTAGTGTCGATGAAAAAAGTCCGCCAACTATTACGACGGCTACGGGGTATAAGATTTCTTTGCCGGGTTGTCCTTTGGAGAGAAGCAGCGGCACGAGTGCCAGTGCTGCGGAAAATGCCGTCATCAGTACAGGCACGAGCCTTTCAAGAGATCCCCGAATGATCATATCTGGCCCAAACTTTTCACCTTCGTGGAGCATGAGGTGAACGTAGTGGCTAATCATCATGATACCGTTTCTTGTGGCGATTCCGGTTAGGGTGATAAACGCGATAAGAGTTGCCACCGACAATTCTCGCTCAGTAATAAAAATGGCGCCAATACTCCCAATCAGAGCCAGTGGTACATTGAGCATGATTTGAAGGCAAAGCGCGGGCGATTTAAACTGGACATAGAGCACGAAGAAAATTCCAGCTAGTGACAGCATCCCCAGTAGAACAAGAAGCTTTGAAGCTTGCTGTTGGCTTTCAAACTGGCCGCCATAGGTAATGAAATACCCTTTCGGAAATTTTATGCTTTCTCCGATCTTTTCCTGAATCTCTTTGATTAGAGAGCCTAAATCTCGACCATGCGAGTTCGCCGAAACCACGATTCTTCTCTGCACATCTTCGCGGTTAATCATATTCGGTCCTTCGCCTTCGTAGACTTCAGTAACGTCTTGTATATAAACTGGTTCCCCTGTGGGAAGCACCTTCACCATTGTGTTCTTAATTTTTTCAGGACTCGCTCTTGACTCATCGTCAAAGCGCATAAAGACATCAAATATTTGCTGCTTCTCTAGAACTTGCGCGACCTTCGTTCCGTGGAGGGCCATTTCAATATCTTCCGCTAATGTACCGCTACGGATACCAACCTTCGCTGCTTCATCCCGGTCGATTGACATCTTTAGTTGTGGGACCAGAACCAGTTGTTCAAGCTGAAGATCGACGACTCCCTTTATATCCTTCATGAGAGACTGAACCTCACCTCCTATCCGTCTTAATTCACCAAGGTCATTTCCAAAGATCTTTATCGCCATTTGGGCTCTGACACCGGAGAGAAGGTGGTCAAGCCTGTGGCTGATAGGCTGACCGATATTGACGTAAACGTCTGCGGCATTATCAATATTTTTTCTGATGTCACTCAGCACAATCGGCAGGGGCCTCCCTCCTTCTTTGAAATCCACATCAATCTCATGCCAATGAACCCCTTCTGCGTGTTCATCCATTTCGGCTCGGCCCGTTCGACGAATCGTGGACTTTACTTCCGGCACGGCAAGCATGGCCTCTTCCACTTTCGTTCCAACCTTATCAGAAGCGGCAAGCGAAATGCCAGGGGGTCCGGCCACACCAATCGTGGCGGTACCTTCATTAAAGGGCGGAAGGAAATTAGACCCCATTAGGGGGAGAAGGCACAGCGAGGCAACAAGGAGAACTGAGCATCCGCCCAAAACGTGATAGGGATGATTGAGCGTTCGGTCCAAAAGTTTGCGATCCAGATTTTTAAGTTTTCTCACCACAAACCCATCTTTTTCATCATGCATGAACTTTGCATGAGGCAATAGAAGAGAGCACAACACCGGGGTCACGGTTAGAGAAATCAGAAGTGATGCGGTGAGCGAAATGATGTATGCCACTCCCAGTGGCGCGAAAAGGCGGCCTTCGATTCCGCTGAGAGCGAACAAGGGAACAAATACCAGAACGACAATAATGGTAGAAAAGACAATGGAGTTTCTGACTTCTGACGAAGCCTCATAGACGACACGCAACACGGAGCGTGGATTTTTGGCATGTCGGTTTTCTTTAAGCCTTCTAAAGACGTTCTCTACGTCCACGATGGCATCATCGACAAGCTCGCCAATGGCAACCGCAAGTCCCCCTAGAGTCATAGTGTTTAGGCTGAGGCCCATGAGTTTAAAGACTATCGCGGTGACCACTAGCGAGAGGGGAATAGTCACAAGTGTAATCGCTGTCGTTCGAACGTTTAGGAGAAACAGAAATAGAATGATCGCCACCATGATGGCGCCATCGCGTAATGCTTCCTCCACGTTATGAATACTTGCTTCGATGAAACGGGATTGTTTAAAAAGATCGCTTTCAATTTGCGCTCCCTCAGGAAGGATCTTTTGAAGTTCAACTAAGACTTTATCGATTTTCTTTGTGAGATCGATAGTGCTGACACCAGGCTGTTTCTGTATCGTCATGACAACCGCGTGCTTGCCGTTGATGCTTCCCTCTCCGCGTTTGAGGGCTGGTCCGATTTTTACCTCTGCCACGTCTTTTACAAGAACGGGAAAACCAAGCGACATTCCGATGAGAGAGTTCTGGATTTCCTCTAGAGACGAAACCCGTCCTAATGGCCGGATCAAGAACTCCTTGTCTCCGATATCAATAAACCCACCAGTGGTGTTCTCGCTAATCTCAGAAAGAGCGTGCTTAAGATCTTCTAGAGAAATGTTTTTCCTTCTGAGCTTGTCGCTAGAAACCAAAATCTGATACTGCTTGACGTGTCCACCCATCACGACAACTTGGCTGATACCAGTGATAGTCATGAGCCTTGGTCTCACCGTCCAATCGGCAAGAGTTCTCAAATCCATAGGCGAGACATTTGACTGTTTACTGACTAGCCCCACAAATTGGATCTCTCCCATGATGGAGGTGATGGGCCCCATCGTGGGCGTCATCTCGGCAGGTAAGCGTTCTTTTATGAGCGCCATGCGTTCAGCGACTAGCTGCCGGTTTCGAAAGACGTCCGTTCCCCATTCGAATTCCGCATACACAATAGAGATTCCGATGGCGCTTGATGAACGCACGCGGGTAACTCCGGGAGTTCCATTGAGTGCCGTTTCAACGGGAAGAGTAACGAGAGTTTCCACCTCCTCCGGCGCTAGTCCGTGAGCTTCTGTGAGGATCGTCACCATGGGCCGATTGAGATCGGGAAAGACATCCACAGGAAGGCGGGTTAAAATCCACCCGCCGTAGATGAGAGATGCCCCTGCGAAGAGCAATACAGTTAAGCGGTGCCTCAGTGAAAACCGGATAATACTATTGAGCACAGTTAGGTGACCTCCTCTGTTTTTAGGGTCAAGTTCCTGCCAGCAGCAATTTGAAACCTCCTTTAAGGAGATGGGAAACCCCTGCCAAGTCACTTCAGATCAATTGCAGATTGTAACCGAGTAACTCGTTGAAGGAAAAGGGAGATATTGCCACGGATTTCTGGTTAGTTTTAAGTGTAATGCTGCTACAAGCCCAACTGGGCGTTACCCGCACTCTCGCATTTATCATCAATGGAAAATCGTTGGGTCGATTGGGATATGAAGAGCTGCGGTCCGCTGTGGACGCGGCGCAGAGGGAATAGGATCGAGAACGCTCCGTCTTTATATTATTTGGCGACTCGATACGTCGAGAAGTTCCCTTTCCTTCCAGTGAATCGAGGAATAGGCTCTTGGTTCAATTGACACGTCTTGGTCTCTTTTTAGATTCGCAGAGACTGTGAGAGGAAGGGCACATGAGATTAATTATCGCTTTGCTTCTAGTTGTGGCGCTTGGAGCCTCATCGGCACCAGGAACAGAAATTCTATGGCTTACCGTGAAGCCCTCGTTTTCTTACCGAGATTTTTCCACCGTTTGTTCAAATCAATTCTATCCACAGACGCTCTATTTCGGCGCCGAGGTGGAGGGGCTTGAAGTCAAGAAGGCGGTCTTTCGTGACAGCCTTGGCCCGATTGCGACTCAGATCACGCTCACCGCTGAAGAGTTAAAGGGGTTTGTAATCGGTGAGGATAAAAAGGGCCAACTCTGGCTGAAAACAGTTACCATGAAAGGCCGCCTCTTGAGCTGGATGTTTTTTGAAGCAGGTGGAAGCGGCCTCTCTTCATGTAAACCCCCGCAGCCACTCGCCTCGATTGATCCCGCGTTGTTCTCCTTTCAGTTTAATATCGAAAAGGGTGGTGAAACAGCCGAGTCAAACCTCGCCAAGTTTCAGGGAAAATTGAAGGATGGAGCGGCTTACCAGGCTGAACTTCAATTTTCGGAGAAACCCTACCAACTCTACCGGACCAGGGATCTTGATTCAGTCGTCACGGAAACGGACCTTGGTGGCGCGACTCTCATAGAGGAGGTGCTATCAGATTCCAATTGGTTGAGAGACAGCGCGGAGGAAGAACTGGAATCAGCAACCAGAGAGACAAGGCTTGGAAGCCCAGTTTTTTCTGATCGACAGGACTGCCGTGCCATCGCTATAAATATTCCTGGCCTTTGCCAAAACAGAGATTGTCGTGGCGTTCTCTACCATGCGCAGTCCTACTGCCAGTCAGATGATTGCCGCGGAATCGTTCGCGGCATTGTAAGTTATTGTCAAACGCGTGACTGCCGAGCGGTCATCTATAACAACATTGGATTATGCGAGAGCACGAATTGCCGCGCGGTCATCAATAAGAACTTTGGCATGTGCCGGTAGGGGGAAAAATGCATAAAGTGATTTCAATCTCTGTACTCATTCTGTTTTGTTTATCGTCGTCCGCTCGGGCAGCACTAGAATGTGCTATCGACCTTTATAACGCACCTACTTCCGGTCAGGGCCAGGGCGCAGTTATTGGCGGTTGGGCCAAAGGGAAACCACATCCCATGTACGTGACTCTCAGAAATGCCGGTATCTCTTATACGACGATGACCGATCGCGATGGCCGCTGGTCGATCTTTTTCAAACTTCTTTCTTCAAGGGTCACGGCAGAAGTGTGGTCGTCTGAAACAGGAGAGCATTCGAAGTGTAGCGACTAAGCCGTCCTTTCCGACATGTAATACATCGTGATATTAGTGATTGACTAGGCCATTGGAATTCGGTTTGAGTCGCATGTTGGGGGGGGGTAATTTGAATAAACTACAGGTTTTGTGTTTCTGGGCGTGCCTCTTTTGGAGTTTTTCTTCCCCCGGCTCTCCATTTTTTAGTCGATGGGTGGGAGTCCTTCACCACGACGAGCTTAAGCGCGATCAACTCGTTAAGCTCGACTTTGTAGTCTCCCGCGGCCAAGAGAACGAGCTTGAACTCTTAGCAATGTTTACGTTGCAGTTTGGCGACTTTAAGAGCAGCGAGTACATTACCTATCATTTCGATAAAGTTCGCCACAACATTCTTACCGGGGTATTTGTTTTCGAACAGACAGGGCAACCCGTTGGCCTTACCATCACCCGGTATTCGGCTGAAGAACTCGTTGCAGAGGTGCGCTCATTGACGGGAGTGGTTGGAAAT
>CAZRVZ010000049.1:0-1914 GCA_964603655.1 uncultured Pseudobdellovibrionaceae bacterium | reverse complement strand
CGCTCAAGATGTGGGCGGTGACTGTCTGTTCGGTCAACCATTGAATATCCGATGGCGCGACCATCCGGTGAGCGTGAATGATGAGCGGTTCCCGGCCGTCCCATTCCTGCGCCAGGCGTCCGGCGTAATCGGGCAGATTGATAGGCACCTGCCGGGAGAGTCTTTCTTCAGTTCCCGATGTATTTAAACCATGCAGAATTAAATTCTCCGCGGACTGCTTATAGATGGCGTGCACACTGACGGTCGGTTCAAAAACAGATTTCACCAGAAGCGAAGTCGCCAGCGGAGAATAAATGTTCTCGAAAGCAGAAACTTCAATCGCATGCTTTAATCCCGCATAACTAGCCGTGCCGGGGGATCCGTCTTCCACAATGCGCTCGATTTGCGCACGATCTTCGGGATGCAACCGATTAAGAACGACTCGAAATAGCGCGGTAAATTGTGCCCGCTCCTTAAGGATTTGATTGAGCTCTCTTTTGCCTTTAGTAAGCAATCCCATACGCTCATCGAACGAACGTTCCATCGCCACATACAGAGCCGAAAGTTTTGTGTTAAGCAATCCGGATCGTAAGGCCCCGCGGCGCAGGGCAACTTCAGAAACAGGCAGAATCACGCTGACATAAGTTTCCGTTAGCGGGATAGTAACGTCCGCACCCGAAAAATAATCTGCGCTGCCTACAACATCTCGTCCATGCTCGGCCAATCGAGTACCATTGACGAGACCAAAGTTTCGGATATCGGTAAGTCTTTGCAAAGACATCCGAACGCTTTGTTCCATTTGTTTCGTTACATTGGCCGCCATCGCCAAGAACATTCCGGCTGAGATTATAAAAATTCCCTCAACGCCCATGAGCAGAATTAAACCGGAAACCGTTGATGCGCCCGCTTTTTCTTTCGGCGTCAATCGCACAATCGCCTGGGAACCGAACTCCACGCCAAAGCCAACATGAGGAAGAATTTCTTCAGCTATCAAACCAGAGTCAAATGGATTTTGAATGTATGGACGGCTAGAAGCAGCCGCAAAATGACGTATCTGCGTTCCCCAAAGCACAAGCACATATCCCAGAATAATCCACAGAATAAAAAGCGGATCGACGCCTGGGGCCATGCTCCTAAAGAGCTCCTGAAACCTGGATTTGTCGGGTGTTGAATACCCGTGCTCGATCTCCCAAGACTGGAAAGCCCTGTGCCATATATACCTAGCGATCTGGCGCTCCGCGGCACTCACCTCTCTTGTCGGACGCCCGCGCAGCCTCCCAACCTCAATATCGGTGAGGGCTCGGGGCGAAGAAGGATAAGTTTGCGTTAGATTAATCGTGCCGGACTTGATTTGCCCTTCCTTCATCTGGGCCTTGCGACGTTCGCCCGCGACATCAGCTGCGGCAATCACAGAGCTTAAGTTCGGCCAGCGGACCGTCCCCGTATAGATCCCAGAATTAAGGCAAAAACCTTTAAAAGTCTCTTTGGGTAAACGATGAGTATCAACGACAGACGCTCCGAAAACCATCATCGGTTCGGTGGTGAGTGTAACAACCCAGTCCTTGGTGCCGGCGGATTCCTCTTCCACGCGACCGGCATCTCTAAGTTCTTTGTAATCTTCCACGCTCATAATAAGAATAGGCGCTTCAATCGTCACTAGACCTCCATGCTGGATCAAATGAAAACGGTTATTGCCCTCTTCATCTCGAAGCGCCGTTTTGATGTCCGCTAGCTGATCTTCAACATATAGGACCCAAGGCTGCTGACCGCTTCCTCGAACAGCCTTGACTTCCTTCCCAACTGTAACAGAACCCGCGTCTTTGGCAAAACCGACATAAAACTCAAAAGGTTCTCCATGATTGTCCAGAGCCACAATCTTCTGCGGACCATCTCTTTTTAAGGTCTCCACGGAAAAAACCTCACTGCTGCGCGTTA
>CAZRVZ010000048.1:0-9326 GCA_964603655.1 uncultured Pseudobdellovibrionaceae bacterium | reverse complement strand
TTCTTTGCATGACTTCCAGCAGATAGAGTCGAATTTCGGCGTTGTGGTCGATGAAATAGATCCCTGTTCTCGATTTTGCAGAAGCGTCAAGAAGAGTCCCATCCACTATTGCGGCCTGAGAGGCGTATTCTTTAGTTACAGGAAAAGTCATTCGAAATAAATTGGCAGAAATTAAGACAATATCGTTCTTCAGATGAACGTAATGATCGGCCAGTGCCAAAGACGTAAAAAACGTTTGACTGTCAGAGGTCAGATCGTGGACGACTACACCTTGAAGAGGGGGTCTGGCTGTCAAGGCTCTCTCCAATCCACGTTCGCTAGACAGCATTTGTTGCCCGCCTGAGCCACCGATATAGAATAGATTTCGGCTATTGCCGGGCGGTGTGGTGTTCAGAATGTGTAAGCGGGCCAGTAAATAGAAGTCGGGATATCCTGTGCGGAAGATTCCAGGGTATACGACGATCAATCGCCCCAGGCCTTGCTGTGTAAGCCCAATGATGGCGAGCCCTATAGCTAAGGTGATGCCGATCGTCGTCAAGACGGCGATCAAAGACGGCGTTGTGCAAGCATCGATAAATTCACGCACGCAACGACGCAAAAATATCAAGCCAGAGGTAGCGGTGGTGTTTGTTTGGAAAATCCACATCATTAGATCTCTGGCTTTATCACGACAGCACCTCTTTGTTGGCAAAAGGAGCATCGTGTTCACTCAAAAAAACTATGATTTTCTGGACGCTGTCAAAGTTTGCAAGCGAGATGTTACGTGGGTGAATTTTCTTTCCCGATTCGCGTTCGATAAATACAATCAAATCCATCAGATGGAAGGAATCAAGAATCCCTGTAGAGAACAGCAGAACATCTTCCCAAGAGTCAGGAAAGATATCTCGGGTCGATAGCTTCAGCTGTGCTTCCAGAAACTCAATGATTTTATCAGACGAAAGGGACATGGGCACCGTCTCCTAAAAAGATAGGCCATTGCTTGAGTGCCATGATCACGGCCCGCCGATCTTGTTTACCATGACTCGTTCGTGGCAACGGCCCCTGCCAAGAGTAAAACCTACGAGGCACCATATAGGTTGGCATCGTTTTCCGGCAGTAGTTCATTAACGCATCTAAGTCTACAGAAGACAATTGTTCGGACTCACGGGGGCCAACTGAAATGGCAACGTGTACCATCTGTCCTAGGATCTCATCGTCCACACCGAAAGCAATGGCTTCTTGTACTAGGCCACTCTTACAGACAATCTCTTCCACTTCATTGGGACTGATGCGAAAACCACTACTTTTGATCATAGCATCGGCGCGACCTACAAACCAGAGATAGCCATCTGCATCCATCTTCACCAGATCGCCGCTATGGAGCACAGGTTCCTCGCCGATCAAGGGTCGAAGATGTTCATTGATGTGAATTATTTCTGCGGTTAGGGCAATATCGCCCCAGTACCCACGGCTAATGAGGCTGCCCCGGTGCACCAGTTCGCCTATCTGACCCGGGCCGCATACACCGCGCACTGGATCGACCACGAAGATCTCGGCGTTGGGGATGGCCCGTCCTATGGAGCCCGCTTTCGCGTGGTACAGGTGAGGCTCGAGGTAGGTCGAACGGAAGGCCTCTGTTTGCCCGTACATTAGAAAAATATCGACGGCTGGTAGCATTCTAGGCATTACGTCCAACGTTTTTGGAGGAATCTTGCCTCCAGAATTAGTGACGTAACGCAGATGAGGAAATGGCTCGGTTTTCACCTCTTTGAGATAGTTTATGAATTCTATCCAAAGCGGCGGCACCATTGCCAACCCGGTAACTCGATATTCCAGAATCGTTTTTGCGATTTCGGCCGGCATGGAGACGCTCTGGAGGACGACGGCTCCCCCAACGAGAAACATCGTCATGATCTGGCTCATACCGTAGTCAAAGCTCATCGGAAGCAGTCCGAGGATCCTATCGTCAGCTGTGTTGTGCAGATACGAAGCCACTGCGCGGGCTCCCATAACGATGTTTTGGTGAGTGAGCATGACGCCCTTTGGGCGACCTGTGGATCCAGAGGTGTAGATTAAGGCCGCCAGATCCTGATCGATTGGCCCAGGCGGAAGAGGCTGAAACGTCTCGGTCGGGCGGTCGGCCCAGGACAGAAAGCGAGGATCTTCGACCGATCCTCCGACGACGATGACTCGCTCTAGGAGTTTCAGACACGAGGACTCTGTAAGGTTCTGCCGGTTCGAAGTGATCAATACCTTTGGCCGGCAGTTTTCGATCACGTGCTCCACTTGCGCTGGAGTCCACTGATAATTGATATTGACGAAGACAGCGCCAAGGCGAGCTACGGCAAAAGTAGCGATGACCTCTTCGAAGTTCTTGGGCAATTGAAGTGCGACCCTGTCGCCTCGTCGTACCCCCATCGCCGCTAGCCAACTAGCCACGCGCTCAGCCTCCGACAATAGGGTGCCGTATGTGATCTGTCGGTCGCCCCTGATCAAGGCCGTCCTATCGGCGTTTTTCGCAACGTGCTGCAAGAGAAGATCAAAGACACAGAAAACAGCAATCTGCGTCTGAGCATCTCGATGCGTCGTGGAGGATCCCGGTAGATCTTCCGGGAGAAGGTCGAAGATTAGCTGATCAACAGGGAAACCATCTAGAACGAGCGCCTTACGCGCAGTTCCGACAAGGCGAAAACCGTTTTTCTCCAGCATTCGGCGCGAACGAGTATTCGGGGCCATAATCGATGAAGAGATGTGACGCAGTCCCAGTTCGAAACCCTTCCTGACGACTTGGGCGACGGCTTCCGTCATGACACCGCGACCGCCAAGGTTTGTCTCACCTAGAAAACCCCAAAGGAAGGCGGTTTGATCGGTCGAATCGGTACGGATCAGTGCTACCAGTCCGCACGGTCGTGCTTGCCAGCGAATCAGGAACAATGTGTTTCGCGGATTGATCGCAATGATGGAAAGTGTGCGCGCATCAATCTTTCGGCCTCGCCACAGGGAGAACAACCAGCGGTTGATCTCTGGATCTGACAACCAATGGCTAGCGATCTCATAATCATCCGCTCGTAGAATTTCGATGCTAACCATATGGTCCAGGATTTTTGCGTTAATTATAACTCAGTTTTTCATTTGCCGGAACTTCGACAGATAAACTCCAGGAATTCCAGGTGAGGCGCTTGGGTCCTAACGGGCGATTGAGGGCAGACCTTTTCCGTGATTTGGGTTGGGGCGAAAATTTGGGCGGGTAGCGATTCTTTATCCTAGACGCGGTCGTTGAATAGGCTGGGCTAGTGCGAAGTTTAGAAAGTCTTCCCACGTTCTCTATTTTCCGACGGGTCCTGCCGTGGGTGAAGGCAAATGGGAAAAACGCAGTACTCTCTAAAGCTTTTTTTCAGACCATGCCAGTTCAAAACAAATGACACGCCAATTCCTATCCTGTCCTGCGAAGGTAGGACAGCTTGTTCAAACTCGCTTGTCTTTACTCGATGCGTTAGATCAAAATTTATAAAGACAATCAAACTCAGGAGGCAAAAAATGAGAAAGTTTTTTATGGTGATCGGAATTTTGATGGCCAATTTGGTCTGGTCTGATTCGGTGTCAGTGTGTGGTGATTTTATCGATGAAATCGGGAGCGATTTAGGAGTCACTCGAAAGACCTATCTGTACTGGGTGACAAATAATCAAATCCACCAAGGCTTGTGCGAAAACGGAAAGCCCGTCTTGGAAGAGAATTGTCAGAACTCGGTAAAGATCATGCCTTTTTCCCGATTTGAAGACGCGGTTTCCGACGGAATCGGTCACGACATCGACCAACTCAAAGTTTTCATTACCAGTTATGAACGACAGCTGGACAGGATCAATCAGCAGCTGACTCAAAAACCGGATCCCGATCTCGAGAAACAAAAAGCGATCGTGGAAAGAGAGCTTTCTGAATATCGGGGGAAATTAAAAATGGCGATGGCCCAGAACGAAGGCCTGTTTGACACTCTTGAAAAACTGAAAACGACGGGGCTGATTTATTTGGTCAAGAGCGACAACACACTTTACCAAAACACCAGGCCATTCGTTCGGCGATTCGAATCGATTTTTGAGGAGGGAGGGGTTGTATCGCCACATGGTCAAAGCATGTTAGCCTTAGGCGGGTACCATTCCTGCTACTTAGGATCAAAAGGGGTTCAGTGCTGGGGACATAATGTTTATGGCCAAGCCACCGTACCGACTTTAAAGAACCCGATCTTAATCGCGGCCGGCGGGTGGCACACCTGCGCCTTAGATGCAGAGGGCGTGAAATGCTGGGGAAGTACTGATGATAGTAATGGTAATAATCATGGCCAATCCATCGTACCGATTTTAAAGAACCCCGTCGCAATCGCGGCCGGCGGAGTTCACACCTGCGCCCTAGATGCAGAGGGCGTGAAATGCTGGGGAAGTAATGATTATGGTCAAACCTCCGTGCCAACTCTAAAGAAGCCCGTTGCAATCGTGGCCGGCGGGGCTCACACCTGCGCCCTAGATGCAGAGGGCATAAAATGCTGGGGAATAAATAACGCAGGGCAACTGAGCGTACCGACGTTAAAGAACCCCGTCGCAATCGCGGCCGGGAGCGAGCACAGTTGCGCCCTCGATTTAGAAGGAATGAAGTGCTGGGGACGTAATGATAATGGTCAAACCACCGTGCCAACTCTAAAGAACCCCGTCGCAATCGCGGCAGGTGGGGGTCGCACCTGCGCCCTAGATGCAGAGGGCGTAAAGTGCTGGGGACACAACCTGGGTTCTATGCCAACTTTAAAGAACCCCGTCACAATCGCGACCAATGGGCTTCATTCCTGCGCCCTAGATGCATGCGGCGTGAAGTGCTGGGGAAGTAATGAGCATGGCGAATCTAGGGTACCGCCCGATCTCATCCCATGAAACAACTCGATACTTTATCATGCCTCTCCGTAGAATATCGCGCCCGCAAAGCTTGCAATGGGCGTTATAGTTTGCGGGCGTATGCGCGTGATTTAGGGATCAGCCGGAGCGTGCTCTCTTCCGTCCTCTCGGGAAAGAGCACGCTGTCCTCTTCCAACTCAAAAAAGATACAAAACAAGCTGACAAATACGCCCGCCAAATCCTCCTTCGTGGAACTCCCGTCGGAAAAGTATCACCTGCTTCAAAGGTGGTACTATCTGCCGCTATTGAACCTTTGTTACCTGTCACACCAAAAGGCGTCTAGAGATTGGATAGCCAGTCAACTGCGAATTACGCTATCGGAAGCCAAAGAGGGGGTCGACACACTCGTTCGCGAGGGGTTTCTGCGCATCGAACGGGGAAAACTCGTTCGTACCGTGCCCTCGCTCCACACGAAAGATGAAATTCCTTCCAATCAGATCAGACGATACCACCAGTCTATTCTTCGACTCTCCCATCACTCAATCGAACGGGAGGGGATCGACAGGCGGGAATATCAAACCATGTGCCTGCCGATAGCCAAAGACAAATTGCCGGAGGCCAAGAAACGCATTCGCCAATTTCACAAAGAACTCGCCAGTTTTTTAGAGGCAGGAAATAGCAACGAGTTATACTATCTTTCGGTTCAGCTCTTTCCGGCTAAAGGAGATTCCGGTGCGACGTAGTATTTTTCTTGGGACGTTTTTTGCCTGCTCACTCGTTTTCTCGCAGGTGCTTGAAAGCGATCGCGGGGATAATGTCGGCAACGGTGGGGATGCCGTCGTTTGCCGTCACGCTTCAGGAGAAATTACATCTCTGGAGTTGCTCGATTTTTTTGAGGGACGGGAGTTCCGTGTTCCAGCCCTCGTTTATCAATTGGGGAATAGCTTTCAATCCCCTGAGAAAAAAATCGAACTGGCGCTATCGCGTCTAAATACCCTCTCCCCACTTCGAGCATTAGAATGGGCGAAAGAGGCTAAAATCTTTCTGCTGGATGCCCTTCATACCCCGCATGAGCTGATTGATATTCCCGATTCCATGCACCTGGCTTTTCCCAAGGGCTGTAAGGTTGAGCAATTCGCCGTTCGGGTTGAGGACCCGGTGCCGGAAGAACCCCCTTATCTCGTACAAGAGGAGTTGTGGGAAAAGGCCCCAGGCGATCATCGCGCTGGCATTGCGCTCCACGAAGTCATTTATAAAGAGGCCGGTAGTTACGGACATAAAAACTCGAAACTGGCCCGATATTTCAATTCCTACCTGATGGCCGATAAATTCGCAGCCATGGATCTCAGGCATTTTGTGGATTTCTTACGGCGTGTGCGATTTGAGAAGACCGATATCGGTGGCATTTGGGTCACGGTGGAATCCGATCTGCCTCAATTCTTTGCAGAAGGCCAAATACAGGCTGCCCGATTCGTAGACTCGGTGATCCCACTCAGATTAACCTCAGGAGACACCTTTCTAGCAGGCTGCGAAAGTGGTTCCCCTTTGAAAGAGTCTCGGTACATTGAGTATTACCCCTCCGGCAGAATTCGGGATTTTACTTTAGCTCGTCAAACCCCCATTCACCTTTTGGAGAACACTTTTGTCGTAGGGTCCAAAACAGAATGCCCAGCCAACCGGGTATGGTTTTATGAAAATGGGTTATTGGAGAAGGGAACCGTTTCCGGCAGTTTTGATTTCTGGTTGCAGGGAAAGCACGTGCCAAACGCCAACGCCCATTGCATGGAATTTTTTCCCACAGGGCGTGTGCGTTCCACTTGCGTAGAGATCTCTCAAGCAACGGTTTTTACAAAATCAACCGCAGTGAAACAAATAGTACCCCCAGGCGTTTGGACAATGGTCTTTACCCCTGACGAGCAACTACTTTATTTTCAAAAAGGCTGCGCTCTCCCAACGGTCTGTGGCGATGGCGCGAGGCATTGACCGTAGATGTGACTAAAACCTGAAGGTGAAGACACGCTGTTTCCATTTTTTACAACTTTTTTGACGTGCCCGGCCACGTTCATTAACAGGGGACGGTTCACGAACAAATCGGCTACAATAGATGTCTATGCTGAGATCACGGCGCGGGTTTACTTCACTTTTAATAGCCATGGGGATTGTTTCGATCTTGGGCCTGCAACTGCTCAATATACAATTCTTTTCGCAGCGCCAGAACCAGAGACTTCTTCAACGACTTAATCGTATTGAAAGCTTCTATGCCGGAGAGTTGGCGGTGTGGCACGCCGAATTTCGAATCATTTCCAATATTATTGTTTCCAACAACCCAACATCCGTTCAATTCGATAATACTCCCTATATGAATACCGATCGCCTTCCCACAGCGGATACCTATGATACTTCGCCAGGTTTTCCCCTTAACGTTTCTAGGACTAAACAGTTTGTTCCCACCGGTTCTCTCATTAGGAGATACTTCGAAAAAAATTTGACCTACAATCGTAAAATGAATGGTACTGTGTGCGCTCGTCTCGTCATTAAACAATCGTCTCGACAATACTCTCTCTGTTTAAGCAGGCCAAGTAAACCTAGAGGATTTGAAACACTAGCGGCGTGGGGAGGAGATTTGGATATCTCTACAAATCCTCCGAAACCACGAAAATGGATTATCGCAAAAATTGGTTCCGACAATCAGCTCGATCCGAGCTTCGGAGTCGGCGGCAAGGCGACGTTGGCGACGAATAACCCTTTCCATGGTGCCGTTTCGCTTGCACTGGGGAAGGATGGAACGTTTTACATGGAGTCGGGCGAAGGGGTGTACACCTTTTTTCCTGATGGGCGTCTTGATACGAGCTTCGGTACTATGGGCCTACGCGCCTTTAACGCAGTATATTCAAACACCATCCGGTGGACCAGACTGCTCCCCCATTCAGGTGATTCCATTCTCATTTGGGGCGATAATTTAATGCCTTTCAACTTGGTGTTCAATGAGTTCCACGGTGAGTTCGGTAGGGATGCATTAGCCACCTTATCCGCCAATGGAGGTAAAGGAGCCATTCTTACCGTCAAGGCCAAATCGGATGGGGGCTTTTTGGTGGCGGGCTCCTCTTCGTACAGTTCCGGCGAGGCCAAATCGGATGAGGACTTTTTGATGGTGGGCTCCTCCGGTTCCAGCGGCCATGTTACCTGGCGTTTAATCCAACTCAAGCCCAACGGAGAAGCCGATTCTAGTTTTGACGATGGCGGGTCCACGGGTTTTATTTTACAGGATTTAGTTTTGGATTCACAGGGTCGTTCTTTGTCTTATGGTAAAGTAAATGGGACCGGTTCCAATCTGTCGGTCTGTCGGCGAAAATCGAATGGCTCACTCGATTCGGAATTTGGGGCTGGTGGATGTTCTACAGCCACCTTTCTTGCGCTACCCAGCCCCTCAATAGAGAACATCGCTTTTTTCGGCGACTCCCAGTTGTTGGCTGTCCTTTCTCCCGTGAACAATAAAATCTTGATTAGGCGTTACGATCTTGATTGGCGGCTTGACCCCAGTTTTGGACCCGGTGGCGAAACGGTTGTGCCGGCCTTTCCCGTGATGAATTGTTCTGGCTCGCAATTTTTTTCTGTCCCAACGTTGTCAATCCTAGGAGTTCAAAAGTTAACTGATGGAGCAGCCTTAATAGCTCTTCGTGCGACCGGACCGGGACAAAGCTGTCGTAAAATGGCCTTTGTAAAATTGGATTCCAGGGGAAAGCCGGACGAGTCGTTTGGCACAGATGGCATTCGTGCAATTGAAACGGATGATAACTATCTTATGGGCGTGGGCTGGGCCGCCATGGAACCAACCGGTACTTGAGAGTAGCCACGCAGTTTGATGGCACTTTTGTCACGGTAAATGATGCCAGTGTTGTAGTGGGGTCGCCTCTGCTGCCGCGCGGAAGGGCGTTCGAGGAGGGCAAGGGTCGTGGCCGCTTGGCAACGTGTGGCTCCTCAGAATGGTAACTACGCCGCTACTGGAGTTTGATACAGACCGCCATTGAGAGGAGCGAGATGAGGCCCTCAATCTGGTAGGCATCGTCTTCGGTGATGGTGTAGGGAGTTTTTCATTGGTCGTTCATGTGTTTTTCCTTTCTTTGGCACGTGTTTTCTTGGAGAGTCCAATCGGGCGATTCTGCGGATTATAGAGATCGAGATAGAGGCGGCCTCATCGAGTACGGAGACCTGTGGCTCCTCAGAATGGTAACTACGCCGCTACTGGAGTTTGATACAGACCGCCGCGACCACGACCCAGTAGGATCTCAAAAACACCGATTCCACTCGAAATAGATCGACGGACCAGAGTATGTTCGGACTGCTCCCGATAGGCAACAGCCACGAGGGTCCCTTTCCGGGCACTGGCCTATAATGCTTGCTTAAGATCCGCCGAATCGTTTCCTCGTCAATAGATACCCCCAACACGTTACACACTAGCATCGCAATTTTAG
>CAZRVZ010000047.1:0-11754 GCA_964603655.1 uncultured Pseudobdellovibrionaceae bacterium | reverse complement strand
TCGGGGGACGAATTTGGATCGGGTAGCGAATGTTATCCGACTTTTCCCAGTTCAAAGTGACCAGAAAGTGACCAGATTACGGTAAAAGATGTTTTGTTATTTTATGACGCTCGTCTGTAAGTAGCTGAAATTCTTTGATTTGGAGGGGGGAGGATTCGAACCTCCGAAGGCAGAGCCGTCAGATTTACAGTCTGATCCCTTTGGCCACTCGGGTACCCCTCCGTAATTGTTTCCAGACAATCTGAGCCGGCAACCGGATTTGAACCGGTGACCTGCTGATTACAAATCAGCTGCTCTACCCCTGAGCTACGCCGGCAATTTTCAAAGAACTTCATGGATTTACCTTATGGCCCAACATTAGGCAACCCGTTGCAACCCGAGGCGGTCTGAAATCGGCGGGTTTAGAGTGCAAGTAGGCCGTCTCTTTTCAATCGTCGGAGTCGCGGCTAATGTGGCTGCCTGTTCATTAAGGAGTGTAATGATGGAAAAGTGGAATTCCGATGGTTTGGTGTCGGCGCTCGGTTGGCGGTATGCCGTTAAGAAGTTTGACCCCTCGCGCAAGTTGTCAGCCGGTGAGTGGGCGACGCTGAAGCGTGCGTTGGTGCTGACGCCGTCGTCGTATGGTCTTCAGCCGTGGAAGTTCTTGCATGTGGCGGATCGTAATCTTCTAAAGCTTTTGACGCCCGCATCGTGGAATCAGCCGCAGGTTGAGGGTTGTTCGCATTTTCTGGTGCTGTGTCGTCATCGAAAGTTTTCCGAAGGGCACATCGATAAGTATATCGCGCGTATCGCCGAGGTGCGTGGGGTGGCCGTGTCCAGTCTGGAGTCCTCCCATAAAATGATGGTCGATGATTTGATTGTCGCGGGCCGTAGTAAGGTGATCGATCAATGGGCGAGTAATCAGATTTATATCGCCATTGGGAATCTCATGACGTGTGCGGCAGCGCTGGGTATCGATACCTGCCCCATGGAGGGGATCGAGCCGGATAAGTATGACGTCATCCTCAATCTGGAGTCGCTGGGTTTGAGAGCGGTCGTTGCGTGTGCCATCGGGTTTCGCAGCGCCGATGATAAGTATGCCTCGGCCAAGAAGGTGCGTTATTCGGAATCGGATGTGATTGTAACTCTATAGTCGGGGGTGGTTTGTGTTTTGGTTGATTTCACTTTGTTTTTCTGCGTTTGCGGCCAACATTGCTTCTACGCAACTTTCGGAAATCGAGGCTGGGGTTAAGGCATTTTTGAATGTCTCTGGCTCATCGCAGTCCGTCGTAGCCTTTGATTACGATGACACGCTTTTGTCGCCGGTGTCGGTCTTGGGCAGTGAGGGGTGGTTCAATTGGCAGGAGGAGCTTTTAAATGGCGAGAGCCGGTCTGATAGGCGTGCCGCCGATTTTGACGGTCTTTTAACTTTGCAGAATCGAATGTTAGGATTAGTCCGGTTTCAGCCCACCGATGTTGGTATTCCCCAATTCATCTCTGATCTGCAAGCGCTGGGTGCTGCCGTTATCGTTTGTACGTCGCGGGGTCCGGCCGAGATGACGTCGACCATTCGAGAGCTGAAACTTAACGGGATTGATTTGTCGAAGTCTCAGTTTGCAAAGCAGCATGAGGCCTTTAAGCCCTATCTGCCCTACGATCTCAAAAGGCCCGCCGATGCCGGTTTTACCAAGTCGGAAATCAAAAAACTGGGGCTGGGTCTTCCCCGAACGGTTACGTTTGTCTCAGGCGTCTATTTTACCGAGGGCCAGAACAAAGGCGCGATGCTACGTTCACTCATTCACCGCAAGTCAACGACTCCGGGGCGGGCAATCACTCCTGTGAGGGCTTTGGTTTTTATCGATAATCGAAAGAAGCACACTGATCGCGTGGATGCGGCATTTCAGGGGAAAAATATTAAGCTGTATACCGCGCACTTTAACGCCGTGGACATCGATTCAAAACCGTTTTCGGCCTTTCCCGACAAAATTGAACGCTCGCGCGTCGAATGGGAACGCCTTCGGGGTTTTATTGAATAGCGGGTTTTATTTAAATAGCGACGGAAGGGATTAGTTTACGTTCGCGCCATTGGCTGGTGAATCGTCTGGCGTTTGAAGGGCTCCATCTTTTTAATCTCGAGTACCGTGATCATCGCCATGTTTACAATCTCATCCACGTCGGCCGAGCGCTGGAGCACGTTAATGGGTTTATTCATTCCGACCAGTATCGGGCCCACGGCCTCGGCGCCACCAATTCGCTGCATGAGTTTGTAGCAAATGTTGGCCGATTGTAGGTCGGGAAATACCAGTACGTTCGCGCCGCCCTTTATCTCGCAGAAGGGGAATATTTCATCCATGATCTCGGGTACCACCGCCGTATCGGCCTGCATTTCTCCATCAATAAGGATATCCGGGCGTCGATGCTTAACGAGTCTCGTAGCTTCGCGTACCTTTTTTGCGAGTGGGTGATCGGCGCTTCCGAAGTTGCTAAACGAAAGCATGGCGACTTTGGGCTCGATATCAAAGAAACGGGCCTCCTCTGCGGCGCAGATGGCAATATCGGCTAAATCTGATGCCGTGGGATCTATGTTGACGGTGGTGTCGGCGAAAAACAGCACCCTCTCGCGAAAGAGCATCATGTAGACGCCGGCGATTTTCATGCCTTTTCGGGACCCCACCACATGAAGAAAGGGCCGAATGGTATCGGGATAGTTTTGCGTGACTCCCGACAGGAGACCATCGGCGTCACCCCGACGGACCATCATCGAGCCGTAATAGTTTTCATTCTTCATGAGGGAGAAGGCCTGTTCCTTCGAAAATCCCTTGCGCTGTCGCAGCTCCCAGAGATCGAGCGAATAGATCTCGCGGTTTTCGGCCGTGGAGGGGGTGATAATTTTAAGAGACTTGAGGCTTTCAAGTCCCAATTTGTCGATGGCCAGGTTCACGCGTTTTTCATTGCCGAGTAGAATGGGCTCCGCGATTCCCTCCTGCACGATAAGGTCACACGCCCGCAGGATGCGGGGATTGGAGCCCTCGGGAAAGACGATTTTGTGCAAGGGTTTTGAATTGCCTTCGCTTGATGCCGTGATCTTTTCGCGAATGGATGCGACAAAGCTCTGGCGGACCCCGAGCCGTTTTTCAAGGCTCGTGATGTACTCTTCGAGATCGATTTTTTTGCGGGCCACGCCGCTGTCCATCGCCGCCTTGGCGACGGCGGGGCACACCCACAGGAGTACCCGGGAATCGAAGGGTTTGGGGATGATGTAGTCCGGTCCGAAGCGGAATCGTTTGCCTTCGTATGCCTTTGAAACACTCTCCGGAACATCCTGGCGCGCCAATTTCGCCAGCGCGTGGACGGCAGCAATTTTCATATCCTCATTGATTGCCTTGGCCAATACGTCGAGTGCTCCGCGAAAAATGAAGGGGAATCCCAAAACATTATTGACCTGGTTGGGGTAATCGGAACGGCCGGTCGCCATAATCAGATCGGACCTAACCTCTTTGGCCTCAAAATAGCCGATTTCGGGGTCGGGATTGGCCATCGCGAAGACGATGGGTTTTTTTGCCATGGACCGAATCATCTCAGTGGTGAACGCACCGGCTGCCGAGAGTCCCACCAAAACATCACAGTCCTTGGCCGCCTCCGTGAGGTTGCGGACAGTTTGGTTGGTGGCAAATGCCTGTTTGTACTTGTTCATGCCCTCGGTTCTGCCGGAGTAAATTACTCCCTGGCTGTCACACATGATGATGTTTTCGCGTTTTGCGCCGAGCCGGACGTAGAGCTCTGCGCAGGAGATGGCCGCCGCGCCGCCACCTGAAAAGACTATCCGAACCTTGTCGATCGCCTTGTCGACGAGTACGAGGGCATTTAAAAAAGCCGCGGCCGAGATAATGGCGGTGCCGTGCTGGTCGTCATGAAAGACCGGGATCTGCATCGTCTCCTTGAGTTTTTCCTCGATGAGGAAGCACTCGGGTGCCTTGATATCCTCTAAATTGATCCCGCCAAAGGTGGGCTCCAGAAGCCGTACGCAATCGATAAATTTTTGGGGGTCCTCGGTGTCGATTTCGATATCAAAAACGTCGATGTCGGCAAATTTTTTGAAAAGGATTCCCTTTCCCTCCATGACCGGCTTGGCACCGAGCGGGCCCAGATTTCCCAGCCCTAGTACGGCGGTGCCATTACTGATGACCGCAACCAGGTTTCCCTTCGCGGTGTATTTGTAAACATCCTCGGCATTTCGGTGAATTGCGATGCAGGGTTCGGCGACGCCGGGTGTGTAGGCGAGTGAAAGATCCCGTTGGGTTTTGCAAGATTTACTGGAGATGACCTCGATTTTTCCTGGCCTGCCCTGGGAATGGTAATCCAATGCCTCTTTGCTAAATTCTTTTTTGTTCATGAACTTCTCAGAATAGTCTTAACGACTTAGTTTGCCAAGTTGGGCCAAATTTGAGAACGGCTTTTAGAACGGCGCCAATCTTTATTTCGGGGACGGCTCTGAGAACAACTCCGGTGTTTGAATCGCCGGTGCACGTTCACGGAGCGCCAGTCGGATAAATCCTCTCGCGCCTCTTTTGCAATCGCTGTCAGCGCGAAACTCGATCGGTTTTTTAAAGGTGAACTCAATCGCGATGTCACCATCCTCAAGCGGCGGGTGTATTCGAATATTTGCAATCACGTTGCTGCTTGTGGCGATTCGGCCGAGGGCCAGGCGCGGGACATTGCGGCCACTGATCCCCTGGAGAACCAAAACGAGCCTGTCCTGTTCGAAGTCGGGTCGACGGGGCTCAAATCTCAATTGATAGGGTGGAATCCGGGACGACGGAAATTTGCGCGAACCGGCAGAGAAGGAGATGTCCAGTCGTTCCTCGTGGCGGTCTTTGTCGATGTGTTTCACGCGGTATTTCTCGTGGTTTTTAAAAAGATCCATGCGTTCGAGGTTCAGGTTACGGGTGTCGCCGCCTTGAAATAGTCCCCGGGTGTGAAAAGGTTTGGGAGCTCGGCTCGGACGGGGCGAATAGCTAGCAAACGCCACCGGGGCCACCGGAGTAAGTAGCACCATCGAAAAGGCAAGCAAAACGGAAATTCTCATTCAACCTTAATTCTACACCAAATCGACGTGTCGTAGCACCTTGCGGACTAATGAGGATGTGGGAACGAGGTTGACCTCTGAGAAATCAAACCAACGCCCGTAGGGGCTGGGGGTGACTTTTTGTTTTCGTATCCAATACGGAAAAAGGTGTATTCGGTGATTTGTCACGGTGTGTTTAAGTGGTGCGAGCCGGGTGACCGATTTACCGCAGTCGCGTGCCCTTAAGGCTGCTTCCTCCGATGGGAATTCCTTTCTGGGGAGATCCCACATCCCTTTCCACCAGGACGAGTCGGGATTTTGTTCGAGATAAATTTTTTTGCCCGCCGTATAAACCATGGGGGCCCAGTATAGGGCGACTGAAGGCTTACGCCGCGTTCGACGCGGGATGCGGTGAACGACCCCAGCTTTAAGTGCAATGCACGAAGCTCTTATAGGACACAGGTGGCATTTAGGCTGTGACCTGATGCACATCGCTTCACCGAGCTCCATCATGGCCTGGTTGAGATCGCCCGGGTCCGATGCCCGGTCCACCCAGTCCTGGGCAATTCGCCACAGGATCCGGCTCGCGCGGGGTGTATCGATATTTGACCGAATTCCAAAAAACCGTGCAAAGACACGCTTCACATTTCCATCGACGATGGGGGCGCGCTCGCCAAAGGCGATGCTGGCGATGGCGCCGGCCGTGTACCTTCCGACTCCCGGTATGGTGAGTAAATTTTCGATTTCGCGAGGAACGTGGCCGTCAAAGTGCGCCTGGACGAAGCGGGCCCCTTTGTGCAAGTTGCGCGCGCGCGAGTAGTAGCCCAGTCCGGCCCACAGGGCCAGAACATCCTCAAGGGCCGCATTTGCCAGTGAGGAGATATCGGGAAATCTTTCGATGAATTTGTAAAAGTACGGGACCACGGTCTGAACCTGCGTCTGCTGGAGCATGATTTCCGATACCCAGATTTTATAGGGATTGGGGGAAGTGCGCCACGGAAGGGCTCGGCGGTGCTTTCTGTACCACGAGATGAGGTCGCCTAGTGTTTCGGAAGATGTGAATGGAGTTTCCGGGATTTTCAAGATGCCCGGATTTTAGCGGGGCGCCATGCCATTGCAAACCCAATCGGCCAAACCCAGGAAAAACCCAAGAGTACTACGGGGCTTTCGCCCCGTAGTACCGCAATTTCTCGGATTTAACTCCGACACCTCCGGAATAGAATTCCAAGAGATCTCAATGGAAGTATCGACTATTTTTACGAGGAACTAAACAACGCCATGCGGCAAGAACGGCGTGGCCATGACTTGGTGAGCCATGGTTATAAAATTTGTAACAACCGATCGGACGCACTACCCTATATAACTTAACCTATAAATTCACCGCAAAGGAGTCGCATATGTGACTACCCGATAAGCAGGGTTTATTCCAAGGTCGAGTACACGTTACACGTTGCATCGTCGGTTTCGAGCTACAACACGGCCGGTACCTGCGGCGGAAGTTGGACTATCAATACGGCAAAAGAAATTTCGGCAGACGCAGCGTCCTGCACCGGTTTTACGAAAAATGGAACGAAGGATTATGACATCTACAAAATTGACGGCACCAACCTTTATGTCGGGGACGACTCTGGAGCAAATAATGGATCGACCGAGGCCAAGCGACCAACCGCTCTATCGACGAATACCTTCGTGAAGCAGTAGGGCCTAGGGAGCACCCTGCGACGTCTTGACTATAAAATTCAACTCACCGCATCGCGGCTTTTCCCGCCTGTTTTTGCAATCTATCCTGGCCCCTGATGAAAAGAATCACGCGAAGAGTATTTTTGGCTGGCGGCCTGGGGGTGGGGGCCGTGTGTCTTTCGCGAAACAAGATCTTTCGCGACCACAGGATCTTTTCGGGTCCGCCCTCGCCCGTGCCCGGTGCCCACTCGCCAATCGACCGTAGTTTAAGCATTCCTCACCCGGCCGTTTTTGTAGGTGACGATCCCTTCCGAGCCCATTCGGTGCTGTGGAATATTGAAAAATATCTGGCCGACCACGGTGGAGTTCCGGAGCCCGAGGAGTCTGTCGCGGTGGCGATTGTCGGCGGCGGTATGAGCGGATTACTCGCCGGTTACTGCATGAGAGATAGATCGTGCATCATTCTGGAGCAGGGTGCGAGGTTCGGGGGCAATGCCAAGGGGGCGAGTTTTCAGGGGGTCGATTACCCCATGGGCGCCGTTTATTTTGCAAGGCCTGACGAAAGATCTCGCTGGGCTGGTGTGCTCACCGATCTCGGCGTTGATATGCAGGTGAAAGAGTCGCGCGATGTGTTTGCCAAGGGCACGGCACTCACCGAAAACTTTTGGAGTTCGAATGAGTTTGCGCCACTCGGGCGGTTGCTCAAGGATATATTTGAGGAAACAAATGGCTTTGAGTATCCGCAGATTCCAGGATTGCTCGCCGATCTCAAAAGCCTCGATAGCCAATCTCTGTGGGCTTATCTCGATGAATCATTGGGTGCCAGCTGGTCGCCAGAGGCGAGGCTTTGGGTGGAGTATTATGCGTGGTCGAGTCTCGGGGCCGGGAGTCGTGAAATTAGCGCCGCTGCCGGTATCAATTTTCTGGCCGGTGAGTCGGGGGGGACCTGCATGCAGGCCGCGGGTAACGCGGGAATTGCCGAAAAACTGTGTGAAAAAATTTCCCAGTCTCTTCGGCCGAATTCTATCGTCGTGAGGGTTGAGATCGAGTCTGCGCGCGTGAAGATTGCCTATATCGATGGCCAGGGGATTCCTCGGGCGCTTTGGGCGGATCACGCGGTGGTCGCCGCACCAAAATTTGTGGCCAAGGGTATCGTTCGGGGACTGAGTGAATTGCAACGCGAGGCATTTAAAAAAGTTCGGTACCGAGCATACCTCGTCGCAAACGTTTGTTTAACTGGTTCTCCGCCTGAGGGATTGTTCGACGTTTTTGCGTTGCATGATGGGGTACTGGATCCCGATATTACAGAGGAAAGCCGCTGGGCTACCGATATCGTAATCGCGAATTTCGCGTCACGAGATTCGAGTCCCAACCCAAACCCCGGCCCCGACCATACCGTGCTTACTCTCTACCGACCGCTGCCGTTTGACGACGCCAGGCCTGCCTTGTTGTCGCCAAACGCATACTCCCGCATCCGGAGTGAGTTCGAGGGGCAGGTGAGGCAAGAAATCCTGCCGCTACTCGGTTACACTGCTTCACAGTTAAGAGACCTGCGCATCACGCGTTGGGGGCACGCGATGCCCGTTTGTGAGGTGGGCTGCTATAGCGATTCCCGCATTGAAATGCTCAGAGCCCCGGTCGCGGATCGCATTTTTTTCGCGAATCAGGATAACTGGCTGCTGCCTGGCGTTGAGGTGTGTGCCGCCGAAGCGTTTGAAATGACAGACCGTATCAAGGCGATACAAGACAAATTGATATAAAAGCGGACGTTATAGAACGAATAGTTACCCGCCAACGCCTAGGAGTTCTACCTCAAACACGAGCGTAGAATCGGGCGGAATGACGCCGGGAACTCCGTTTTTGCCATAGGCCAAGTCGGGTGGAATCGTGAGCTTTCGTTTGCCGCCGACCTTCATGCCGGCCACGCCCTTATCCCAGCCAGTGATAACCTGGCCCGCACCGAGTATGAACTTAAAAGGCTGGTTGCGATCGAGTGACGAATCAAATTTCTTACCGTCGGGGAGCGTACCCGTATAATGGACCGTAACCTCTTTGCCCGTTACCGCTTCGGTTCCGGTTCCCTTTTTCAAATCGTCCATCTTTAAGTTGGTAGTTTTCTCCACCGGTGTTTTCTGCACTTGGCCACCCTCTGGTTTGGAAGCCTTTGGTTTTTTGGCCCATGCATCGGATCCAAAAACAAAAAGACAAATCAAGGTTAGAACAATTAGAGTAAACTGTATTTTCATGAAAATTAGTATACCGCAGATTCAGTTATTGGAAACTTTGTTTTTGGGGACTTTTTTGTTGGGGTGCCACTCGGCGGCCGTGAAGAACCTGTCGACCTTCCCACAGTTGCAGGACTCGGATCAAACGCGAATCGAGGTGAAGCAGTTTCTCCCCAATGCGTTTGTCGTATTCCACCATTTGGGGCCTAGGTCGGTAAACTCTCTCATCGTGAGTATGAAATCGGGTGAGATAATTCTGGTCGACTCTCCCGTGGGGGTGAAGGCGACGCAGAGCTTGCTGTCCTGGATCGAGTACCGGATGGGTTCGCGCAAGGTGATACAAATTCTCACGAGCCATCGGTGGGATAGGGCGGGAGGCGCCCGGGTGATGCGGGAAAACCAGATTCCGGTTTACGGATCGCGTTTGACGGCAAACCTCATCGGCAAGGGTGAGAGTGGGTTGCCGGACGGAGTACCCATTACCGATTTTGCTCCGGCCCCCCCGGATCACATCTTTGATCTCAAATCGGGAAAAAAAATGAGCTTTGGCGATGAGCGCGTGGTGGTGGTGTTTCCCGGACCGGGTTATGCCGCCGACAATGTAGTGGTCCATTTCCCCGATTCGGGACTGGTGTTTGCGGGCGGACTGGTCACTGAGCCGACGGGTGTAAACACTCTAGGCGCAGGCGCATCGCACGCCGGATCATTGGGCACTGGGACTGCGCGCCAGTGGCGAGCCGCACTCGCATCGGTTCAAAGACTATCTTACCAATGGCTGGTACCTGCCCAAGGGCGGCGCCTTTCGCCGCTAATTCTGGACCAAACGCTGGAGTCGCTTAAAACCCAGCGCGCCGTATGGAAATGACTTCGTTCGAGTATCGTGGCGGAGAGTTGTATTGTGAATCAACTTCCGTCAAATTGCTCGCCGAGCGTTTTGGCACGCCTCTTTATGTCTATTCCAAGAACGCAATTCGGGCCCGGTGCCGGGCGTATAGGGATGCCTTTGAGGGTACGGCTCTCGTCTGTTATGCGGTGAAGGCCAATTCTAATCTCTCAATCTTACGATGGATTGCCGCCGAGGGATTGGGAATGGATGTGGTTTCTGGTGGAGAATTGGAGCGCGCGCTTCGCGTGGGTGTACCGGCGAGTCGAATACTTTTTTCGGGTGTCGGGAAACGGGATGAGGAGCTCTTGCGTGGTGTCCAACTGGGCATCCATGCGTTTCAGGTTGAGTCGCCGTTTGAGCTCGAGCGGCTTAGCGAGTTCGGCCGGGAGAAACGGGTGCGCGTTTCCATTCGTATCAATCCCAACGTCGACGCTAAAACGATCCCCTACATCGCAACGGGGCTTTATAAAAATAAGTTTGGGATACCCGAAACTGAACTGGGAGCGCTTGCTCAGTTTGTGAAAAAGCATCCCCAGATCGAGTTGGTGGGGGTCGGTTGCCACCTTGGGAGTCAGATTCTGGAACTCTCACCGTTTAAGTGTGCCCTGGATCGCCTGGTCGCCATTGCGAGGCAATTGAAATCCGACGGATTTCCGATTGAGTTTATCGATATGGGGGGCGGCCTGGGGGTTCGTTACGTGGCCAAAGACGCGCCTTCAATTGCGCAGTACGCTCGTAGTTTACATTCAGGCATTGGAAAAAGTGGACTACGGCTTATCGTAGAACCCGGCAGAAGCATTGTCGCCGAGGCCGGAATTCTCCTCACTCGCGTGATCGGCACTAAAACCACTAACGTTAAGCGCTTTTGCATCGTGGATGGTGCGATGAACGATCTGATTCGCCCCAGTCTGTACGGAGCCGTCCACCCTATCGGGCCCGTACGAGAGGGAGCCGCTTCGGGGAATTGGGACGTGGTGGGGCCGATATGCGAATCCGGGGATTTTTTGGGGAAAGATGTTTCACTCCCGGACCTGCAAAAGGGTGATCTGGTTTATGTTGGAGTGGCGGGGGCCTATGGGATGTCCATGGCCAGCCAGTATAATTCTAGGCCTCGGGCCGCCGAGGTGTGGGTTGACGGGGACCGGGCTGAGATCATTCGGACACGCGAGACAATTTCGGATTTGTGGTCAAAAGAAAGACTAGACGCCGAAGAGCTCGTTTAGGTAATAGTCGCGGTGTCCTTTGTATGAGCTACCGTAGGGGGATATCGAACGCATCAGGCTTAACGGGGCGCCGTCTGCGAGCTCTCCCTCTGTATGATCGCGACCCACGATACAATGTCCCAGCTCGTGCATCAAAAGTGCTTCGCGGTCCATCGGCGAGGATGCGTCCCAGATGGCGGAGTTGACCGCAATGACCGGGGCCGCGAGCGGCGATTTTCTGCATTGCGCGCGAATCTTTGGGCTCAGTGTCTCGCGCACAATAATGAGGCTTGATACTTGGAATTCCTTGCCGCGGGCGCGACCCTCTTCCTCGAAGGTGTGAACGTACGGAGCAAATTCCCCGAGCTCCAGTCGGCCGCAGGCCGAAATTGCAATCATGAGGATTGTTAAGATTGTGACGGTTACTGTCTGACTTTTGGTCGGTGTTTTTAACATACTTAATTGAATAAGGAGCAACTCCCGTGCCAGAAAACCCCTTGATAATCATAGGGAAATTTCTGCGGGTCGCGTTGGCGCGTTTGACGAGTGTACGGTCTGTATACAGGGGGGGGCTCTCTATCGTTTTAGTGCATGTGGTTGATTACTCATTGCATCGTACGCCAAGGGCAGGGCCGAGGTTCCCTTTCGATAGCCCCAGCCCGATTCCTCTACGCTTGGTCTCGCAGTCGATTGAGGGGCCTCAGCCGGATCTTGAGG
>CAZRVZ010000046.1:0-7866 GCA_964603655.1 uncultured Pseudobdellovibrionaceae bacterium | reverse complement strand
GTAGCGACAGGTTAACTCTAACGCAATGTTTTATGCCTGTGCGATGAAATCCTTGCGATGAAATCCTTGCGATGAAATCCTTCGCTTCGCTCAGGATAAATTCCATGCTTGTCGGGTTGTCACATAACGGGTCCGGATCGGCCCGGCCATATTTAGAAGAATTCCAAACTCTCTGCCGAACCGAGGGGCTATACCTTTTCGAAGGCTTGGGAAGAGCCCTTCTCGAAGTCATTGCACGCGCTCCGGGCGAATCCTTTTCGTGACATTAAGACGCATCTTGCCGTTTTGAGAACCCGTTATGTAACAACCCGATAAGCATGGAATTTATCCTGAGCGAAGCGAAGGATTTCATCGCACAGACATAAAACATTGCGTTAGAGTTAACCTGTCGCTACTAGGCCCCAGTACACCATGTGATACAATTTATCGTTAAGGGCTTTGCCTTTTCCAGCCGTTAAAGACGCACAGTTTCATTTGTCATTTGAATCCAGACTGTAATTCAAGATTGGACGCCCCTAAAAGCCGTAACGTTACGTTAAATCCATAAGGAAAACCAAATGAAAGCCACCCTATTGATCCCTACTCTGAATGAAGTCGAAGGGATGAAAGTCATTCTACCTAAAATCCGAGATGAATGGTTCGATCAGAAAATCGTGGCCGACGGCGGGTCCACGGATGGTACGATCGAGTACGCCCTGCAGATGGGATATGAAGTCATCCAACAATCCTACCCCGGAGTGATTGGTGCCCAACGAGATGCCTTTCCGTATATTCGGGGCGATATTATCATTAGCTTCAGTCCCGACGGCAATTGTTTGCCTGAGGCAATTCCCGAAGTAATCGCTAAGCTAGAGGAAGGTTATGACCTTGTCGTGGCTTCCCGCTATAAGGACGGCCTAAGCAGCGATGATGATTTTGTGATGTCACGCATTGGAAACCGGGTCATTACCGACCTAATCAATTTGGTTTTCCGCGCGAAATATACCGACACCCTTTCCATTTTTAGGGGTTACCGCACTAAAGACATTTTGGAATTGGGGATGCTCCACAACCAACCCTTTTCTATCGAACGGTGGTGTTCCCGCTATTATTGTTGGGACCTGATGTCTTCCATTCGGATGGCCAAGGCAAAACGGAAAATTTTTGAAATTGCCGCCAGGGAGCCAGCCCGCATCGGCGGAGTCAGTAAATGCCAACACTACATGGCTGGCGTCGCTACGCTGGGGCTGATTCTTAATGAGTGGATCAATTGGAACCCCGAGCCGAGTGTGCCTACCAAGATTGCTCTTCCAGTCGAGGTTCCAACGAATTCATAAGTAAAGGCGACTTAGGGTTCGCCCAAGATTACTTGATTCGGCTAACCCCTCCGTGCCAACGAGTTTGGGATCTTTTGGACCGGCACCCCAAGTCTTCGAGGCATTATGACCCAAGCCCTTCGATTTCTGCCCCCCCTTTTTAATCATGCCTCTATAAATGTCGGCGAGTTGGTGCGATAATTTAATTAGAAGCTTATTTTTTTTCATAAAACCATAGGAGCCCCTGTATGCCGATAATCGCAAGCAAATCATCCGAAACATCCAGGCACCCTAATCCCATTTCATCGGGTGCCGTGCCCCAGGAGAAAATGAGTTTCTACGACGCTAACGGATATGTGGTCCTGGATGACATTCTCCCCCACGCCGAATGCGACCTGGTTCTCGCCAAATTCGAGGAGCATGCCGACAAAGACTTTTCTTCCATCATGAATTTGGACCGTCAGGAACCGAAAATTAGGGAGATCATGAAGTACCCTGCGCTCGTTGCCCCAATGGAGATATTGCACGGGGCGGAGCTAGTGGGTTGCCAGACGTTTTTTTTATTTAAGAGGGTGGGCACCCCGTATGCCGCGCAGGCCTGGAATCCCCATCAGGATAATTCTTACCCTCGGGCCAAGCCCGGCGCCTACATCACGGCAAACATCCCGCTTGCCGATCAGGATCCGGAAAATGGCGGTATGTTTATCTATCCTGGATCGCACCGTTTGGGCCTCTTGCCGTTTGAACCCTTCACCGGCCATCAGGAGAAACCGGGTTCAAACCCTGGTAACTGCGTGAAGGTCCCCCCGGAGTTCGAGGATAAGAAGGTGGATATTCGGCTTAAAAAGGGGTCCGCGCTCATTCTTAATGGAAACGTGATTCACGGGTCTTACCCCAACCGATCACCCGATCGCTCTCGCCCCTTTCTGCTGATGACCTACATTACCAAGGGCGAGGACTTCATTGCCGGCATCAAGGCCCAGCGCGGACGCTTTCCGCTTCGCTGATCGGGTGAAAGTCAGATTGTTGGCTTGTGATCCGCGTCACCACACGATTTCTGTTTGATCCCAACAACTCTGACGTTCACCCTCGCTGGTCTGCTAAATTGGTCTTTTGCACAAAACGTATTAAAATAATGCTTTGCCATGCAAAAATACAGCCCTCTCTTTAAACTCACCCACGTCATGGCTGTCCTCGTTCTAGCGCTGGGCTCCCTTGCCGTTTCGATAGCGCTTAAGTCGCGGCAACTGGACTTATTCGCACCAGTACTGGTACGCCTTTATCCGCTCACCTATTGGCTGCACTCGTGGCTGGTAACATTTTTATTGTTTTTAACTACTTGGCTGGCAACTTCGGCTCTGCTGGCACAATTCCACAAACATCATCCAAGGCCACAGAGTCTTGAAAAATTAATGCTCCTCGACGCTTGTACCTACCTCTGCCTGGCGCTGGTTTGGGCCCTTACGATTCATGGGACGCTCACTCTGTTTCTCATCTTTAAGGTATCGCTAGTCGCCTACTACTGGCTAAGAGCAAGACAAACTCTTTGGACGGCACACAAGCCGCATTGGGTAGCACTTGCGGGCATCACATTCGTCCAGGTATTTTTTAACGGTTTTCTTTCGCCCTTCGCGTGGGGCAATCCGCTCGCAGCGGTAAACCAACAAGAGTCAGCGCTCTTGGCAATGTACAGTGGAATGCACCAGACCCCCTTCACACTGGCTAAGTTCCTGGATTTCTCCGGCTTTGACCACACCGCCTGGGGAAGTTTCCCCATCTGGCTCAGCGGTGCTGGATATGTCATCCCCTTTCTCACCTTGATGTTCGATCTCCCGCTGATCGATGTCGAAACATACTTTCGGCTTCTGCTTCAACTATTTTTCGTGCTGACCATCATGAGCTCCTTTGGATTTTACCTCTTTATTCTGAAAGGCTTGCAACTATCGCATTTTGTTTCGGTGATGGGCGGAATGCTGTACATAGTTTCGAATCGTTTTTTAGGGCAAATTTTTACTAACCATTTTCCGACCTTTGTCAGTGTTTTTCTCGCCTTGCCCTGGGCACTCTTATTATCAACGATTGCGGTGAGAAATCGATCGCTCGGTTGGGCGTGGGCGTCCGGAGCTGTTTTCGCGTTAAACTTCATTATCCTTCAACCGCACCCGGACCCCGTCATTCACGGAACCCTTTTTTGGCTTGGTTTTAACCTGTTTATCACTCACCCGGTTGAAGTCGGTGCTCGTTTTAGAATTCTGATTGTTTCTCTCCTGGGTTTTGGTCTAGCCAGTTTTCTCATCTACGGTCCGCTCGTAGAATCTCTGCTAGCAAAACAGGCCAGCGTATTCGGTCATCAGAAATTTGTTATCCAGGGTGATCTAAATTACGGTTTAAAAACCCTTTTCATACCAGTCCTAAAAACGTTTGGCATTTTTTTGGTGATGCTCGCCTTGTGGTTTCGAAAGCCACTCACGGAGTACCAGACGAAACCACACCTATTATTTTTTTTAGCTGTGGCCATAGTGCTAATGGGCATCTTCATCCCTCGCTCGTCGCTTCCATTGGAATGGATTTTTGAGCACTTGGGAATCACGTTCATTCGGTTGGCCAATTCGGCGAGAATTGAAATGTATCTCTATTTGTGCTGCCTCGTGCTGTCTCTTTATGGAATGGAGTTCTTTCTGGGGAAGCAAACAATCCTCTCCAAACCAGTTGCCGCGATTGCCTGGCTGAGTCTGGGGTTAGTGATATTTACAAAATGGGCGCTTGTACCAAACCTTGTCTTGGTCGTGATGGCTCTCGGCGCGGTAACTTTCTGGGTGTTTCAAAGGCATCTAGTGACGTCTCTGTCGTCCCCCCCTGGGTTTGCCGCTGGATTTGCCCATGGGCTTGTCCCTGGCTGCGCCGTTATTGCTGCCGTCTGCGCCTTAATTTTGCAGGAAAGCCCGTATGCCTGGACGAGTCCAAGGAGAATAGATAATCCCTCGGACTGCAGGCCCTATATCACTTTGCAGAGCCTGTCACAAAAGCACGGACTTTTCCCTGAGGACAGCGCGGCCGGTCAGCGTGTGCTGCGTTCGCGTTTACTCGCCTTTGAGCGCGATATCTTGAAGTCAAAGACATCAGGCCGAGCCGCCGCTTCGTACCTCGGTGTGCTCGCCGAATTTCACGCAACCTCCGCGTCTCAGATTAATGCGGACGCAGTAGAGTCCGTGACCGAGCAATCGCAGGGTGCCATTGATGGTTTTTATGTGAATGATTTTGATTGCCAGTACCCGCCGCACTCTAAACGAACATTCGTTAAGCTATGGGAAGGTGTTTATTACAATAATATTTCGCTCTACGAGAATATCGGCTCTAGGTTCCAGCGAATGCTCACCGCCATCGGACCCACCGATCACCCAGTGTTCGCCCCAGCTGGGATCGGCCAGGGTTATTTCATGAACGACGCGACGCAACTCCTCGATCCCAATTTCATGTCCGGCTACCGTCCCATCTATTCATTGTATCTCGTACCGGGGGAGGACTGGACGGATGTGGGACACTACCTCGGCCCCTCGCTGTGGCAACAAGGGACCGAGCTGGTCTCCGAACCGCTCAAACGGCATATTATGAATATCGGTGGCGTCGACATTTTTACATTCTTAAAAGCCCGCTTTGACCAAGTAAAAGACAAAGCGGACCTAGAGGTGATTCCATTCTCCATTCCCGAAGCCATCCGCCCCCCCTTCACCGTCGTGCGCGACCGGCGGTCATATGGAATCGCTTACCTGGCTAAATCCATAAACTACACAAAACCAATTGATAATTTGCTCACATTCCCCACGCCACCACTTTCCAAGAATGATGAAAAAACCATCGGCGAGTACAGAGGTCAGGTGTTCTCATATTTGCAACGCCTAAACGCGCTCGGTAGTATGCACTCCATTATATTGGAGGACGACCGCTTTCCGGAGGGCCGCGAGGAGCGGATGCCGATTGGCAATTGGCTCAGCATCGTAAACATCGCAGGCAACAAGGCGGCTTTTCAAGTACACTGCTTCGCTGAGCCCTGCATACTTGTTTTCAATTCCGCGGCAGGATTGGGCTGGCGTGCGTTTATCGACAAAGTGGCCACACCGATCCAGCGGGCCAATTTCGCCTTCCTGAGCGTATCGGTTCCGGTCGGCGACCACTTCGTCTGGCTCGAGAATCGTCGCTGGGGTATGGCACTTGGAGCTTACGCCACTGCAATCGCCTACCTCATCACCGCGTTTGTCATGCTGCGCAATGCGCGGAGTCACGCCGTGGCTTGAGGGCGCCGCGTCTTAGAAACCGAGCAAGCGCACTGATATAATTACAATGACTTCATAGGTTATCGCCTAGTCGTCAAACCCATTCAACCCACAGACGGTGTAAATACTTTATGAAAAAAAACCTCCTGATTTGTGGAGCTACGGGGTTTATCGGTAGAAATCTGGTTGAGTATTATAGTTCCGACCCGAATTATAACGTATACGCCAGCACCCATTTGCGGCCCTCCTTTTTGGCGGACAATGTGAACTTTGTATCCGCCGATTTGACCACGGCTAGCGATGTGAACCGAATCTGTAAGGGCATGGATATCATCATCCAGGCCGCCGCCACCACCTCTGGCGCGAAAGACATCGTCTCAAAGCCTTACATACACGTAACCGATAACGCCGTGATGAACTCTTTAATTTTTAGGGCGGCGCACGACCATCAAATCGGGCATGTTGTTTTTTTTAGCTGTACGATAATGTACCAAAGTTCCGACCAGCCTATTTCAGAAGGTGATTTGGATCTGAATATCGATCCGAATCGGAATTATTTCGGTGCAGCATGGACTAAAATCTATTTGGAGAAAATGTGTGATTTTTACTCCCGTATTGGCTCTACCAAATACAGCGTCATCAGACACTCTAATATTTACGGACCACACGACAAGTACGATTTAGAAAAATCCCACGTCTTTGGCGCGACAATCACCAAGGTGATGACCAACCAGACCGGCACGATAGAGGTTTGGGGGGATGGATCGGAGCAACGAGATTTATTGCACGTCTCCGATTTGATTTCTTATGTTGACCTAGTACTTAACCGCCAAAAAGAAAAGTTCTTGATGCACAACGTAGGCCTGGGATCTGCGATATCGGTGGCGGATTTAGTCAGAAAGGTGATTGAGATTTCAGGAAAGAATTTAAACATTACGTTCAACACCTCAAAGCCCACTCTAAAGACTAAGCTATGCCTGGATGTCACACGAGCGAAGCAGTACGGCTGGAGTCCCAAATTGAGTTTAGAGCAGGGTATCAGCCACACTGTTGACTGGTACCGCAGTCACTTTCCTGAGACTGTATAACCAAGCAGCGCTAAGGACACAGGTCCGTGAAACCTCATCCGTACGCTACTCGCAAACAGTCTTGAATAATTCTCTTGAGGAAAGCGGAGCGATCCACGGTCAAATCCTCTGTGGATACAATTACCAAGCTCCCGGTAAGCAGGGCCTGCAGTGACTTGGCTCGCAAGGAAAGTTCCGCTTTTGCCAATCGCTCGTTCCCTTTAAGTGCGGCAATCAAAGCTTGAATGCGCCGGTGACCCATGGAAGTCACCTCCGTGTAAAGTGCCCTGAAGTCCTTTTTTCTCGCGCAATGGTAGTAGGAAAGAATCCAAGCGGAGTTGAACTCGGGCTTAGCCGCGATCCAGTCAAAGGTCGATTGAACATAAGCAATCAGCCGCTTCTCGGGCTCCTTGGCACTTTCAATGGCATTGATGGCGGCGTGCTGCATGTCCCCCCGGACGTACTGAAAAACTAATTTGATAAGATCGTCGCGATCGGGAAAGTAGTGAATGATTAGAGTTCTACTGACCTTGCAATGGGCAGCTATCCGCTCGTAAGTCGTGTCTTCAATTCCGTGCGAGGCGTAGCAAGCAATGGCCCCTTCCAGAATCTGCACTCGCCGCTTTTCGGAGCGAGAAATTACCCGGGGAAAGAGGGTACTCAGTACGTCGGTTTGGCGCTCATTGGGTTTCAGCATATGGGCACACAATCTAACTGGTTGACACTTTTGTTAGTAGTGACAATAGTGACAATTATAATTAACCATAACGTCAATAATAAAACACACAGGACTTCAATGGGTTGTGGCGGCCACAGTGAAAACCACGTCGATTTCAGTCAAACAAAAAAAGGGACTTCCCAAATATTCCATTTGATGCCCTTACCTCGCGTGCGATCCGTTCTGGCAAAAGCCAGCAGGATGGTCGTGTCTCTTTGACGGATAGAGACCCTTGAACTCAATGCACCAACCAATTGGAATTGGCCAATAGGAACCGGGCTGCGACAATGTCAGCGGTAATTCAATGAAGCCTCGGCCTGCCCTTGGCCAAAGATGCAACGAGCAATCACCCACATGCACTAAAACGATAGAGCGCCTAAAACTGTCGATACTCTGGGCGACTGACGAGCAAATTCCGACCGTGCCATTTGAAACCCTAGTTATTTTGGGAATTTAGACCTGGCCCAATTCTCGCACTCAAGAAGCGGCGAGAGGTGGCCTCCTGATGAAATTAT
>CAZRVZ010000045.1:0-65163 GCA_964603655.1 uncultured Pseudobdellovibrionaceae bacterium | reverse complement strand
GGGTGGGTGACGGGAAGTGAACCCGCGACACTTAGAGTCATGATCAGAGAATTGAATCGGCGCTGAAATTGGAATACACGCATAAAACCACGCAAAACCCTCAACTAAAGGCTAGTCTTGGCTGGTTGTTACCGAGAATTATCGGGTTTTCACGGATGATTTCGTAGACAAGAAGGTACCTGTTGAGGCACTAACAACGTCTATTCCAATTCCGACAGAAAATCGGCTATTCTGCTGGCAGGAGATTAGAATGGCCCCTTCAAAAGAACTGAAAATTTATAAGGGTTACGAATGGATTGTCGTGGACGAGCGAATCCTGGGCGGAAACCCGTGCGTTAAAGGTACTCGTCTTTCTGTCGAACTCATCTTGACCTGTCTCGCGGACGGGATGACCCCCGAACAGATCAATGAAGATTATGGAAACTTTCCGACGGGGTCCGTACCCGATGTTTTGCGATTTGCCGCGTTACTGACCAAGAATTTCAAAAATGACATTGCTGCTTGATCATAACGTTCCTCGAAAGCTCAAGGGCGTCTTATCTAAATTAGGAATCACCTGCCAAACGGCCCTAGAATTGAACTGGGATATGTTGGAAAATGGGGCGCTGGCCGCCAAAGCAATCGAGTATAAGTTTGATGGGATCTTGACCCGAGATCGTCGGTTTCATAAATCGGCAGCTACTACCTTGAAAAATGCCAGCCAATTTTCAATCGTGCTGCTTGTAATCGATCAGAGCGACGCGAAGACCTATTGCATCGAATTTGAAAAGGCATGGAAGAGCTCACCTATAGTCTTAGTGCCTGGTAAACTCGTCGAATGGCCGAAATAGCTGGCACCCAATTTCCATCCATCTAGCCCAACAACTCTTTCGCCTTCGAGAAAATTCCATCCCACATTGTTTGCGTCAGACGTCCTGTCTGGGTGTTTTGTCGACTGGGATGGTACGACGCCAATACATGTAACGGTCCGACGTCATAAACCACTGCATGGCCGAATTTCGGTGGGCGGAGCTCGGGATAAATTGTTTTGAGTAGCCGCGATGTGGAATCATAAGCAATTCTGCCGAGCGGCAGTATGACCCGTAGATTGGAGAGGAGTCGCAACTCTTCCTCGAGATAGGGAAAACAATTCTTCAGTTCGAACGGGGTGGGGCGATTGTCTGGTGGCGCACACCTGGCAGCTGCCGAAATATAGGTGTGTATTAATGCATTACCGTCGAGTTTTGATTGAGAGGTGCCGAGTCGCGCAAGACCTACCCGATTGAGGGCCGAAAAGAGCCAGTCTCCGCTACTATCACCGGTAAACATGCGGCCGGTTCGGTTGGCGCCATGAGCGGCTGGAGCCAATCCGATAATCCAGAGTGAAGCGTCTCCGGCTCCGAAGCCGGGAACCGGACGTCCCCAATAAACATCGCCTGCGAACTGCCGTTTCTTTTGACGAGCGATCGAGACGCAATGCGTTAGTAACCTGGGGCATCGCTGACACTTAATTATTTGCTGATTGAGGTTTTTCCACGACATTTCTCGTTGAAATTCAAACGGATCGATTCGAAAATGCAACCTTTCATTGCTCGGGGGTGAACATGGGTTGGCTAGTGGTCGTATTTTCATTCTTAATGGGTATTTCAGCCACCGGTGCTCAGCCTAAAAAAGCGTGGACCGTGTTGGTCTACGTCGCGGGTGATGAGGCCGAGATCGATCGTTACTCCCGAGTCCCCCTCAGAAAGATGGAACAAGTAGGGTCAACCGATGATCGTTGGATTGTCGCCCACGCCGATTTTCATTTTGACGAGTCGGGAGAAATGATGGTTGAGGAGCCGGCCGTGCGGTATGAGATTGGCCATTTTCCCGGCCCGGTAATTCCCGGGGATTATTCGACGTTAAAAATTGCGTCACCGATAGTTTGGCGGGGCGACAAAGAGAGTGATTCGGCCTCGGGGCAGGAACTCGCCCATTTTGTGCGGTGGGGCATGGCGAATTACCCTGCCGATCACACTGCATTATTTCTACTTGGCCACTCGTGGGGGTGGAGAGGAGTGATGCAGGACTTCCGTCCAGGATTTGCGGCCCATTCGACGGCTCCCGAAAGAAATTTCAGTCTCATGCCGATCAACGATCTGGAGACCAGTCTTTCTGAGTCTCTGGCTGAGTCATTGGGCGGAGCGAAGCTAGATTGGGTAGTGATGGATACCTGCCGCGGGGGGGTTATGGAGATTGCCTACTCTCTGCGAAACCTAGCCCATTACCTAACCGCAGCCAGTACTCAGATGAGTTACATGTCTTTTGATTATGAAGCGATGCTCAGACATTCCTGGGGTGATCTTGAGACTCTCATCCGCTTATCCGGGCGGGACCTTCTGAGGTCGTTTGCTCGCGGCGGATCGCAGGTGGCTGACGAGGGGGACCTGTCCGCCATCGGACTCTTTGGCATTCGGCTCCAGGCACTGGATCCATTGTGGAAATTTGTGGGTGATCTCAAAGGGCTTGAAAATTTTGGCAAGATTTTTCTCGAAGAAGAAAATAGCGTGCATCAGGATCTCATGGGAAACATCGACCTCACCGAACTATTGGAAGGTGTGGCTCGTTATGGAGTGGGTTCGGATCTCCCTCAGAGGGCTAGCGAACTTCTGGGGCAACTCGGGGTCACCGAGGCTCCGGACGGGCTATTCCATTCCTTACGGGTTCCAGCGAGCGCAAAGTATCTTAGGGTGTGGGTTCAAGGGGACGAGGTGGCTGAAAAGAGTGTCGCCCTCACTGCTGCACAGGAGCAGTTTAAATACCTAAATCCAAGACTTAAGGCGATCGAGGGTGCCCAGTGGACGGTTTACGATCGTTATGGCGAAAGGTTTTTTGCCGTGAAAATGAAGGATATTGCCGCGCTTCCTGCGGCCGGAGAGCCGCTTTCTCTGCGTCCATTTATTGCGGGGTCGCTGTGGGCGCGGGTCGAGTGGCTTGGACCGCGCGGTGAGATTCTTTCGAGCGAGCGAATTACTCAAGCCGCGACGTACTATATTCAGGAAAGTTTTGCGAAAACCTCTGCCTATGTTTTTCAGGGACATACCTCTGGTGCCGCCAGAAACCGAGGGTTAGCATTACAGATTCAAACCGAGTTGGACCCGGTTCTCCTTGAAAACTATGCATTGGTAAATGGAGCGTGGGTCTTTGGCCCCTTGGCCTATGCCGATACCCGGTTTTCAAAAATGTTAAACTGGGGAGCCCTTATTTTTCAGAAGTATTTCAAGTAGATGGCAAAGAGAACCTCGGCTTGCTTAGGTAAATCTTGTGGGGTAGAGTTGCCCCTACTTTTTTCAACCATTTGAGGAGACGGATATGTCAGTAGACGAAAAGGTGAAAGGCATCATTGTCGAGCAGTTGGGTGTCGATGCGGAGAGTGTGACACCAGAGGCCTCATTTATTGACGATTTGGGTGCCGACTCCTTGGATATTGTGGAATTGGTAATGACGATGGAAGAGGAATTTGACCTGGAAATCCCCGATGAAGACGCCGAAAAAATCAAGACGGTCAACGACGTCGTCAATTATATCAAGACCAAGGTTAACTAATCATTATGGGTCGCGTAGTCGTCACCGGCATCGGGGCCATTAGTCCCATTGGATCGACGGCTCCCGAGAACTGGAATGCCCTCATGCAGGGAGCTTCTGGAATTGGCCCCATTTCGCTGTTCGATGCTTCGCAGTACAGTTGCAGAATTGCCGGTGAAGTGAAGCGGTACGAGCCCGAAAAACATATCCCGATAAAAGAGATCAAGAAGATGGAGCGTTTCATTCAGTTTGCCCTAGTGGCGGCTGATGAGGCCTTTGCGGCGAGCGATATCGATCGGTCGAGGGAAGATCTCGATCGAATCGGGTGCTGTATCGGTGTCGGCCTGGGCGGACTGGGCGAAATTCAGGCTCAGTATCAAGAGTTGGTGGATAAGGGACCGCGCCGTGTGTCCCCTTTTTTTATCCCGATGGTAATAGCCAATATGGCAGCCGGTCAGATTTCGATAAAATATGGATTTCGAGGTCCTAATACCTGCATCACTACCGCATGCTCCTCCAGCGCTCACAGTATCGGAGAGGCCTATCGCCTGATTCAGCGCGGAGATGTCGATGTGATGCTCGCGGGCGGAGCTGAGGCGGTTATCTGCGAATTGGGAGTTGCGGGATTTTGCGCACTCAGGGCGCTGTCCTCTCGAAATGAGGAACCCCAAAGAGCGTCTCGTCCTTTCGATCGCGATCGCGATGGCTTCGTTATGGGTGAGGGCGCTGCGGTACTGATTCTGGAAGAGTTTGACCATGCAAAAAAACGGGGAGCCACACTATTGGCCGAGGTCGTGGGTTACGGCCTTAACGCCGATGCCTACCACATGACCCAGCCGAGTCCCAACGGTGAGGGCGGGGCACGGTGTATGCGGCTAGCTCTAAAGGACGCGGGCTTGGCACCAGATGCGATTAATTACGTGAACGCCCACGGTACATCCACTCCCATTGGAGATGTCATGGAGACTCAGGCTTTAAAGAGCGTGTTTGGGGATCACGCGAGGAAACTGATGGTGAGTTCTACTAAATCGATGACTGGGCACCTGCTCGGTGCTGCTGGCGCGGTCGAGGCGATGTACTGTGTGCAGGCGTTAACGAATCAGACTGCCCCTCCAACGATTAATCTGGAGAATCCCAGTCCTGAGTGCGACTTAAACTTCGTGCCGAATACGCCACAGGAGAAAACAATTCAGTTTGCTTTGACCAATTCATTTGGGTTCGGCGGGACCAATGCGTCGCTGATCTTTAAGCGTACATGAAGATTTTTGTCGGTTCGGATCATGCGGGTTTCGCGTTGAAAAGATATCTCGTTACAAAGTTACAGAGTGATCAATGGGAGTTTTCCGACTGTGGCTGCCACAGCGATGAATCCTGCGATTATCCGGAATTTGGTGATCTCACGGCTCGAGAGGTCGTCTCCAAAAATGCGCTTGGCATTCTCGTTTGCGGCTCTGGTATCGGAATTGGAATTGCGGCCAACAAGGTACTCGGTGCGAGGGCCGCGGTGGTAACCGATGTAACGGCGGCCAGGCTTTCACGCGAGCATAATGATGCCAATATCGTGTGTCTCGGCGCCCGTCTTATCGGTCCTGAGGTTGCGCTCGACATCTGTCGCACGTTTTTGAGTTCGCAATTTCTGGGTGGACGTCATGCCCGAAGAATTGAACTCCTGTCATCTTTGGAAAAGCGAGCATGAGCATCAGGAAATTAGACCCAGAGGTATTTGCCTCTATGGACCGCGAACTGGATCGCCAACGGACTACGCTGGAATTGATCCCGAGCGAAAACATCGTCTCCCGCGAAGTGCTCGAGGCGCAAGGCAGTGTTTTGACTAACAAGTATGCGGAAGGTTATCCGGGAAAACGCTATTATGGCGGTTGCCAATTTGTCGATGAAGTCGAGTTGATAGCGATCGCGCGTGCCAAAAAATTATTTGGCTGTGAACATGTCAATGTGCAGCCGCACTCGGGTTCACAGGCGAACATGGCGGTCTACCTTTCGGTGTTAAAGCCCGGTGACACGATTTTGGGTATGAATCTTTCCCACGGAGGCCATTTAACACACGGCAGTCCCGTCAATTTTTCGGGTTTGCTGTTTCAGATAGTTCCCTATGGAGTTCGTCCGGGCGATTGCCGAATTGATTATGACGAATTGCGTGCGCTGGCTATCAAGCACAGGCCACGTCTGATTGTCGCCGGAGCAAGCGCCTACCCGCGCATCATAGATTTTGAGAAATTCGGTCAGATAGCTCGCGAAGTTGGGGCATTCCTCATGGTGGACATGGCTCATATCGCCGGTTTGGTAGCGGCGGGGCTGCACCCGTCTCCAATTCCACATGCTGATTTTGTAACTACGACGACTCACAAAACACTCCGGGGTCCGCGGGGCGGGCTTATTTTGTGTCGGGAGGAGTTTGCCAAAAAAGTAAATTCAAAAATCTTCCCCGGGATTCAGGGTGGCCCACTGATGCACGTAATCGCCGCAAAGGCGGTGGCGCTTGGCGAGGCACTAAAGCCGGAGTTCAAAGAATACCAAAAGCGAGTGGTGGAAAACGCTAAAATACTTGCGGGCGGACTGGTGGAAAAGGGATTCGAGTTGGTCAGCGGGGGCACCGATAATCACCTCATGCTTGTTGATTTGAGGACCAAAAAAATGAACGGAAAGGTCGCGGAAGGGATGTTAGATGAGGTGGGCCTCGCGGTGAACAAGAACACGGTTCCCTTCGAAACGGAGAGTCCGTTCGTCACCAGCGGGATTCGCTTAGGCACGCCGTCGATTACGGCTCGTGGATTGGGGGGGGATGAGATGCGGTGGCTATCCGATGCGATCTTCCGGGTTCTGACAACGCCAGTAAATGTAATGAGCATGAGGCAGGAGATCGCTGATGTCTGTCTCCGCTTTCCCATATACGCAGAGCTGTGAAAAGCACTCGCCACACAAGTCGTTCGCAGGTACTGCAGGTTCTTTACCAACTTGATAGTCAGGAGCTGACGGTTCAGACCGGCCTTGAATATTTTAGGCTTAACTTCGACACGCACGGGGCTGAGACGAGCTTTGTGGAACGGCTGATCGCCTGTGTTGTTGAGAACGTAAAGGCCGTCGATGAAATTATCAATGGCGCAGCGACTGGGTGGAGAGTGGATAGAATGGCCCGAGTCGATCGCAATATCTTAAGACTTGGAGTCTTTGAGATTCTGTATTGCGATGATATACCAGCCGCGGTTACCATTAATGAAATGATAGAGCTTTCCAAAAGTTTCGGCGAGGTGGATACACCGAAATTCGTCAACGCAGTATTAGATTCTGTTCGCCTCAAACACCCGCAACCCAACAAGGTGCCGTGAAAGTTGATTCTCTCGAGAGAGATTCTCTTCTAACCGCGTGGGACTGCGTATGGATCGGATTTACGCGTCGCGTAGGAAGTCTCCCCATTCATGGAAGAGATCTGCACCTGATCGATTGGCAGATGGGCGGCACGCTATCGCGCTTTGTGATGAATGGTGATGCAGGTCCTGTGTTTGTGCCTACGATGCGGCGATTGCCATTTGCGCTGCTGTGTCTGGAGAAGATTGGGGAGGCTCCGGCGTTGGGAATCGAACTCGTAGCTGCGTCCGCAGTGAAAAACGAGTGGAAAAAACTATTGTTCATGTCCGAGAATTCCCAAGCACTGGAGGGTATTCGGTCGTTATTATTTAAAACGGAGTTATCCTTGGTTTCGGCGTTAGTCCACGTTAATGAATCGTAGATTGTTTTATAGCGTGATTGAAACATTGCCTTAGGGCTAGCCCAAGAATAACTTTACATTTTGGACATCGCATCTTGGAGCCATCTTTGAACGACCCTCTTTCACGAAACGCTTAACATACCGCCTGAGGTATGCTTCCCGTTTCGTTCAATCGGCTCGTCCAAATCTGCCCCCAATCTGCGCGCCAAAATGTAAAGTTATTTTTGGGCGAGCCCTTAATGAAGCAAAGATATCGTCAAAATGTCGAAGAGGAGCGCGCCATCGCTGTCGCCGTTCAATTCCCTGAACAGACCGATGATGAGGTAGCTAACAGTCTGGAGGAGCTCGAGCGCCTGGTACAGACGGTCGGTGGAAAGGTTATCGCGCGGTTTATCCAAAAGCGGAATCGACCAGACCCCTCGACCTATGTCGGCTCGGGTAAAGTTGCTGAGATCCTGGAAGCCATTACCCAGAACAATGCTAATCTTGTGGTTTTTGACGGTGAGCTCAGCGGAACTCAGCAGAAGAACTTCGAGAACGGAACCGAATGCCGAGTTATCGATCGCACCGGCATTATTCTGGACATATTTTCCAAGCATGCGAGGACCAGGGAGGCTAAAACGCAGGTCGAAATGGCTACCTTGGAATATCTATCCACGCATTTGTCCCGCCGCTGGACCCATCTGGAACGGCAACGGGGCGGAATCGGACTGCGTGGCGTGGGGGAGCGTCAAATTGAGCTCGATCGGCGCCAGGTCCGCTCCAGAATCGCCAGACTGAAGGGAGAACTGGAAACGCTCTCGGAGCAAAGAGCGGTTCAGCGCCACCACCGCGACAGGTTTCTCAGAGTCGCTATCGTTGGCTACACCAACGCCGGAAAATCGACTCTCATGAATCGATTGACGGTCGGAGAGGTTTACGTCGACGACAGATTATTTGCGACACTGGATTCGACCGTTAGAGTTATTGATCCGAAAACGCGTCCGCCCATTTTGCTAAGCGATACCGTCGGTTTTATCAAGAAATTGCCGCATTCCCTAGTCGCCTCATTTAAATCAACTCTTGCCGAGGTGATCGACGCCGATATTCTGCTACATGTCGTCGATCTCTCTGCGTCATGTTTTAAAGAACAGATGGCGGTGACGGAAGAGGTACTAGCTGAAATTGGTGCCGGAGAAAAGCCTGGATTTCTGGTGTTCAATAAGGCCGATAAGGTTAAGGACATTTTTCTTCCTAAAATAGTTGAGCGAAAGTATATCGACAGTCTCGCCGTTTCATCTTTTTCGCCGGAGGATATGAAACGCCTGCGGGACGCGATTTACGGTTTTTTTGAGCGCGATATGATCGAAATGGAGTTTGTGGTTCCCTATCGTGACTCTGAGTTGCAGTCGCGTATCTATGAGATATCGAAGGTACTCGAAACCAAGTTCCTAGAGGACGGTACCTGGTTTAGAATTAAGATCATGCGCTCCGATGCCAATCAACTCAAACGTTAATCCGTGAACCCATGCGAATCGTGTTATCGCGAAAATTCCCGGCGGAGCCCATAATTCAGTTGGCACCCTATTATGACAAGGTTGTCGAGGTGGAGAAGGGTCGGCCGCTTTCATCTCTCGAGCTCAGGGCGCTCTTAAACACCGCCGATACAGCTGTTGTTACGGTTACCGATCGAATTGATTCGAAGGCCATCGCATCGGCCAATCGACTCAAAGCAATTTTTTCGTTTTCCGTTGGTTTGGACCACATTGACGTCGCGCTGCTTAAGCGGCGTGGAATCCGACTCACGTACACCCCCAATGTCCTGACCGATGCGACGGCCGATTTGACCCTGACGTTGATTCTGGCGTGTGCTCGTCGATTGCCGGCGGCGATGCGGCTAACAGGCGATAGAAAGTTCGTGGGATTCGGTCCGAATGATTTCTTAGGTGTAGAACTTCAAGGGGCGACTGTCGGGCTAGTGGGTTTAGGGCGTATCGGAAGGGCAGTTGCCAGACGGCTTGAGGCATTTGGTGCCGAAGTTTTCTACACGGGCCCTAAGCAGCGGTGTCGTTATCGGCACATTTCCAAGGAAAAACTATTGAAAGAAAGTGATATTGTATCGATTCACTGCCCCCTCAACGCGTCGACCCATCATTATATTGGCGCCAAGGAGCTCAGAATTATGAATCCCCGGGCGATCTTGATTAATGCGGCGCGCGGTCCTATTGTCGACGAGCGAGCGCTGGCAGCGCATTTGAAAAAGATGCCTACTTTCTATGCTGGACTGGATGTGTATGAGTTTGAACCGCATATTGAAAGAGCGCTGACTCAGATGCCAAACGCTTTGTGTCTTCCGCATATTGGGTCGGCCACTTTGAGCGCGCGTTCGAGAATGTCTGCAATTTGTATAAGCGAGGCGATTCGTTTTGCCAGGGGCGAGAGGCTCCAGTATGAGTATGCCAGTATGAGTGTGAATGGTGAGTGTGAATGATGAGTGAAGGACTTACGGTATTTGTTCTGTCCGACGGTACCGGCGAAACAGCCGATCAGATGATTAAGGCGGCTCTGGTGCAGTATGTGCGCGAAGGCCTAAAAATTGCCAGGTACAAGAACATCCGAACCGAGGCTCAGGTTGCCAGCATTTTTGAAGAGGCTCACCAGACCAAGGCGATCATCGTGTATACGGTGGTTTCCGATTCCTTAAGAACATTTATCGCGGGATTGTCCTCTCAATCAGGAGTTCCCAGCGTCGATCTTCTGGGGCCGGTGCTTGAGGTGCTCGGCCGCTATCTCACAAAGGATCCCTACTCTCAGCCGGGGCTTTTTCATCAGGTGAACGAGTACTATTTCAGACGAATTGAGGCCATCGAGTTCACCGTAAAACACGACGATGGCAGATATCCCGATAACCTTCAGGCCGCCGATATTGTTTTGGTAGGGCTTTCCCGGACGAGTAAGACTCCACTTTCCATCTACCTGTCCTACAAAGGGTGGAAGGTCGCCAATGTTCCGTTAGTGAACGGAATTCCGCTACCCGAGGCGTTAGGCCAGATCGATCAAAAAAAGGTGGTCGGCCTTATCATCGACGCCAATACGCTGGTGCGCATTCGCCGAGAGCGCTTGGTAAAGATGGGCGAGGACCCAGAGGCCAAGTACGCGAATTTGGACCATGTAGTGGAAGAGATCGAATATTGCAAAGAGGTATTTAAGAAGAATCGCCGTTGGCCTGTGTTCGATGTTACCGGAAAAGCACTTGAGGAAACTGCCGCCGAAGTCGAGAAGGTAATTCGCAATAGTTTCCCCGAAAAAGTGAGGTGAATTAGTGAATTGGTGAATTGGTACCAGGTACCTTTCAGGACTGTGTTAAATAATGCAGTCCTGAAAGGTACCTGGTACCAATTCACCAATTCATGGGGGATAGGGGACCAAACTAAATCCGGTGCTACGCACGCTACTCAGGAACAGTGTCACATACGGTCTGCTTCAAGTGTCGCTCAGCTCAAAAATGCTTTAGAGCACCGAAATAAATTCTCAATATTTTATTACTGCAATGGCAGTGCCAAGTAATTCTACTGCCTAGTCTACGGTAGTGGACGGCACTCGATCTGTCGTATGCTAGATCGCGCACTAACAATTATTTAATAATCGGCGTCCTATCAAATAGTTGGCGGTGCTGTATTCGCATCCAGGTGTTTCGGCATTCAACAGAGGCTGTTGGATTATTGAAAATCCTTCGGTAAAATCAGCCGCTGAGGTTTGGGTGTATTCTCCGAGGGGACGATAATTCGTCGTGGCCGCTCGAGTTTTGGAAGTGAGGGTTCCACCTTTGGAGACGCGCCAAATCGGCCTAGCGCGTGCTCCAGGATCTGTTGACCTCGGTCTCTGGCCGGCCCCGGGGGAAGATCTGCATTCCACTTAAGCCGTCGCCAGATTTCGTATTGAGCGAGCTGATACTCGGCGGTCTCGGCTAATTTTTCGGAAAATGGAGCGCCATCGGTGAAGAGTTCGATGACCCAATCACCTTTCGTCTTTAATTCCGATGCTCGCTTTACTCCCGGTCCGTCCAGGAACAGATAAACTAGTTTCCGATTGGCTAAAATCTCCGGTTCGATCACTACCTCGAGCGGCAAACGAGAATAGCTACTCAGAAAGAGCGTTTCCAAATCATAATAACCGAAATGGCGAATAGACAGCTCTTTGCCGGGATACAGTGTTGCCTTGACCGTTTCCGCCGCAAGGGCGAGCTGGTCGTGCAGTGCTTGGGAAATATTTCCTTCGCCCTTTCCTATTAAATGCCCCTCTAGTGAGAGTGCCTTCCAAAATTCCTCGAGGCGCTCATGATTTTTGCCAAATTCCAGCTGGGATGTGCGCAAGCGGGTACTGGCCGAGATCAGAATCTCAGCTTCATCGACTGACAATTCAAAATGGATGGAATCCCTCTCAACATAGTGGCGGACCAGCGAATCAAAGAGGGAAGTCACCTCTGCATCGGTTACTACGCAGCCGGTCTGCTTTGCCTGTTCGACAAGAAAGTGGGAATGAATAAGCCGAAGCGCTTTGCGTTGAAGGTGGTGCTCCGGCGAGCCGAAAGCGAACTGCTGTGCCCCGAGCGCTTTCCACAAATTGCGCCGAGCGCCACTGAGACTCTGGGTTGGAAGTGCACCGAGGAGTGGCCCCAGTTCTGCCTGTCTCTCGGCAGGCAGTGTTTTCATGAGGTTTTCCCAATGGGTATTAAACAACTCAGTAGTTTCGGCAGAGGATTCGGATATTGTGAGCGAGCGAGGAACGTCTGGAAACACTTTAGGTGCAATGTACTTTGCCGGAAAAGTCCCTTCTGGGGATTCCAGAATGTGCTGAGCTCTCTCAAGGCGTCGGATAGCCTCTTCGTGGATGGCCCGATTTTCGGACAACTCTATTCGTCCCGAAATCTCTTCACGTAAGGTTCGAATCCGGTCGGTAATTCGGGCTGTAATGTTGGCAGTTTTTGAATCAGCTAGTACCAGTGCCACACGGGCATCTTCGACCGAGTCGTGGAACGCACCCTGATAAAGTTTAGCTAATGTGCGCTCCGCCCGAGCGTTGTAGGAAACAATTCTGTGGAGTACACCGGTCACGAGCTCGGGGCGGTCGAAATATTCTAATGGAAAATGAAGGGCATCCGAGATATCCCGTAGCGACTGAATCTGTCCGTCGCGCGTAAGCTCGAAGGCCCGGCTGGCCTGTCGGGTAAAAGATTGATTTATTTGGCGACCCGCTGCTTTCTCCGCGGCCAAGTTCACGGTCTGGGCGGAGTATTGAGGGGCACGCAAAGCGGAAAGGCCAAGTATTGAAGCCGACTCGCTGGGGGTCATCGCGCGCGCGGCCAATTTTTCCGGGTGTCCGAGGTACATCTTTACACACCACTCGAAGAGTTGTGTCTTCTCGGATGGCTGAACCACTCCAGCTTCCGTAGCTTGGGCTATTATCTCCAAAGTGCGTAGACTATCAGACGCGTATCGATAGGCCGCGATGATTTCGTCGGTAGCCAGACCGTGAGTTATCAATTCCCCCAGCGCCGAATCGATTCCTTCTGGTCTAACACCCTCAGCGAAAAGGTTGATTACGATGTGGTTCTTGTGACTGGGTGCGTGTGCGACCAGTAGAGTTCTATCGACTACTTGAAATAGATTGTGCTTTGAAATCAAACGATGCGGTTCGCGCACATCGGTTGGGAGGATTCCTTTTTCCAAATCAGCCAGACGCTCTTTAAGTATCTCGGCTTCGTTTCTTGGCGGGGGAATCGATGCCAGATCCATTTTCGGTTTGGGTGCAGGGCGGACGCTTGGTCGGACTGGTGACTCTGGTTCTCGCGGCGAGCCCTCACCACCTGGTTCCGCCATTGTATCTGCCGCTGCGTCCGGTGTCCCCATGGTTTGAGATGTAAACTGAGCAACTCTCCTTGCCGTGAGGGCTGACGCCATTTGGGAGTAGTCCGATCGCGCGATGGCCTGAAGCAGGCGCGTGTCGGGATGATAATCTTTTAAAATAGTGCGGAGCTTTAGCGCGTGCTCGGAAAGATCGAGCGGGCCATCAATCAAATCGGTTTCTGTAAAAGGAGCATCCGTACCAGGGTGAAACTCCGATTCGGTTTTTGGGAGCACTCGATTCAGTTCGGCAAACCGGGGGTGTTTGGGGTCTATCATTGCGACGATGACTTCCTGGATGTCAGTTTCGGTTACCGACTGCCTTGGGTTTTTGGACCGAATATGGATAAGGATCAGATCTCTAGCGGATGCATCCCAACCCACCAGTTGGCCCAGTAGCTCGAGCTGAGTCTTTTCGTGTGATGGCAGCGAGAGCCCCTCGGCAATCAAATACTCTTCGACTAATAAATTAAAACGAGTACGTCCATACTCCAATCGTAAGCGCGCTGCCTGATCCAGGATTTCAGACGGTAGTGAAGAGGCTATCGGGGACTCTCCCGTCTCCAGGAGAGCCGTTTCAAATACCTCCCGCTGGAGTTGTCGTGACACCAGAGCCCGTGATTCGGGGGATTCATAAAGATACGGGGCTCTGTCCAAAAACGCATTGGAGGCCGAAACGGCGCGAGTTTTTACAGAGCCAAGGAGCATGCGCATGGGTTTGGGCGCTGTCCAAGACGCCATCTTGGAGGGCACAAAAATTTCCCAGGGCTGAATAGTTCGGCCAGAGGCCTCCGATAGTTGAGCCAGGGCGTATCTGACGCGAGGGTGGTAATAACTCAAAATATCCAGCTGCGCCTGGTTGAGGCGCTGAAGTTTCGAGAGTGAAAGTGATGTGGGAGTCGGGTATTCCACCCCGAAAAAGCGAAGCCAGAGCGGTACATAGCGAGACGTGATACTTGACTGGACGCCGACGATGGCGAGAACCCCATCCATTAGTTCATCCTGGTGAAAGGTCGTGTTGCCTGAAAAACGACCAGCCCAATAACGAAGATCTCTCAGTCGCGGCAGAGACTTTGCGCGTTCCTCCATCACCCTTTTAGGAGACAGTAAATTTAAGGATTCATCCGAGAGGGCCCCAAAATCATTAGGGTCTATTCCCAATTGTTTGGATAATTGCTTGAGCTGCCGAGTGGCATCTTCCGAGAGTCGGCGCGCGGTGGTGTTAGAGATGCGGTAGACTCCCGAACCTGTTCGGGTGGCACCTAGTTCCGCAAGGTACGCACCTACCACCTTTTCTTGCGCCTCCATCGGACTCAACTGTTCGAGGTGAGCGATCGCGTTGGGAAATTTGCCCTGTCCTAATGTGAGTAGGTCATGGCGCAGCCGGGAATTGGCAATGCCACGGAAATCATGCCTGATTACTTTCTGCAGATAACCCGGACCACCGAGTGCTGCTTTCAGCCAAGGACGCAAAAGTTGAAATCCGGCGAGTGCGGCAAGAACTCGGAATGTCCATCGGAACCCACTTACTTGGGCTTGGTCGTTGGTGCGGATCGCATCAAAAAGGGCTGCAGCATTTTGTGGTGAAAGGAAGGTGTTGTTCCCGCTGAATTGGGAGTCGCGAATGTGGAGCTTATCGCGCAGATCCTGCGGGACAACGTGGAAATCCTCGGCATAGCCATTCGCCTCGATGCCAACCCACAAGATCGTAACGAGTGAGGCCGCGACTGCAGCGGTGGTTCGTCTTGCGCCCGTTGCCAGAACCCAGTGGGACAGTGAAGGTGAGCTCTTTCCAGCGACAAGGGCTACTAATGAAACGACCATCAGCGCGTTAAAACCCCACTCGATGTTTTTCATGAGTTTTGCGCGATCGGAAATCTCCTGTGACAAGGTGATGAGACGATTGTGTGTTTCCTGTGACCCGCTGGGAAGCATCTGAGAATCCGTAAAAAGTTGTTGCTGGTGACTGTCAAAGAATGGAAGTCCGGAGGCGAGGATCGAATCTTTGCTGCGTTTAAAGTCATCATTGGAATGAATGGCAGAAAAATCGGCCAGGCAAAGACGAGCCAAGGTTTCATCCAAATTCTTGGCCGTGGTTTCAAGAGTTTTGCGAACGCTCCCCACTTCAACCGACCGCGTGAAATGGGTGTCCATCACGCCGAGAATCTTCCGAACGCGAGCCGTATCTTCCGGAGATCTACCTTTATACAAGGTATCGTGCACCGCACGCGAAGCGTGAAAGATGGCGCTCCCGATACTACTTCGACGGCGCTCGGCAAAGGTTCCCTTTGAATTCCGACCGGCCATTGGGAACTGGGGGAACCGGGGGAATCGGTCGGTCCAACCTTCGGTTGCGATCTGTTTTCCAAACTGCGCCAGCGCCAGATTCAATTGATTTTCGAGATCACCCGTGAAGAGATTGCGCGACTCTCTCCACCAGTTGACGCCTTCTTGTAGATTGATTTCATTCAACGTGCGGCGAAAATCGACCAATGCTTCGCGTACTCGGAAGATGCGTTCGAGTTCCGATTGCTTAGAGGAAATATTGTCCTTGGCCAGCTGTGCTTGCAAAGAGTTGAGTTCGACTGCCGGCAAGACTGCGGTTCCAAAGGGTAGTGCATTCCAGCGATCCCAGCGCGATTGAAATCGATTTCTGATTGTAGGGTTTCCATCGATAGTATCCTGAAGACCCACCATGTCATCCGATTCTATCTGGGCAATCTCATGATAGAGGCTGTACTCTTTTTGGCCCCGCACTTCATTATCCAGCCGGGACTTTTGGGATATGGATGCGTCCCGTTCAAATCTGAGCCACTGGGTGTGTGGGGGGTGCAGCCGCTGTTCGGCTCGACCCAGCCAATCAGTCAGGTCGTCAGTGGCACAAAATAGTTCTCTCTCAGACGCATTGACGACAGGATACGGAATATAACCATGGTTTCCAAAAAGCGTGTGTGGACTTTCTGACTGTGGTGCTGCAATCTTCACGCCGAGAAACCCACCCTGTCCAACTTCCGAGATCGAATCGCGCAAACTGCGCGAGGCCAGTGCCCACAATTCCGGTGGAGCACCTTGATGGGTATCGAGTAGCTGCCTCCAGGAATCGAACCGTTTGAGATCGATTCCAATAACGTCGATGAGATGACGGACCAGGTAGTCTAGCTCTCTGAAGGTCGGGGGTGCTGGAATGGGTCGCGCGGTCCTATCGAACGTACGTCCACTCCGGTTGATGCTCCAATTGAGCTGAGCCAAAAGTGCCGGATAACTTCCCGTCCCATCGGAAACAGTTTGATTGGCGTCGAGCGAAACCAGATGAACCATGAGATGGCGATATTCTTTGGACTTCGAAAAGCTCGAGAGACTGGGGTGTCGACTCGAAATGCCGCGTGAATTGGGTTGACCCCACGACGAACGGAGCGAATCTAAGGATGCAAGTTTAGAAAACCACTCTGTAAAATCTTTCGCCAGGTGACTAGTGGATCCGGGTTTCCACTTTGCCCAAAAGGGTAAGAGAGCTTCACTTTCAGCCGAAATAACAGCGAGAGCATATGACAGTGGAATGACAGTGCGACGCAAGAGTAAACGAAGTGTCGCGGTTTCAGGACCTATTTTCGTAATGTCATTCGTATCATCTATAGATGTGCTTTTTGAAAAAGCTGAAAACCCCGACTTGCTAGCGACCTCCTGATAGTAGCGGTAACGGACATCCTGAATAAAATGATTTAAAACAGCAGTCGGCGCTTGACTCAATTGATCGCGACTAACATCGATTGGAATCTTAGCATTCTGGACCAGTTGTTTTTCCGAGAAGCGAAAGCCAATGGGTGCAAGGTACTCAAAAAGGGTCAAGGCGATGAGTCGAGTCAACGCTGGGGTTTGCCCTTTGCGTAGTAGGGATGACTTTTTTTCATAGAAGGCTATGGCCCGCTCCAAATCTGCGTTCCAGGTCGGGCTGAGTGTCTCTTGCGTGTCCCCCTGCGGAAATAGCGCCTTGGCAACCGGGTTTGTAGAAATGCTCGCGTGGGTTGAAATACTGCGTTCCACCTCGGTCAAGAGGTGTCGGTATACGCGGGACCTGTCGTTTGGACTGAGTCGATTGAGTAGCTCTGCAGCAGATTTGGTGTCTGGAGTTTCCACCCCCGCCCGACTCAGTAGCGACGAACGATGACTCACTGATAGGTTTGAAATGACCCGATTAAGAAACGACAGTTCAGTATCTATACCCTTAGGAAACGCCAACTCCGAGTGGGGTCCGGTCGAGCTGATGGAAACCTCGGTTCCTTCAGAATCCAGGAACGGAGCAAACCCCGAAGTACTCAGCTCCGGAGCACTCAGCTCCGGAGTACTCAGCTCCGGAGTACTCAGCCGCGAAGCACTCAGATCGGTGAGCGAGCGAGCAAATGCCCTGAAGTTGGTTTGTGCCGATTCATTTTTGTCGTTAAGAGCGCGTAAGATTTCTTGCGCCTCAGACAGTAACGAAGTCGTTACCTCTCGGGGGCTGGGCAGGATGGCGATCAGATTATCTAACTGAGTCGCTGACCCTGTCGAAACCGAGGCGCGAACGAATTTCTGATAAAGCTCCTCATTCGTCGATCCGCGAGGCATCAGATACGGCATGAGTCGCGCGTGGACGACCTTGAGCCCGGCCATAAAAAGTGCAGGCCCAGCGATATTACCAGGTACGTGGCTTAAAGTGTAATCGGGGAGGCCTTGGATGCGATGACGAATGGCTTCACGGTGAAAAAAAGACTCGGTGAGCGGGTCTGCCTGAAGCTTTGTAAAATAACTGATGGAATCCTTGAGAATGGTTTCGATAGTCGATTTATTCAGAGGGTCAAGTGGTTCCACTGGCTGATTGAACTGCGATTTGGCGATCAATGAATTGAGATCCTTGAGCGTGACGCGAGCATTTTTGTCGAGGAGTTGATCCTCGAAGTAGGCATTCCAACGTTCGGTGAGCCCGAGCGAGCCCATATCCATTGTTAGAGCCTGCTTGGACTCGGCGAGAGCGGGGATATAGTGACGAACGAGTCCCCGGAGTTCTGAATACGCTGACAAGTCCTTTTTGGCGTCCGATAACTGGGATCCCAGAATTCGTATCCTGCGTTGAACCATCTCGGTGGGTTTGGTAATGGCGCGAAGACCTCTGAGTGCGTCCTCGGCCTGGTGAATAATCTCGGCCGGATCGGTTCCCTGATTGAGCACGATACGGGCTAGATGATTAAGACGACTACGATAGGTCGAGAAATCGAGAAGCAGCGCTCGTGACGAGTCCAAATCCGAGGGGGCGTTTAAAAACGGCAATCGAACGCCCTGCAGGTATGAAAGCTCGTTTAGGATAAGTGTTCTTGCCTGTTCCCAAAGTGCCGGAGTTAATCGATCGACAGGAACGGTCAGCATCGGAAGCAAAGATTTAATATGACCGTGCCAACGATGAAATGCGTGCATTTCGGAAATGGTTTTGGAAATTGTCGGTTGGAAGTCCGCCAGTAGACTTTGGTGAAAGCCATCCAATTCCCCAGTCCGGTTCACGTGTGCTGATTTGGAAAGGGCGACTAAAAGTGCATCAACTTCCTTGGCCAGACCCAAAGGATGCTCCGATGGATGCTTCGGTGGCGAGCCAGGAAAACCGAACCAAATGTCGTTCAGTTTTGCGCGTAGCGATATCACGAGTTCTGGCACAGGCGACGCAACGGGTGGGGGGGCATAAACGTCTCCATCAGCCCCGAAGTAATTCAGAAAATTAATACCGTGATTGAGCGAATGGGATATCACCCGCCATTCGTACAATTGCTCTAGGGCGGGATTGGTTAAAATAGTCTGCACTGATTTTAGTAGACTCGTGCATTTCTCGGGTTCGTTTAGGCACTTTTGGAGCCCAGTTTCCAGGTCCGAAAAATAGCCTCGTTCTGTCACTTCCCGGAGCAGATTGGAAATCGACTCGCGGAGTCGGTTGTCGGACCGACTGTTCACCTTAAGAATGGTTTCTGTATCGGGAGGGGTTCGAAAGGTCTTGGTGTCCGACATCGTCTTTAAAACCGCCTTTAGTTGAGCTTCCCAAGCTGTGAATTGCGCCGATTCTCTGCTCGGAACCTGCTCCAGGAATGGACGCAAATCGGCCTCCAAAATCTCGGTAGAGAGCCGCCCGGCAGCGGCATCATACTGAGCCCGCGCGTGGGGTGAGTTGAGCCAGGTTAGTAATGGCTGAAATGCCTGTTGCCTCTGCTGCATTCTGTCGGCCTCAAACTTCTTGGGGTCCGCTGCGACGAGCTGGTCAAAATAGGCCAGGATACGATCGGCTAGCGCATCCGTCGTGGGCAGAGCGAATCGGGCCCGTACAAATTCATTGTTAAATCCCTGCGACTGAAGGCGGTCGATCAGCGCTTTACGGTGAGCCTCGGCCAAGGATTTAAGGGGCTCCTTTAGGTGACGATAATCGCTGGGGCGCTCGGGTTTGAGCTCTACCGGTGAAAAGTGAATGCCGCTGCGGTTCCAATAATAGGTCTGCGGTCCGGAAAGGACCGACTCCCCGCCATTTTTCCACTCAGACAAACTCTCCATGAACCGGTAGGTTTCATCGGCGTGGGCCGCCCGCACCGCTTGCTCGGAAAGGGCGTCCACATAGGTCCTAAGATTCTGATTCGACCACTCTAACGTGTTGGTCGGTTGGGCCGTCGTACTAGTATTAATGTGGGCGGTCACGGTCTCCGCCATTTGAGAGATATCGGCCCGAAGCAGCGGATCCTCCAGAATGGACTGCCATTGGGCACCAAACGTGCGCTCCCACTCTGCAGCTATTGCTTGCTCATCGATGCCGAGGTCGCTTGCAACTACCAAAATAAAATTAAGCAGGGAGTCGTGCAGCACATAACGGATCGTGTCAGTTATGTGCCCAGTGAGAAAGGCCGTTCTCCGTTCTGGTGCTAGTTCAGAAAGCTCATCATTCACAAAGGCGAGGGTGAGTTTTAGTTTGCCACTCAGATGGTCGGGAAATTGATCTAAGAACCGCTGGCTGTGAAAAAAATCGCGAAAGTTGTAGGTATCGAGATGGCTCGCCACTCTACCCGAAGCCTCACGTTGGTTTTGTAAAGCCGTCATAAATAAGGACAGCGCGATTGTGTGCCCTTCAGTGTAAATCTCGTCCGTTTTGGGGATTGGTGGTGCTAGGGAATTATCGCGATACTTTGCGCTGACTCGGTCGAGCGCTTGGAGGAATTGATTGGTTGCTCTCGATTTAGCGGCCGTTTGAATGCTTTCGCGGTAGACATCCTGCATGAGTGCCCCATCGGACGAACCCATGCATGCCGGAAGTTTGAGCTCCGGGTTTTCATTTCCGAGCGCAAGGCTGATGACTGCGCGTTCCGGAACGCCCTTCATAATGAGGCTATACCTACGCATGGCCTCCAGTCCTTTGCCGTGGTCGTATGCCCTTTCCCGAGCCTGGTGAAAGATCCTGTCACGAGCCTGCTCTAAGGCGGAAGGCGGTGGCACGATTAGGCACAAGAAATCGGACGTTTGATTTTCACCGACACACGGTTCAAATCGAGGTAAGTCATTTTTAGCAGCACCCAGCGTGAGCAGCGTGTTTTTTGCCGATCGATACGCGAGGGAAAGTTTGTCCCCCACCTTTTTTGAAAAACGAGCCGCCTGAACGCCACCGTTGGATGGCAAATTGGGCTGCAAATGTATCGTGTGCGCCGAGAGTTCCCGCAGTCCCACAAGCCAGGATATCCAGCGACGGACTTCCAAATTGGTTACGATGCCACCATGAGTAACTTTAGACAGGAGCAGTGTGTGTATTGGCCTCTGAACACTCTGGATTGCTGATTCGGTTGAGGCGATAAGCGAGTCCAGCGAATCGTGAGTTGAGGAATGAGAAATCAAAGTGGCTGGAATGCAGATGGCTCCGTTTAAATCCGACTCCACGGTCGGTGTCGTGAGTGGACCTTCCGGAGCCGTTTCGATCTCTACGGACCCAATTTCTAGAACATGATTTTCGAATAGGGCATTCAGAGCCGTTTGAACATTTGTAATGAGGGATGTGACGGTTGAATTTATCTCAGATGATTCGGGCGCCTCTTTCCACGGGCTTGGGCAATTTTTGTAGGCTGACAATAGGACGCGATCTTCGGATTCCCGGATGAGCGCAATCGCTCCCAGGCGTGGGTCTCTCAAAAGAGCCGATAGCTTCCAGGATGCGAGCAGAAATGCCTGATATACCTTGAGGCGTTCGTCGTTCCAGCTGGGCGCTTTGCTCTCCAACTGCGCAATGTGTGCCTTCTGCGTCATCTGATCGAATGGTTCGGCCCAGACGCTTGGAGGCATCGCCAAAAAGACGCTCAGATAGGTGCAAAGCACGCGAATCAATACTTCTTTAAGGGTGCGGATGGCTTTTCTCCAGTTTTACGGTGCCGAGGAGGATACAGTAAAATGACTCACAACATCAATCCGTTAGGCAAAAAATGAGTATGCTAAGTACTGAAATAAATATTTGAAATATCAATGAGTTAAGAAGACATCGAGCTAAAGACGCAATAGGTCACATTTCTGCTTGATGCCATTAATACGCTGTGTCATAAGACGAGCTTAACAACTGAATCTGGTGGAGGTTTAAATGTTTCACGGGGCAACGGTTCTAGTTTCAATGCTTCTCATCCAATTCGCGGTCGCTGATATATTGGCACCTGCTGAGATCGGCGTCGAAAAGACGGTACAGGTTTTTCAAAGGATAATCGGGCGAACCATAACTTCCAAAACGCAGGCGATAGAGGCTCTGGGTTCCGAAGGGGCCGTGCTTTTTGGATCCGTCCGATCGTTAGAAAGCCGAGGACTGGCTGGGAACCTCAGAACAGTTAATTATACGGAATTATCCAAGACACTTAAGGCAAACGGTGTGAGTGGAATGGAGTTTGTCCAACAGATCCAATCCTTGGCGGGTGGCAATGCCGTCGTATCGATGAACGAGCTGGTCACGATGGGAACGAAGCCGGGTCTGCCCCAGCCTCGGTCAACTGATCGTTTGGCAATCATCGATCGGTTGGCGCCTCAAGCGCTCGATCGATTTCGCACTCCGACCACGCCATCTGATGTTGCTAACCAAGCTTCAGTTGCAAGCTTGTTAGGAGCGGCCGAGGAAGGTGCTAAGCTTTGCACGGATCGGGCGCTTTGTAGGACTAACAACGTCGCGAGTGTTGTGGAAATGGATCGGCTACAATTGCTCGGACGTGGACTTACAGTCCAATTCGCTCGGGATGCTTTTTTAGGATTTCCGAATGACGCCATGCCTTATCGGGATGGTCGCCTTCATGCGATTAGCACTAACCTCCGCGCCGCACTTTCCGGAGCAGGGGCTGCTGATGCCATTGAACCGGCTGGGGTTCGCAGCTGTGTTCTGACCGGAAAGCCTGAGCTGAATTAGTTTACCGTTATTAGTAGGCATGCGTTTCACGCGACCCTTTGGAGCGAGGGGTATTCCCTAGAGTCTTCGGGTAAAAATGCATCCGATCATTTCTCTATTTCCTGAGCGCTGCCTTTCGAACCCACGCCTTCATGTCTAAAATGTGCTGAGTGAATCGATTCTTCGGGAGCCCAAATCGCGCTTCATCGAGCTTAATGAGCTCGAAGTCGTAAATACTTCCTGGTTCGGGGATGTTTAGCTGGCTCTGCGATTTTAATTTGTCAGCGTAGTCCTTGTAACGTTTTCCATCTTTTGCAGACGCCCGTTCTTGATATTCCTTTAGGAGTGATTCGTTGATCTCGAGATCGACCGGAGAATACAGCCCTTTTATCGGTAATTTTAGTTTTAAGGCCAGTTTTCCCAGAAGATAGCCATTGAGATCGGGGTCAACGATAAGTGTGTGGCCTGCAAACCATTGGGGTCGATCCGTTGACAGGATGGAGTCGGAACCGACGATGAGTTGTATCTGGGGAAAGCGTTCGGCTATCTGGATATCGATAGGGTTGCCGAGCTGCGAAAGCAGTATCACAAAGTCGGACGCCTTTACCGCCTCGGGGATCATTTTTTCCAGGGTTTGGAGGGGGTCCAGGATCTTCCAGTCGGTGCTAACGGACGTGGGGGATGCAGATATTATGGCAAACCGGATTCCGGCTCTTTCTAAGGTTAAGATTAGAGGGAATGGTTCTGAGCCATCCGCTGTGCGGATGTTTGTGGCGACCCAGCGAAATGAGTTCGAGGCTGATAATTCCTTTAAACCAGTTGCTCCCAGTAGCAGATCGTTCGGCCCCGGGGCAAAAACATCGAGTCCTAACTCGAAAAAAATGGGAGCGAGGCGTTTGGCGCGTTTTTGATAATACTCGAGCGGCGCTCCGCGGTCCGATGGAACGAACAGATTTCCGGAGTCCAGCATCAGAATGTTCGGAGTGCGTTTTCTGATGTCTTGGGTGGCGTTGTGTTCGCGATCGATTCCCCCAAATGGGTTTGTATGGCAGTCGCAGGTTTCGAGGTTCCCATAACGGTTTGACTGAAAAAGGATCGTTACTTCTCGGTCCTTCGGGATCGCCGTTGGTGTGGACCTGCACTGGACTAATAAGAGAGGTAATACCAGGAAGACTAGACGGTATCGTTTCATAAAAATAGTTTAACTCAAAGTGTGGCGCGTGACTCTAGTGGATTTGGTCGAGGATTTTTCTCATCTGTGTGAGCGCACGAGCCTTTGCATATTCGTGAATTGGATCGGGCGACTTTGGTTGTGATTCTAGAGCCTTTCTGGCGGAATCTAGTGAGTTTCGAGCTTCAATGGCGCCATTTGACTTCACCACATCGGTCAACGCCTCTTCAAACCCAAAACTTCTGCTGGTTTCGATTACTCGAGCCGCCTCCTCGACCGTGAGTGAGCCCGAGTAAACCGCATCGATAAGATCGATATACTCAGAATTGGGCTGCTCTGAGTGGAGCGTTTCGTGCAGTCGTGCAACGACCAGCTCTCGGGCGGCGGCTTGGTAGGCCCTCCACGTCTGAAAGCCCCAGTTGCCGAGTTCGTAGAGAGTATAACCTTGCAGATACAGCCCTGCGGTACCCGATCCAAATTGTAGGCCTATGGGACTGAGTGGCAGATTACCGATGATATGAGATCCGTCCTCCACCGAATGCCAGAGTCGAATCGAAACCCGCTTTGTACGAGATAATCCCGGATTCAATTGAGAAAGCAGTCGCCAGTTGGAGCCGAAGGGTGCGGTCAACCCCAGACGGTGAAAGGGGTAAAAGAAAAAGTCACGGGCGGTTTGGCCTGATCGTTTTGTGATGTCGAAAACTCTTAATCCGAAGCGCAATGCGGGCAGCCTGGTGCCTGAACTCGCGAGTGACTTTACCCATGGTGCGGCGCTTGTAGCCCTCCAGCCCCGAAAGAAACGAACTGTCCTTAGCCGGTTGAACTGCATGGCACGTTCGAAAGACCCTAACAACTTCGCCATTCGGGAGAAGCGGATGGTGCCGGCGCTGGCAAGTCCTACGATACTGAGCACATGCTCCACCTGAGCAACCAAATACTGATCCTCCAGTTTTCGCTGATAGACCGGGTCCAGCGCGCGGTCCGAATCGGATCGCTGAGCGAGTGAAGCGATTTGGTAGGCATGGGACTGCGCTGCGGCCATTCTGGCCTTCGAGTTTTCCGAGGCGGTAATTCCTACGGCGATAACACCGGGAATAAACGCGGCCGCTGGACCCACCTCGGGAATTAAACTTAAACTTAGCGCGAGCGAACTAAGGCCAGTCACGATGCGTTCATTGCGCAGTCGAATTGCCTCGACCCTGCGTTGTTCAGTGCAACTAGCCAGTTTCTGATCGGGGTGCCTGCGGAGCACATAATCCAGAAGGGCTCCGTTATGAATCGCCGAATTAAAAAACGTATCCAGATCCGTCTCAGCGAGAAAGAGGGTCAGCGTCTTTTGAATCATGGTCAGATGGCTTGTTAGGGTTTTATCAAAATCCTGGTCCCGATAGTTTCTCCAGAGGTCGGTTTTACGGCCCGAAGAGGCATCGACATGAGTGAGCATTGGGTACCTGGAAATGAGTAGGTCGCGTGTCCAGACGGCATAATCTCTGGGGCCATCCATGATAGCGTCGACATGATTGATGAGCATGCCCTGGAGCACGGGGTGTTTTTGAAGTATGTCCAGCTCTTCTCGACCTATAAAATCGGTGTAACGAGGGGGGCGAGTGACACGCCCGTTTTCAATGCCCGAGTACCAATCGATCTGTTCCTTGAACTGATCAATCGATAGGCGCGTGGCAGAATTGATTTTTCGGAGTGCATGGATGGTTTTACCGGGGCTGTGGCGTTCGACAAAATCCCACCGAACATAACCTGCTAGGTCGATGAGGGCCTGATTCATCTGGCTCGCCTGACTCTTATCCGTCTCACCTGTAAACTCAGGTGGAATATTTAGGATCTTTGAAAGTCCGGGCGGGGCCATGCGCGCAGCCTCAGCGCGGGTATTAAGCCTTGTGATCAGAGCGTCGAGTTTTTGTATTTGGTTTGCCGCGCTCAATAATTTGGTGCGAAAGTCTTTGCGAAAGGGATCACCTATGACCGTGGCTCCAACGTCAGCTGCCTGAGCCATAATCGCCTCGGCGCTCAAGTACCCGTATCGATTTTCCATCAATTGAATAAATGGCGATCGCGGAAGTTTCAGGTCCCGGTTTAATCGAGCTCCCAAGAGGAGTTGTGTCTGAACGTAATTGGTCAGTAATTGCGCGCGAATGGTCTGCCCTAGGAGTCCGGCCAGTGTGACGTGAACCGTCTCTGGGTTTTGAATAGTCGCTAGATTAGAAAGCTTTACCTCAAAAAGTCGGACCAGCCGAGCAAAGCCGTGGCTAGACTCCTCGGCGCTCGGGTAGCTCTCGGCTTGGCGAACGGTCTGGATGACCCGATTATCGGATCGGTCTTTTCTCAAAAATGTCTCGCAGGGCGTTTGGGAGTCTATCGACACAATTTCACCGGCTGAAGTGCGGGCGTTGGTGTCCATGTTTTTAAGGTTGGAAACGAGATGTTCGGCCTGGTTGAGGTTTTCGGAGTAATTGATGTCTAAGCCTTCCTGTATCTGAATGCCAGAATTGGATAGTACATCCTTAAGATCCCGTGTGAGCGTAAGAGCGTCGGTTGTTTTCCAGCGTTCAATGGTATCGGGGTTTTGAAAGATTCGATCTTCGATGGCTGGCCATTGTTTTTTAAAGTCATCAGTTGCGTCGGTTAAAATATGGGACCCAAGCGCGTCACGCATCTCGCTCTGAGTTCGAAAATTATCGGCTGAAGTCTTAAAGAAATCCTCGAGTGTTGGAAGGAGCGTTGTCCCCTGATTGGCGCGGTAAAAACCAACATAGCGCCGAAGTGCACCCTCGTAAGCCTTGAAATCACAGGGCGCTCCTTCGAAATCGCTGTAGCTTGTGGGCTTGGATTGGCTATCTGAAAATGACTTCGTGAGATTCACACATTCACGAAGCCCTGGAACATTCCTGAGCACGACCGCCAGGTGTTCAAGAACCTCCTGCTTTGCCGACTGTGGATAATGGGTGAGGTGATAGTGCTCCAACTCCTGGGTGGTTATTTCAGCGGTGGCGACGGCATTGAGCACGCCCTTCAGAGTACCTTCACCAATACCAAGTAGGTTGGCCAACTTAGTCGCACTGAATTTACCAGGCCCAGCGAATTCCGCCGGCAGGGTTGTCATGGGTGGGCCAGTAGAAAAAATATTTAGAAGGGGAATGAGTTTTGAAAAGTCCAGCTGGTTTGTTTTATTTCTGAGAGCACCCATAAGAATTTCCGGGAATTCCGGGTACAGCGAGAAAAGAAGAGCGAGCTGGCTATAATGCGAAAGAAGTAGCTTATCGAAATCAGCGAGCGGGATGGGTGGACTCGCAGTAGCGGATTGCAGGGCGTGAAAACAAACGAGCCGGTAATGGGTCATGCGAAGACCAGCGACCATCAGCTCGAGTCCCATCTGCATCGGCGCTTGATTTCCTTGAAGTACATGGGCTCTGAGGAGCGTGATGGTACCCGGAAAGGCTGCCAGATGGCCTGAATCTGCCGCGTCGGAGCTAAACAGTTTATTAAACTCGGTCCGCTCATTATCCGGAACTCGGAGCCGAATCAGAAACCCGTCCCACTCTTTCACGAGTTGCGCCTGCAGGTTCGCCGATTGCGTGATTCCCGTTTCGGCCAAACCGGTTATGGTCTTGCGCTCGGACTCCGTGACCGGCATTCGCCTTTGCAACTCTGCGACCTGCGATTCCATGCGGGCAATCTGCTCCGCGACAGGCGAGTCGGCGGCTAGGCTCGGTAGTGCCCAGAAAAACAATACCCAGACGAAAATGAACATTGAAATGATAGGGTTTCGGTACATGGTGATTGTTTGGGCGAAGAGAGTTTTAGCAAAAAAAGGTTTGGTAAATCAATACATTGACTGCAAACCCATTGAATCAACGGGAGAAAACAGGATAAAACCCGAGTTCTCAACACGTCTTTTTTTGGGGTTTTAAAGATGCGCAGTCGACTGACAGCTTGGGTTCTTGTGGGTTGTCTGGGGTCTCTATCGGTGTGTGAAGACACTTCGTCACAGCAGAGCGAGAGCCTGCTTACCGAACTGAATCGATTGCACCAGTCCATTGAGATGGAACGCAATAAAATCGCCGAGAGACGGGCCGTGGTGTCCGATAACAAATCGAAATGGACGAGCATTCCTACGGAGTTTTTGCAGTTTGCGTGGAAAGACCCGCAGTCCTTTTACATGGGAGTGTCCGCGGGCGCACTGGAGATGATTGTGTACGCAATTGCGTGGCGCCGGATGCGCATGAATGTCGCGGTATGGAATCATGAGATCGCGACGTTGAAAGATTTAGCGACAAATTCCTTCGATTTTAAAAGCGTCGGAGAGGCGGGTTCAAAACCAACGAAATTTGTGGATCTTTATAAGGACTGGATCCGGGCAGAGAAGGGACTTGCCGCGGCGCTGACGCAGCTGTCGAAAGATGAGTTGGATGTATGGCTGCAATCGGACCGTATCAGTTCGTCGGTGAGAGGTAAGGCCCTAAAGCTTGGAGCGGATATCGCTTCGGGTGTCGATTCACCCGGGGACGCAACGAGTGGTCGCCCTACGATTGAAAGAGCGATGGAGCTTCATTCGAACGCTTATGAGAATCTGCGAAGCGCCATGGAAACCCAGCGCGTCGGGGAGATAGTCAAGGCCGCGAGTCGGCGCCAGATTCCGCACCCGAAAAGTACGGATGCCATTTTTAAGGATGCCGGTGGAATTGTTGACTACCTTCCTGTTGGTGAGGGACAGACGATCAAAATCGGGTCCACGCCCGGGGCGCGCGCGCTGCACCTCGAATTGACTCTAAGTGCAATTCGAAACGTCAAAAGCTCTGCGGCACGTTCGATCACCCGTACCGGTAAATATTGGCGACGAGCCTCATTGCCGGCATTACTCCTTGCCATTCCGGTCACGAGTATCGCGATTTCACGGTATTACGATGCCCAGCTGGCTCAGGAAACCCGTCTCGAACAGGGTGAAGCCGTTCGCCAGAAACACCGCGAAGTTTATATTTCAACGATGGCCGATCTACTTCCAAAACCGCTTTTATCCATGTTTATCGCCGCATGGAGAAGCCACCCCCGCCTGAGATTTTACCAGTGTCCATTTGCCATGGAAAAGAACGGGCAGACATTTCAGAACGGACTCCAGCAGGCCAGTCTCCAAATAGTGTCTGGGGTTGCGCTATTAAGTCTCCTGGAGCTCGAGAGCGAAGGAAAATCGCTCGGACTCAGGGAGCGTGGAAAAGATTTGTTGTCTGACGAGTTTTTGGAGCGTTTCTTCACGAAGATGGTTAGTCTTAGTCGCAAGGAAAACCCTGGACTCGACCGTATTCCTCTGGAGCGCTGGGAAGAGGAGATTATTCCCGATTTGGTAGTCAGCGGGGGGCAGCTTTTTGGTCAATTGCCCGTTGCTGAGTCTCGGGTGGCGGAGCCTCAGTCGCAGCAGCCTCAAGAGACTGATGAGATCTATGAGAGCAACGGGGAGAGCAACGGGGAGAACAACGGGGAGAGCAACGGGGAGAGCAAAGGGTTTAATTTCGTTCCGAAAAAGTAATCAAGACCTCGGCCTGCCCAGAAAATCATTATGCGTTGCGATAAACATGAGTAACGCGGTGGTAACGAGATCATCCACCGATTTTTTGGTGTTTTTTTCCATAGCCTTGAGGTCTCTCAAGATATACGACTTGAGATTCACGGTAACCGGAACGACGCTAAGTTCTTGAGGTGAGTGGACTTTTTTCATGTTTTTATGATAGTTGCGAGAATGTTTTCGTCAAGAAGCGAACTGAAATTGGTGCTAATCTAATTTGTCTATGTATCCATTCATCACCATGGTCCGTGGGCTTTTAAAAACGTTCTCGGTTGGGATCGTGGCGTTAGCGTTTATCGGATTTGGCGGTGGCTCACTTTTTCTATTTTTGGCCCTGAGGGGGTTACCCGACGTCTCTCAATTAAAAAACTACCACCATTCGCGCTCGACCGAGGTCTTTTCAGAAGAGGGTATTAAAATAGGAGAGTTTACATCGCAGCGGCGCTACCCCATTGCGTTCGATAAGGTTCCGATGCATGTCAAACTGGCATTTGTTGCTGCAGAGGACTCCAATTTTTTTAGACATGGCGGCATTGACTTGGCGGGCATTGCTCGAGCGGTAATGTCAAACGTGTTAAAGGGCAGGTACGCCCAGGGCGGAAGTACCATTACCCAACAGGTCGCGCGCAGTATTCTTCTTGAGACTCGAAAAAAGGAAATCACGCGAAAAATTCGGGAGATGGTTCTTGCTTGGCAAATGGAGCGCAGTCTCACCAAGGACGAGATTTTAAAATTGTACCTGGATGAAATCTATTTGGGACACGGGGCCTTTGGAATTGGGGCGGCAGCTCGGAATTATTTCAACAAAACAGTGGAACAGCTGTCGATAGCCGAGGCAGCGATGCTAGCGGGTCTGCCACAGCGACCTACCGAATGGGATCCGTTCCGAACCCCTCACCAGACGAAAACGCGACAGGCGTACGTTTTAAAGCGAATGGCCGAGGAAAAAATAATTACTGATGAAGAGAGGAACCGGTCAGCGGCGGAAACTCTCGTGTTGTATCGTCTTGAAGAGATCAATGCGAAGGCTGCTCCGTATTTTACGGAATATGTGCGAATCTATCTAATGAATCGGTACGGCGCGGAAGCGGTACTTAACCGGGGATTCAAGGTCCAGACAACCGTACGATACGATAATCAAAAACATGCTGAAGCGGTTCTTGAAAAGGGATTGAGAGAGGTCGACAAGCGCATGGGGTGGCGGGGTGTTTTTCAGAATCTGGCTGGGGCCGAGGCCATTAAGACCTTTTCCGCTCAATATCACGAGGCGGTGCTCGATCGCGCGGTACCCAGAAGGCTCTTTCCCCCGACGATTGATGCCTCCACACGTCGCCTGCCATTTGATCTGAGCGACCTTCAGGGCCAGGGGTATTTTGGCTCGACGCCGCTCAAGGAGGGCGGAGTGGAAAAGGCCGTAATCGTTTCTAGGTCGGCGACTGGGGACAGGGCTATCTTGCAGATTGGTTTAACCAAGGCGGAGATGGGTTTGTCTGGCATCGAATGGGTGCTTATCAATGAAAAGCCGGTGAAGTCATTCGCTCAATTGTTCAAGGATGGCGATGTGATCGATGTGAGGGTTGAGAAAATTGATCGAAAGACCGGATTGGTAACGGTGGCGTTGGAACAGGAACCGGAGATCCAAGGCGCAATGCTTTCGTTTGATCTGGAGACTGGCTATGTGAGATCCATGATCGGCGGTACCGATTTTCAGCAAAGTGAATTCAATCGTGCGTTACACGCGAAACGACAGGTTGGCTCCACGTTTAAACCGTTTATTTATGCGGCCGCGCTGGAGAAAGGGTTCTCACCCTCATCGCTAGTTTCCGATTCTCCAATAGTGTTTAAATCAGATGTTGGCTTTGAGGATGGTGCAAAAATCGAGGAGGCCGAAGACTGGCGTCCCCATAATTATACCGACAAATTCGAGGGAGATATTCCGCTCAGACAGGCGATCATCCGATCGCTCAATATTCCGACGATAAAGATCTTAAATGAAATCGGCATTGATTATGGGATTCAATATGCCAGATCATTCGGAATCACGGCCGTGCTACCCCGGGAGTTGACGATCGCGCTCGGTTCTTGGTCCAGCAGTTTGGAGGAGCTGATGTCGAGCTTTGCGGTATTTCCTCGGCTCGGAGAGGGCATTAAGTTGCAGTTTATCCGTAAAGTTGAGGATGAAACCGGAAAAACTTTAGAGGCGAATGTCATTGAATCTGCAAGAGAGGTGACCGAAGAGAAAAATGTTCCAGTTCCCAGTTCCTCTCCGACAGAAACGAGTGCTCCTATTCGCGTATCTCCCCAGACCGCATACATTATGACGGATATGCTCAGGGGAGTGATTCGGGAGGGGACCGGTAGTCGAGCAGCAGTCGTAGGCGGCGCCATTGCGGGTAAGACGGGAACTTCAAATGATCACCGTGACGCTTGGTTCATTGGCTATACACCGACGGTGATAACCGGAGTGTGGGTTGGCTACGATAAGGACAAGGCGCTCGATCCTGGCGAATCAGGTGGCCGGGTCTCGGCGCCGATTTGGGCGGATTACATGACCAAAGTAGTCAAGGATTACCCGGCGCAGGAGTTTGAGATTCCCGAGGGTATTGCCTTTGCCCAGATTGACAGGTCGTCGGGTCTACTGGCTGGGCCGGAAAGCCAGAAGCGAACGCGGGTGGCATTTCGCGAGGGTACCGTGCCTGGAATAAATGGCACGAATGTGCTTCGCATTCGGGAGCCGGGAATGAAGACCTCCGAACCGATGTCGCCGAATGAGTCGAAATCGACCCAATCGGAAGGCAACCCGATACCGGAGAACGAGGAACTCATGCGTCAGGACTTTCAGTAAACTGTTTCGGATACCGCGGAACTGAAACAGAGACCGAACTAAAAAACTTGTGCTTCAGGGCATTTACTGCTACTTACTCTGAGTCGTAGTTCTCTGGAGGAAGCGGGCATTAGCCCGCTTTTTTTGTTTGTGTTGACGATTTTAAAAAGCGAAGTTGAAAATCGCCTGATTAGGTTAATTGAAAATGTGCTTTCCCCGCTGTCATTGTTGGTGGTTGATGTCGATTGCGTACTGGTCGGACACCGCCGCATCGGTGTTTTTGTAGAGAGAGTGGGAAGTTCTGGCGCAACCTTGGATGATTGTAGTGTGGCCAGTGGGGTTATCGGAAAGATGTTAGAGAGCGAAAAATTCGTTGGACCTTTTGATCTTGAAGTGTCCTCTCCGGGTCTCGATAGGCGTTTGAGAACCGAATCCGATTTCAAACGTCAAATCGGCGCTGAGGCGAAGCTGCGATTATGTGAACCACAAGAGGGTCGAGCGAATGTTCGCGGCGCCATTGTGAAGGTCGACGATGGATTGGTTGAGATTGGTTTTGACGGACGAACGATGATTATTCCCGTGCAGTCGATACGACGGGCAAATTTGGTATGGAAGGAGGAGTAACGTGCCATCGGAACTCGGTAGGGTGTTGGAACAGGTAGAAAAAGATAAAGGCATTGGAAAAGCTATCCTTGTTGAGGCTTTGGAATCAGCAATGTTGGTGGCCGCCCAAAAGAAATTTGGATTGGAGCGGGAAATTGAGGCCCACTTCAATGAAGAGTTGGGCGAAATTGAGCTATTCCAGTTTAAAACGGTGGTTGACATCGTTGGAAATGCCGAGACTGAAGTTGGCCAAGAGCAGGCGAAGGTATTGGATCCCGATGCATCTCTCGGAGATAGTATCGGCATTAAGTTAAACTCATCGGAATTTGGAAGGATTGCTGCTCAAACGGCGAAGCAGGTCATTATTCAAAAGGTGCGTGACGCAGAGCGCGACATTATTTTTAAGGAATTTAATGTCCGTAAGGGTGAAGTGGTGAGTGGTGTCTGTCGAAGAATCGAGAAGGGATGCGTGGTGGTGGATTTGGGGAGAACGGACGCCATACTCCCCGCCAGGGAGCAGATTCCCGGGGAGACATTTCGTCCCGGTGACAGGGTTTTGGGCTACCTGATCGATGTCCAGCAGACGCCTCGCGGCCCCAAGATCGTGTTGTCTAGAACCTGTCGTGAACTTCTTATTCAGCTTTTCCGTCAAGAGGTACCCGAAGTTGCGGAGGATATTGTTCAGATTAAAATGGCCGCCCGCGAGCCGGGCATTAGGGCGAAAATTGCGGTGACCTCGACCGACTCCGACGTAGATCCCGTGGGGGCCTGTGTTGGAGTGAAGGGAGCTCGCGTTCAAAACGTAGTGCAGGAGCTTCGAGGCGAGAAGATCGACATCGTTCCTTGGGATGAAGACGAGACTCGATTTGTGTGTAACGCGTTGGCGCCTGCCGAGGTGACAAAGGTCGTTATCGATGAAGACAATCACTCGATGGCGATAGTGGTGGGTGACAGTCAATTGAGCCTTGCGATTGGAAAACGAGGACAGAATGTCAAGTTAGCCTCGATTCTGACCGGTTGGAAATTGGATATTCTGTCCGAATCCAGGATGGCAAAACGCAAAGAGGACGCTAAGTCACTGCTCGCAAAAATTGCCGGAATGAATGATACGCTTATCGTTTCGTTTTACCAGTACGGTTATTCAGTTGAACAGATATCGACTGGCGAAGTGGAGGCGCTTTGTCAGGTTCCCGGCTGTACGCCTGAAAAAGCCAAGGAGCTCAAAGTGGGGGCGGCTGCATTTATTGCCTCGGGAGAATTGGCCCGACTTCGACAGATTCAGGCCGAGGCGGCGAGAAATGCCCAAATGAACGCCAAACTGTCGGCGGATCAGGTGTTTGAACGGCTTAAGGCGGAGGTAAAGGCACACGAGGAAAAGACTCAGAAACAGGAAGCACTCGATCGTATTGCTCTTGAGGAAACGACCGCCGCAACTGCCGCAGTGGCTACTGCGACCGACGGTGCCGACGCAATGACTATTGCAACCGACGCAATAGCTAGCTCAACCGATGGAACTGACACGACGACCATCCCTCGCAAGGATCAAGAGTAACCGATGGCAATTAAACTGAAGGTATATGAACTGGCAAAGGAACTGGGGATAGAAAACCAGCAGATGGTTGATGTCATTCAACGCCTGGGGGTCGACGTAAAGAACCCGATGAATGTATTGGGCAGCGAGGAGGTGCGCACCATTCGTGAGTATTTTAGAAAGAATCGGCCGTTCGGCAAGGGTGCCGGTGCTCCCGTCAACGTAAAGCCGTTGGCAAACGCAAAGCCATCGGTGACCGAGAAACGTGTTGGAACATCTGTCATCCGGCGACGGGCAAAAGCTGGTGCCGAGGTGGACCAGCCAGCTCCGGAGGCGGGCCGACCAGTTGATATGGAAACCGAGCTGGTGGATGATTCGTTAGTAACAGACGCCCCGTCGGTCGCTGAAACAACTATTCTGGCAGTAGAAGACGGCTCGTCGGAGTCGCCAATGCCACTTGTTGAGGGTGAGGTCGAACAACTCCCGGCCGGATTACAATCTGCGGATATAAAACGCAAATCGTTTCGTTCCATCATTAAAAAGGTTGGGACCGAGCAGTACTTGGGCGAGGTGGTTGGGCCTAAGCCCGAGAAGAAAGTAGAGATTGCTAAGGCGGCCAAACCTGCGGAGGCATCCGCTAACGATAAAGCCAAGGGAGGGCCGAAGCGGCTAAAAGAAGTTGAAATCGCCAGCGTCAGTGCGGTGGATTCTTCCAAAGATGGAAAAAAGCGTGGGTTGCAGCGAAACGATAAGGTTTTTCGGAGTGCGGATTATCTAAAACGAGAGCTAATTCATGCCACAAAAAAGAAGAAAACCGGGTTGAATCGACCGGTTCAAAAGACGTTGATTACTACCCCCGCTGAGCATAAGCGAGTCATCGAAATGGGAGAGCGGATCTCCGTGGCTGATTTGGCTAAGGCCTTGGGGATTAAAGCAAAAGCAGCCATGGCTAAACTGCTTACGATGGGTGTTACAGCCACGATTCATGAAACCTTAGACCATGACACCACTGTACTTTGTGCTCATGAATATGGCTTTGAGGTGAAGCAGTTCATATTCAAGGAGAGTGATTTTTTGCCGCAGCAAATTGCTGAGACCAGTTTGGGTGAGAGTCGACCCCCGGTCGTTACCGTAATGGGGCATGTGGACCACGGTAAAACCTCGTTGCTCGATGCCATTCGAAAGACGGACGTGGCTGCCGGTGAGGCTGGCGGAATTACTCAGCACATCGGTGCCTACACGGTTACCTTAGCAAAGGGGCGAATTACTTTTATAGATACCCCAGGTCACGAAGCATTTACCGCAATGCGGGCCAGGGGCGCAAAGGTTACTGATTTGGTTATCCTGGTGGTTTCGGCGGTGGACGGGGTTATGCCACAGACGTTGGAGTCAGTGGACCACGCCAAAGCAGCCAACGTGCCGATCCTTGTTGCGATCAATAAAACGGATCTTCCCGATGCCAATCCCGATCGGATTAAGCAGACACTCGCTGGGCACGGATTGAACCCTGAGGAGTGGGGCGGCGATACGATCTATGTGAACGTCTCAGCCAAGACCCGAAAGGGGGTCGATACTCTTCTGGAAAATGTCCTGCTTCAGGCGGAGATGTTGGAGCTCAAGGCGAGCCTAACAGCGCCCTCTAAAGGAACAATTATTGAATCTCGTCTGGATAAGGCGCGTGGGCCGATTGCAACTGTACTGGTGCAGCAGGGACTTCTGAAGCGCGGTGATACGGTGGTTTGCGGCCTGAGCATTGGAAAAATTCGAGGCATGACCGATTCCACGGGGGCAAAGCTGGATGAGGCTCATCCCAGTACGAGTGTTGAGGTAATGGGACTTTCGAGTGTTCCCAATGTCGGAGATGAGATTAATGTAGTCGCCGATGACCGACGTGCCCGAGAACTTATCGATCAACGCAGCATCAAACTCAGGGAAAAGAACACAGAGGCGCGTCCCAAGGCGACACTGGAACAAATTCTGGCCGCGGTTACCGAGGAAAAGGAGTTGCGGATTATTGTTAAGGCCGACGTACAGGGATCCACGGAGGCCCTGCGCGAGGCAATTGGCAAGTTACCTCGGGATCAGGTCAAGGCTAAACTCCTGCATTCCGGTACCGGGGGAATTACTGAGACCGACGTAATGCTGGCGGCCGCGAGTGGCGCAATCATTGTTGGTTTTAATGTTCGTCCGGATCTAAAGGCGCAGCATTTGGCTGACGCTGAAAAGGTACAGATAAAGTCATATTCCATTATCTATGACATGCTCGACGATCTGAAAAAATTCCTGGAGGGGATGTTAGGGACTGAGACGCACGAGAAGGTGATTGGTCGTGCCGAGGTACGAAGCGTTTTCCATATTACCAAGTTTGGTACGATTGCGGGGAGCGCGGTATTAGACGGAAAGGTAATTCGAGGATCGTTTTTGAGACTTCTCCGGGACAGCCGGGTGGTTTATGAAGGAAAACTTTCAAGCCTGAAGCGGTTTAAGGAAGATGTGCGGGAAGTGGCTCAGGGGTTTGAGTGCGGCATTGGACTTGAGAACTTTAACGATGTAAAAATGGGTGATCAGTTCGAAGTTTTTGTCAAAGAAGAGGTAAAACGGAGTCTATGAGCGATGTCAGAAGGCCGAAGCGCGTTGCGCGCGTGATCCATTCCGAGTTGGTGCGGCTACTCGCTGAAAAAATTGAAGACCCAGCATTGCAACGATTGCGGGTGAACGAGGTCGATTTAAGCAGCGATCTAAAGGTTGCCAGGGTGTTTTTGGGTTCCGTGGATAGTGCCGGCGTGCCAGAAGATGCTTTGAGGCGGCTGGAAAGGGCCAGAGGCTTTATTCGGCGTCAGTTAAGCGACGCATTAAATCTCAAAGTGCTTCCGGAGCTGCGATTTGTTTGTGATACGCACGAAGTTGGCGTTCAAAGAATTATGGGAATATTTAGTGAGATTGAGCAATCATCAGGAAAACTCTAGAAGGCGTGAAGGACTTCTAGTTATTGATAAAACTCCAGGGCCGACGAGTTTTGACATTGTAAGAGAAGTAAGGCGCCTGGCGGGTGGTGAAAAGGTAGGACACACCGGGAGTCTCGATCCGTTTGCTACTGGGGTACTGGTGCTTCTTTTGGGACGAGCCACGCGGCTGTCGCAGTCTATTCTCGACGCAGATAAAGTGTACCGAGCAAGACTTGAGCTCGGGTCCAACACCGATACAATGGACCGTACCGGTCAGGTTACTGAAAAAATGCCCATTCCGGACCTGTCGTCAGACCGGATTGCCTCGGTAATCAAGGGGTTTGAGGGGGTTTGGGAGCAGGTGCCGCCGGCATTTAGCGCTAAAAAAATTAACGGCGTGCGGCTGTATGAACTTGCGCGTCAGGACATCCGAGTCAAATTGAGTCCGATACCGGTCAAGCTGTACCGGATTGACATGCTTGGGTTCGAATCCCCCTATGTTGATTTCGAAGTACACTGTTCGAAAGGGACGTATGTTCGGAGCCTTGCTCAGGAAATTGGCGCTAAACTCGGCACGCGCGCTCATCTTGTGGAATTGCGACGGCTCATGTGTGGTGGATTTTCGGTCGATGAGAGCATGACGCTTTCCCATTTCTCGGAAAGCGTCGAGGAGAATCTAGAAAAGGGTTATGGGAACTACGTTCGGTATCTCAGGGCGTGCAATGCGGCCGGGTATAAGAATTCCTAACAGGTTCTTTGTTAAACTTGGTTTCTGGGGTTGCCGAACCTCAAAAGCGGTGATATTAGAGGCACTTAACTAATTGATAATACAAAAGGGTGTGAATTGATTACGAAGGAGAAAAAGAACGAAGTCATCAGCGGCTATCGCGTCCATGAACGAGATACGGGTTCTGTGGAGATTCAAGTTGCCTTACTGACGCAAAAGATTAATGAATTGACCCCGCACTTTAAATCCCACATTAAAGATCACCATTCTCGAAGAGGACTGCTCAAGATGGTAGGCCGAAGGCGAAGTCTGTTGGATTATCTGAAGGAATTAGACTCAGGTCGTTACCAGTCGTTGATTGAACGTCTTAGTATCCGCAAGTAAGCATCCTTACTCACAATAAAGGAAAACTATGTCAGTCGTAGAAGTTAGTGCAAATATCAGTGGCCGGACTTTAACATTACAAACCGGAAAAATGGCTAAACAGACGGATGCAAGCGTTCTTTGTCGTTACGGCGACACGATGGTCTTGGTCACCGTGGTATCGAGTAAGAAATTAAAGGAAAATCAGGAATTCTTCCCGTTGACGGTGGATTACCAGGAAAAATATTATTCGGCCGGGCGCATTCCAGGCGGGTTTTTTAAGAGGGAAGCGAGACCATCGGACCGAGCAACTCTCTCCGCTCGAATCATCGACCGACCCATTCGGCCCTTGTTTCCCGAAGATTACATGTTTGAGACCAACGTCGTTGCAACTGTGTTGTCAAATGACGGAGTGAATGAGCCGGATCTTTTAGCATCCATTGGTGCATCCTGTGCGCTTCATATCTCCGATATACCCTGGGCCGGGCCTATTGCTTGCGGACGTGTTGGGCATATCAATGGCGAAATGGTGATGAATTTTTCGCCAGCCGACCAGGCCAATAGTTCCTTGGATCTCCTGGTCTCTGGAGGGCGATCGGGAATCGTGATGGTCGAAGGGAGTTCAAAAGAGGTAAATGAAAAACTTCTTAATGATGCCATCTATTTTGCACATGAGCAGATGCAGGCCATTTTTGACATGCAGGACGAGTTGAAGGCAAAGGTTGGACGGGAAAAACGGGCCTATGAGCACCCTAAGCGTGACGAGGCCCTTAAGACCGATATGCGCAAGGCCCTTTTGTCGGGCTTTAAGTCTGCGTTTGCGATTCGTGAAAAACTGGCCCGTTATGAGGCGCTAGATAAGGTTAAGTCGAATGCGAAAGAAAAATTCCTAATTGAGGAGCCAAAAACGGATGCGGACGAAACGCGTAATAAAATGGTGCCCATTTACATTGAGGAACTCAAGGCGACTTATGCACGCGAGCACACGTTAAACACCAAGACTCGCATCGATGGTCGCCCTTACAATGAGATCCGATCGATCAGTTGCGAGACCGGCCTGCTGCCGCGAGTGCATGGTTCGGCGCTGTTTACCCGCGGTGAGACTCAAGTGTTGTCAACGGTGACATTGGGAACCGCCGATGACGAACAAAAAATCGATTCAATTACTGGGATTTATCAAAAGGCGTTCATGCTCCATTACAACTTTCCTCCTTTCTCCGTGGGAGAGGCCAGACCGCTTCGGGGTCCGGGAAGACGAGAAATCGGCCACGGTTTTTTGGCCGAACGAGCGTTGACCTTCATCATGCCGCCCAAAGAGCAATTTCCGTACACGGTGAGAATCGTCTCCGAAGTGCTTGAGTCCAATGGATCGTCGTCAATGGCGACAGTTTGCAGTGGTTCAATGGCGCTGATGGATGCGGGCGTTCCGGTTGCGAAACCGGTCGCGGGAGTCGCTATGGGACTCATTAAGGAAGGTGAACGGGTCGCCATTCTCTCCGACATTCTGGGTGATGAGGATCATTTGGGAGATATGGATTTCAAGGTATGCGGCACCGCCGATGGAGTTACCGCATTTCAGATGGATTTGAAAATTGGTGGAGTGAGCCGTGTCATCATGGAACAGGCGCTCGAACAGGCTCGCGAAGGCCGTCTCCATATTCTGGGAGAGATGAGTAAGGTGATCGAAAAGGCGCGCGAAAGTGTCTCAGCCTATGCACCTCGAATTTACACCATCAAGGTTAAGCCGGATAAGGTTCGAGAGGTGATCGGCAGTGGAGGAAAGGTTATTCGCGGGATCATCGAGCAGACGGGCGTTAAGATCGATATCGAGGACGATGGGAGTGTTCATATCGCTTCAGTCGACGATGCGAGCGCTCAAAAGGCGATTGAAATTATCAAGCGAATCGTGGAGGAGCCGGAGGCTGGTCGGATTTATGAAGGTAAGGTTACGCGAATTGCTGATTTCGGTGCCTTTATTGAAATTATTCCGGGAACGGAAGGGTTATGCCATATTTCCGAGTTGGACCTTCAACGGGTTAGGCGAGTCGAGGACGTGGTTCAAATTGGAGATACCGTTCGCGTGAAGTGTCTTGAGGTGGAGTCCAGTGGCAAGATGAGGCTTTCCCGCAAGGCTCTCCTTAGGGAGGGAGCTGCAATGGCACCGGCTGTGCCGACTCCTACACAAGCAGACCCCAATGCTGCGGCATCCACCGAAATTAAGCCGACGGCACCGGGCGATTATTTTGCAGATTCGGAAACCGAAATGGATAACAGCTCTCTCGTTCGGGATCCCGAGGACCGACCTTTGCGAGAGGCTCGCCGAATTTCTAATAGAGACCGACAAGACGGTGGACCGCGTCGGGATTCCCGACGGCCGAGTAGTGGACCACGGTCTGATGGTCCTCGCGAGGGTGCAGGACGAGGTGGGTATCGCGAAGGTGGTGGCGGACATCGGGATGCCGGTCCGCGTAGTGAGGGACGCGGTGGTCCCGGTCGAGCAGCTTGGGGTGAACGGGGGCCCGCACCGTATAGAGGTACAGGTACAGGACGTGGTGGAGAGGACCGTTTCGGTACTGAACCGAACTTCAACGACCGCAATTATCAAGACCGAGGCGGAAGCGACCGTGGAAATCGCGGACCGAGGCGAGATCGTCCGGATCGAGGGGATTATCAGCCGCGCGACTATCGACCGCGAGAAGGCCAGACTCGGGATCGCAACGCAAACGATAGATTTGGTCGAGGTGGTGCCGATAGAGGGGGTGCTGATAGAGGGGGTGCTGATAGAGGCGCTGCCGATAGGGGTGGTGCTGATCGAGGCGCTGCCGATAGAGGCGGTGCTGATCGAGGCGCTGCCGATAGAGGCGGTGCCGATAGAGGCGGTGCCGATAGAGGTGGTGCTGATCGAGGCGGTGCCGATAGAGGTGGTGCTGATCGAGGCGCTGCCGATAGAGGTGGTGCTGATCGAGGCGCTGCCGATAGAGGCGGGCGTTCGCCACAATGGAACGAGGATGACGCGCCCTACGCTCCGCCCCGTTACCAACGTGATGACGAAGAATAAACGTTATCAATTCGGGGAATATCACCATTTTAGTTTGGATAACGGATTGCGGGTTGTTGCTGAACGGCACTCTTACGCACGCAGCGTTTCTGTAGGACTGTGGGTTCGGCTGGGGAGTTCGTACGAGGACCCGAACGAAAATGGCGCCAGCCATTTCATCGAACACATGGTTTTTAAGGGGACCAAGAGGCGAACAGCTGAGGAGATCGCGACCGTTTTGGAGTCCCGTGGAGGGGACCTGAATGCATTTACGGACCGAGAGTTCACCTGTTTTCACGCTACGGTTCTGAAGGATGATTTGGAACTCGCGGTCGAGGTTCTGGCTGATCTGGCACTGAGTCCTGCATTTGAAAAGACGGATTTCGATCGGGAGCGCCGGGTGTTGTTACAGGAACTTGCAATGCTTGAGGATGCACCTGACGAGCGGGTCTTTGATCTCTTTGCCTCGATGGTTTGGAAAGGGGAGCCACTCGGTCAACCGGTGATTGGGTCCAAAAAAACCATCTCAAAAATTAAGTTGTCTAAATTGGCCCAGTTTCACTCGGACAACTATTGTCCGGAAAAGATGGTATTGGCCATCGCTGGAAATTATGATTTGAAGAGTCTAGAGAGTTTCGCGCTTCGTCATTTGGGTGAGGACAGGTCGGGACAGCGTACATTTCCAGGAGCACGATTGCCGTCGAGGTTTCGCGCCGCAAGGCGGAGCGTAGTCGCTGATATCGAGCAGCAACACCTGCTGATTGGTTACGAAGCTCTGGGCCTCAGGGACGAGGATCGTTACGATGCTCTCGTTCTCTGCGTCTACCTCGGCGGTGGAATGGGTAGTCGACTTTTTCAGGAGGTAAGGGAAAAGAAAGGTTTGGCCTATTCCGTTGAGGCAGAACTGATGCCGTTTACCGAGAGCGGGGTACTTTCCATTTATGCAGCGCTGGAACCCAAGTCGGTGAAGTCATATCTAAATATAGTCGCACGGGAGTTGGAACGTCTCAGAACTCAAGCGATTGCAGAAAAGGACTTGGATCGCGTCAAGGGGCAAATTCGTGGATCGATTCTTCTGTCCTCGGAGTTTATGGATAGCAGGCAGGAGTCTCTGGGTCGCAATCAATTGATTTTTGGCAGGTACTTGGGCGTCGGCGAGGTGATTGATGCTGTCGACCGGGTGACGTCAGACGGAGTTGAGCGAATGGCCGGACACATTTTTCAAAAAAAGAAGGAAAGTGTTTTAACAATGGGGCGTCGGAACATTTCCGCGCAGGCCCTGAGAGTTTTATGAATATGGAGGCGTTATGATTGTGCGAATTATGCGAATTCATGAGCGAGCGGCGATTCCAGTTTACCAAACTGAATTTGCAAGCGGGTGTGATATCTGCGCCTGTCTCGAGGCACCTGTCACGTTAAAGCCAATGCACCGGCAGGCGATTCCTACCGGCCTGGCGTTTGAGATTCCCAGGGGATTTGAAATCCAGATTCGGCCTCGGAGCGGTCTGGCGATAAAACACGGGCTGACGGTGATCAACGCTCCCGGAACTATTGACAGCGACTATCGGGGAGAGATTCGTGTGCTGCTGGTTAATTTAAGTGAAACCGACGTTGTATTGGAGCATGGAATGCGGATTGCGCAATTGGTGCTTTCCCGAACCGAGCACATCGATTGGTTGGACTCAAAGGGGCTTGGCGATACGGCGCGGGGTGCCGGGGGCTTTGGCAGTACAGGGTTGTGAGAGCGAGGCGTTTAAAATAGTCCTTATGCTGTAAAAAAAATATCCCGAATGCGAACCTGGGGAAATTCATCGCGCAAGCGCTTTAGAAGAGTGCTTTTTTGAAACGCCAGTTCCTGTCGCCAGAGGGGATCTAGCACGTGGACGAAAAGCCTTTCTCCTTGAATCCGCCTGGCGGATGAATGGCGGGCGATGGCTTCACCCACGATACGTGGCCAGGCGATTAGGATCTGCGAATGGCTCATCTGCTGGGCGCTTTCCGGTGTTTGCCGGAAAAACTGTTTGATTATTCTGGAAAGGTGTTCGGGGATATCATCCCTGAACTTGCGTCTGAAGCGCAGTTGGCGTCGGTCTTTGAGGCGGTCCTTATATACCCGGAGTAACCTTAATTCATCATCTTCCATTCACCCTATTTAATACCTGAGAACGCGTGTCACATAAAGACACTCCGCTCGTCCTTTAGCAGACACTGTTTCCGGGGATGCCTTTGGCAGCCCCGCCCCATTTCCCCCCAAACAATGGTGCTGGGCTTTTGCCCGGCACCATTGGTCTTTGCACCCGGCCTTTGGTATATTGTGCCAAATCATTGTAATGAGCGAAAGGAAGCCAGATGGACCGAAATTTAGCCCTGGAGTTTGTGCGTGTTACCGAAGCTGCCGCATTGGCAGTAGCTCCGTGGATTGGCAAGGGTGAGGAGAAGGCTGCCGATGCCGCTGCCGTGGATTCAATGCGAAAGGCTTTCGATTCCATCCCTTTTGACGGGACCATCGTGATAGGTGAGGGGGAGCGGGACGAGGCGCCCATGCTGTTTATTGGCGAAAAGGTGGGTCCCGGAAAGGGACCAAAGATCGATATTGCATGCGATCCGCTGGAGGGTACAACGATCACGGCTCTGGGAAGAAGCGAGGCCCTTTCGGTAATCGCTGCGGCCGAGGCCGGTAATTTTCTTCATGCGCCCGACACGTATATGGACAAGCTTGCCGTTGGCCCGCGTGCCAAAGGCTCTATCGATATCACGAAGGGGGCATCGTGGAACCTGCGGGCGGTGGCCACGGCGACCGGAAAAAATGTCACCGACCTCATGGTTATTATTCTGGATAGACCTCGCCACCAGGATCTGATTGCGGAGGTTCGCCGTGCTGGAGCGAGAATTCGTTTGATAGGTGACGGAGATGTCTCAGCGGCAATTGCCACCGCGCGTGAGGAGACCGGCGTGGATATGCTGATGGGAGTAGGCGGTGCTCCGGAGGGCGTGATAGCTGCTGCGGCCATGAGGTGCATGGGGGGCGATTTTCAGGGGATTTTGAAATTTAGAAGTGACGAGGAGCGTAATCGGGCGCGCAGTATGGGAATTGAAAACGAAAATCGGGTTTATGAAATGACCGATCTGGCGCGCGGTAACGTCATGTTCATTGCGACCGGCATTACCAACGGAAGTTATCTGCAGGGAGTGAGGTATTTTGCAGGAGGCGCACACACTCATTCGGTGGTGATGCGATCAGAGACAGGAACGATTCGCGATATTCAGGCGTCCCACTATTTTCAAACAAAACCCAGATACGGTTGGTAGACACGTGGCTAGTGTTGTTAGGGACAAGGAGATGGTAGTATCGATGCAGTCACTCTATGCCTGCATTACCGATTTTGAAAACTATCCCGCATTTCTGCCAGAGGTGGTGTCGGCCCGCATCGCTAAAGGTGCGGGAACCGATGTCGTTAAAGTGCAGTTTGAGCTAGAGGTCATCAAGAGATTCAATTACGTCCTCGAGTTTAAGCTGGTGAAACCGAACCAGGTTTCTTGGAAGTTGATTGAGAGTAATTTTTTTAAGGACAATCGGGGAGTTTGGAAATTGACCGAGGTGGGCGGTGGCGTACAGGTTCACTACGAGCTCGAGGTGGGTTTCGGTTTTCTGGTGCCTGGATGGGTGACGCGAAAACTGACTGAGGTAAGTCTGCCCGCGATGTTTGACCGATTTGAAAAGAGGGCGATGGAGATGAAACCACGTGGATGATCCTAAAAGTGTAACCGAAAATGAAAAGCATACTGGCGAAAAATCGCAGAGCGATAAGCCCTGGTGGACGGAGCTTATGCGTGAAATGGCGTTGTCGGGAATTGCCACCGTTTTTTTGACCGAGGATATGATCAGGACTCAACTCAAGGATCTTAAGCTTCCCAAGGAATTGATGGGTATGATTCTCGATAATGTTGGCAAAAAGAAGGAGGACCTTTATGCAACTTTCGGTCGAGAATTTGGAAAAGTTCTGGCGAAAATCGATCTCACACGCGAAATGAGCCGTTTTTTGGAGTCTCACGATGTCAAAGTGGAAATGAAACTGTCTTTTAATTCCAAAGAAAAGGAGAGTTCGTGAAGCCTATTTCAACAGCACTCGCCCCGGCTGCGATTGGTCCTTATTCGCAGGCTGTGCGCGTGGGAAACCTTGTGTTTCTATCAGGTCAGATCCCGCTTGATCCGGTATCGATGAAAATTGTTGGTACAACCATCGAGGAGCAGACCGAGCAGGTCCTTAAGAATATTCGAGGACTCCTCGAGGCAAGTAATTCTTCGTTGAACCAGGTTTGCAAGACCACAGTGTTTTTAAAGAATATGAGTGAATTTGCCCGATTTAATGAAGTCTACGCCAAGCACTTTAGAAGCCCCTTTCCGGCCCGGTCGACAGTTGAGGTGGCGGAACTTCCCAAACAGGTCTTAGTTGAGATCGAATCCATCGCGGAAGTCGATGGGTAATGCCGTGCATTTTGGACTACTAGCGTTCCTATTTGGATTCGCCTTGATTGGTGCCCCGTCTGAAACGCCAGGTAGGGTGGTCATCGCTGGAACCGCCGCCGCAGTTGGCAATGATCTTTACACGGTCCAGGATGCCTATTTTTTCCAAAACATCCGAAATCTGGTAGATGGCAAGGGGTTTTCATTACAGCCGGTAGCTATTGAGGATCTCAAACGGGGGGTGAATCGGCTTTTGTTTGAGCAGATGGTCATGGGTGAGATGAAGAGCCTTAAGATAGATTTTTCATTGCGTTCGAAGGCCGTCGGGCAATGGAATACTCTAAAAAAGAATACCAAGGATTGGCGCAAGTTATTTGTGACCTATGGAAAGACTGAGGCCGATGTTGTCGATGCTGTTTGGCGGCGACTGGAGGTCGAGGAGTTTTTGGAGAAAAAGATCGAAACGTTCACCCCCATCATTACCGATACCGAAGTTGAGCGGTACTTCGAACAGAATAACAAGATTAAGACCGAAACTTTGGAGTCACAGCGCGCCGGTATTCGAACGCTGTTGCAGAAAAAGCAGGTGGAAAAATCGCTGGCTCAGTGGATACGTTTCCTGCAGGAAAAGTATGCCGTGGTTAATCTATTGGGAGGGGGCGGGTGATTGGGCCACTGGCACCTGGCAATCTCAACGCCGTCGCGGCGATTGGATTTGAAAACTACTCCCGTCGTGATTTGCAGTTTTTCTTAAACCACGCGTGTGCTTTTAACCTGGAGTGTCGCAGAGACGACGAAGCTCAGGGCTTCGGGCTGGCGCTATTGGTGCAGGGTGCACTGGATATCATCGCGGTGTCCGTGAGCCAAGGACAGCGGCGTCTGGGCCTGGGGAAAGAGATTGTGAGTGTCTGGTTGGCATCAGACACAGTTCATGCAGCATCACTCGAGGTGGCTGAATCTAATGCGCCAGCCATCGCCCTTTACAGGAGTGTGGGATTTGAGGCAGTTGGACGAAGACGCCGGTATTATGGGGGCGTGGGGGATGCGTTAGTTATGGCGTGGGCGAGGTCTTGCAAATCCACGCCCGAATTCGCGGGTCAGTCGTTTTATCCCGACGAAAGCTTGGCATCCGGTCGGCATGGCAAACTGTGCAACGACCGTCTTGGGTGATTCCAGTCGGTGAAATATTAGCCAGCTGAGTGTCAATTACCCACCGCGAAAGATCAAAGTAGTCTTTCAGGTTCCGCCGGTCCAGATAGCGGTTAATACTATAACCGCGAGTTTGAAATGCCTCGATAAAATCCGATTTTACCTCAAAACAGCACGCGCGGATGCACGGACCCAAGATGGCACGCAGTCTTTCCGGTGGTATTTTTATTGCATCACGCGTCTTGGTCACAATTTGTGCCAGTGCTCCACGCCAGCCGCAATGAATCGCGGCGATAGGATCGTCCGGGGAAGAACCGTGCATGAGTACGGGTAGGCAGTCGGCGGTGAATATGTAAATAGGGTAATCGGGTTTAGAAATATAGATCGCATCAGCGATTGGTAGGGGATTTGGTGGCGGATTCTCGTGCCACGCCAACACGGCCGTGTTTCCGTGAGTCTGCTCGATGAGCGCTGGTGACTGGCCCCTTTTTTCAAACTCAAATCCATAATTGATCATTGGTCGTAAGAATTTAAAAGGTCTAGCATTTTGTCAAAGAGAGGTGGTCTTTTCGCCTCTATCGAGATCGGTGAGAGCGTAACGGGATGAACGAACGTGATGTGGCGTGCATGCAGAAAAGTGTCGGTTACGGTCTGGATTAAGTCGGAGACATCAGGGGGCGGTGAAATTCTCTTTTGGATATTGGGTCTGCCATAAAGCCCATCGCCCACGATGGGGTGTCCCGCCTGGGAGAGGTGGACGCGAATCTGGTGAGTGCGGCCGGTCTTCGGATATACCTCGAGGTGAGAAAAATGTTTGAATAGGTGGAGTCGTTTCCAGTGAGTCGTGGCGGCGCGGAGCGAGCGAGACTTGAGGCTCATGCGCTTGGGATCCAGAGTGCTTCGTCCGATGGCTTGCGTGTACGAGCCAGACTCCCCAACCGTACCCCACACGAGACATTCATATTGTTTATCGACAGTCCTAGCCTTGAATTGTTTTGAAACAAAATCCAGGGCCTGGCGATTCTTAGCGATTAAGATGACACCGCTGGTTCCCTTGTCCAAACGGTGAATGATGCCTGGGCGAAGATCCGAAAGAGTTTTGAAATCAGGGAGCGATTTCAGATGGTAGAGAACGTGATGAACGAGCGTGTCTCCCCGATGGCTGGACGCAGGGTGAACGACGACCCCTTGGGGCTTATTGAGTATTAGCAGTGCATCGTCTTCAAAGAGAATGTCTAGTCTGGACTCGACCGGTTCGAGGGAATGTTGCCGCGGGTCGTTCACAATCCCCGATGCCTTATCTCCCTCTTTAACAGTTTGACTAGGCTTGGTGATAACGCTGCCATTGATAAGTAGGTTGCCTCTTTGAATATTTTCGGTGATGAGTGCTCGGCTAACGCCCATTATTTTTGACAAGACGGCGTCTAGGCGTCCCGAGTCGGTGAGAATGAGATCGATTATTCTTTCCAAATTTCTTTCGTTCGGCTGTCGATGGAATTCAAATAGGAGGAAGCAGTTGTCTTGGGGTCGAGCTTGTAAAGGGTGGCCAAATTCTTGATGAATCCCTGAACGTAAACGCGTGCCGGTAACATTTTGATGTCCTCGGCCTCAATTGAGCGAATAAACTTCGCAGGAATCTTCGTGATGCGGGCGACGTCATCCAGGCTCAGTCCCCAGTGCATTCGCATTTGTTTCAAAAACGATCCGGACATGTCGTCAGTGCGCGGTGGTTCTGGTGGTGGCGAAGCCTCAACGGGCTCGTCCTGTTTCGGCGCGGCGCCGCCGGCCTGTCTTAATGGATTGAGTGCGGCAGGTTGTTTGGCTAGTTCCGGCCCCTTGAGTGTCAGGCGCCTGTCATACTCTCGCTTTTTATCGATATTGGAGAGTGTGAGGTAGGCCTCTTCGAGTTGGGTGAGCTCAATTTGGATTTCTTCGGCCGAAAAAAGAGAGTAGGTGGCCACCGAGTCCTTGGAAAAAGCGCTTCGCGCTGTGTGATATGCCGCAACAATTTCAGCGACATTGGCGGTGCGCTGTACCTTGAGCAGCTCGTAAAAGGTATCGTTCTGCTTTTTCATGATTTCGGTCGAAGTAGATTGCGTAAAATCTCCTCCAAATGAATGACTGCGGTGCAGTTCGGCGCTTCAAGCAGAAACGGCCTGCGCCGACGAATGGATTGCCAAACAGCGTTATCATAGGGGAGGTATCCAAGATTATCAACGGACATGCCGAAATACCTTTCGCAGACCATCTGTACCGATTTGCCAATATCGGATTCGGCCTTGATTCGAACCTGGTTTACAATCAGCGAGATGGAAAACTGGCGCATCCGGTTTTCGAGGTCGTGACCGTCCGTCGGTGAGAGTCGGGCCACCTCGCTAAGTAAATCCTTGGGAGTCTTGATTCCGCGGGAGTTTTTGGCATCCATGGCGGTTTCAATGAGCTGTCTTACATAAGGCGATGAGGTAGAGGATCGAAGCATTCGGTAAAAGGCCGATTTGATAAATCGGTAGGCATTTTCGATACTCGTGGGCTCTGGCGTTACGACAACAATTTTTTTGTCTGCCAGCAGAAAAAAATCCAAGGTATTCGTCGCCGTTCCAGCGCCCAGATCGAGTAGTACAAAGTCGGCGTCGATTTCACGAAACTTTCTGAGGAGTCGAGCTTTTTGCATGTGCCGCATATTTGCGATTCCAACAGGGTCCTGGGCGCCACTAATTAGAGAAAGATTCTTTAGGGGCGTTGGTTGAATGATCTCTGAAATATTCTCGACTCGTCCCAGTACCAAATCGCTTAAGGTGCGTGAGGGCGGATCGACTCCGAGGCTCGTATGAAGATTGGCTCCGCCGAGATCCATGTCGACCACGACCACGCGCTTATTTAACCAGCTGAGATAGACTGCGATATTGGAGGTGAGAAGCGTCTTTCCGATGCCGCCCTTCCCGCCGCCTACCGCCCAGATACAACGCGACTGGGTGTCGAGATTGAGGCCGCGCGTTGGAATATTCACGCGCACATTGGGAGCGCTAACTTTAAGTTTAAACAGGCTCACAGGATATGGCTTGAATAAGGAAGGACTACTCTGAATTATGAGCTAATTCTTACTTTTATTCAATTAAGCGGTTGAGGGGCCGCTCAGGGGCTGTGATTTCGGTGCGGGCGATGAGTTAGAGAGAGCAGGTCAACTGTGGTAATCTATCCAATCATTCATCGGTAATGCGTAACAGAACGACAATCCTGTGTATCGGCTTTCTTCTAGCGTGGTGCGTCGCACAGGGTTTTATAATCTATTTTGAAACCCGGTTTCCGGGACCCGATATTTTTCAATTCAAGTTACCCGGGGTAGAATTGGCGACGCGCGGCACACTCACTAGCGTCAACATGCCCAATTCTGCGGTCGACACCCGTGAAGTTTACGCCTTCTACCCGCCTCTTTTTCCGACTATTTACGGCGTTTGGGTGAAGTGTTTCGGTAACCACTATGGTACCTCGGTTTTGTTTGATAGTTTATGGCGATTAGCCCGGGCTCTTGTCATTTTGCTCTGGATCAGCCGATTAGTGGGCAAATCGACATTTGAAAACTCAACCAAGTTGTCCGCAGTTTTTTTATTTCTATGGATTTCTACCTGGCTTCCCAACAATGAGGACCGCCCTGATGAAATGGGGTTTGTCCTTGCTTTAACGAGTCTTTACGTAACGGAAGTTTTGGAGCGCGGCGGTTGGCTATCGGGGGCGGTCTTGGGGGGAGTACTTTTGGGATTGGCGGCGGCCGTCTCCCCGACCGCCGGTCTATTTGCGGCGGTGTTACACGTTTTCTGGTGGATACGGCGAAACCCGAGGAGGCTGGTAGTTATTGGATTGGTATCGCTCGGGGTATTTGGACTGGTGATTGCACCGGTTCTTTGGGTTGATCCCACGGCGCTGGAACGCTTTTTGATTGGCGTTAAATATAATGCACTTCCGTATGCCAATCGGTCGGAACATGCACGAATGGGGACCAGTGGGGTGGCGTCTTTTCTATTTCACTTGAAACAGTCGGTGATGATGGGGGCGCCGTTTTTTTTGTGTCTGGGCATACTCATTGGACTCAATGCCTGGTGGTACGCGGTGAAGGTGAGTCATCAGATGGAGTTATTAATTTGCGCTATAGTTTGTGCGGCTCTTTCTATAATAGTGTTTTCGATTGAACCGTTATATTTATGGTTTAGCTGCTGCCTTTTAATGATTGTTCTCCTATCCAAAATAATCTTGGTTCGCTCGAAACTAACCGCACTGTTAATGATCTGTGGGCTGGTGGCCAGTATTTCGTTGATGCTGGGTCGCGAGGGGAAGCTGTGTTTTGACGGTATTACGCGAGTGGACAGTCAGGGGCTTTCCGCAGTTCGAGTTCTGCTAAAACCATATACGGATAGAGGAGCGCGATTGGTGATCGGTGCCGATAGTTTTTTTTCGGTTCCGACTGGGGCCGGGGACAATTTGGATTTTGTCTGCCGGTCCGTTCACACCCATTACGACTATGCCTGGATTAGCGAATCGCAAACCTTTCAGGTCTTCTCGAAGCGGGCGGAGGCTCTGCCGCGAAGCGGTATGTGCTACTGGACACCCAGTTGTTATGAGCTAGTGGCTGATCATCGAAGCGTGCAGCGGTTCAAAATTTTTGGATGGGAATCGCCTTATTACGTGCGAGGCTTTGGCGGAATTCTGTACCGAAATACCTGCAAGGCTACCGGCATTTTTCCCCCAGCGTAAACGTCTTCCGCGTGTTTGGTACCCGACGTTGGCACCCTAAGGGTGGTCGTGATAGTTAGCTAGCAATGGGGATTGGAAGTATCAGCGCGATTATTGCGGCGTTTGTGGACATCAGCCTTTGTGTCGCGGCCCTCATGAGAAATTTTCAGAGTCGCCTCTGCATCGCCTTCGGAGCGTTCTCGTCATTGCTGTTTGTTTCGGACGCGTTTCGGGTAGTGGAGGGTTTCGGAGGAGCCGAGCCCGGTCGCTTTCATTCGTTGGTGAATATTGGTCTGGGGCCGGCCGCACTGTGGTTCTTGTCGGAGCTCATTCCACAAGAGCGCAAGAGGCTGAGAAAATGGACATGGTTTTATCTCCCGCTTTTTGCGGCAGCCGTGGCTTGGATGTTGTCAAACCGGTATGCAACGACCCAGTGGCTTGTAGGAATTGCGAGTGAGCTCTGTTTTATTTTTCCAGCCGTTTTGTGGGTGGGCACTCTGGCCCGGGCCGAGCGCGAGAGTCTCCTGCCTCGGGAGAAAACGCGTTACCGTCATGTGGTCTGGGGCGCCGTTTTCGTATTGGGATTTCACCTAACCAACGTGCTCGAGGTGTCGGGATTCGGTGTCCCCGAGCTCGGAACTCTGGCCCGAACGCTTTATCTCGTTTTTATCTTTCAGCTATTCATTCAGCGAGAACTGATGACGGCCCAGGAGGTCGTCGCCAAGGTCGCGCTTTTTGGTGGAATTGCCGTAATTCTGGCGTCATTTTATTTCCTATTGGTGAGCTGGGTTGGAGACCGGCCCGGGCTTTTATTCTTTAATACCCTGATTGCGTCATTTGGAATCATCATATTGTTTGATCCGATTCGAAACTTTACCTCTCGAGTGACCCGAAGGCTATTCTTGGAGAGGCACAATGCTCTGGAACGAGAACTCGGCCTTCTATCCTGTGATTTGATGGGAATTGTGGATTCGAGCGAGTTGAGTGTCCGGATCACACACACCTTGAAAAAATCTTTGGGTGTAAAGGATGCCGCGCTCTTTTTGGTTCAAGCCGATGGTTTGAGTTTTGCCGAGGTGGGTGGAGTTCGAGAAATTTCGGCAAGCGGTCCGATGGTTGAATACATTGCTCTTCGTCGGGGTCGTCCATTTGTGCTGGAAACAGTGGAAAACGATCGGGAGTCATTTCACTCCACCTCTCCGATTCGGTTTTGCGAATCGGTGACTGAAACGATGAGACGGCTCGGCATTGATGTTGTGGTTCCTTTTACCCACGATTCCAGAATGGTCGGGTTTTGCGCAGCCAGCATGGGTGAAGTGATCCTTCTTACTAATGATCAGCTGCGCCTGTTTTTTCCAGTGTCGCGCCAGATTGCGGTGATACTCAAAAACTCACTGATCTTCGAGCGGACGAGCAATCGAGAGAAGTTGGCTGCTGTAGGAGAGTTGGCCGCGGGACTGGCACATGAAATTAAGAACCCTCTGGGCGCCATCCGGGGGGCCGCCGAGTTGTTGCGCGATCCGCATGTCGATAGCAGCGAGTTTATTCGCATCATCATTGAGGAAACGGACCGGCTCTCCGATGTGGTGACCAATATTCTGGACTATGCCAAGCCTAGGCGAAGCCCTCCGCTAGCGGTATGCGATCCCCTTCAGGTGGTTGAGCACACCATGCGTTTGTTTCAAAGCGATGCGAAGATTGAGATTCGCGGCGCACCTACTGTTCGCCTGCCCGTGGATCCCGAGGCGCTCAAACAGGTTCTGGTCAATCTGTTTCTCAATGCAATTCAGGCTGTCAGCGGTAGCGGCCGCGCCGCCGAAATTACCGTTAGCCTCAAGGAGCTTAGGCCAAGGCCGTTTTCTGGTCTTAAGGATCAGTTGCCTATCTATAAGCTTCTAGAGGGGTGGGGTGCGGAGTTCTTGGGGGAGGGAAAGCCACAGCTCGAGATCGAAGTTTTAGACAACGGCCCGGGAATTCCACAGGAGGAAATGCCTCGAATTTTTCTGCCGTTTCATACGACCAAGCCAAAGGGAACTGGTTTGGGGCTGGCCATTTGCCGTCGCTTGATTGAGGGTATGGGCGGGACTATCACGGCGCACTCCGCAAGAGTGTCGTTGGCGGCAGGTGGTGCCACAGCCGGCACAGGATCGCGATTTGTAATTCACATTCCAATCTCAAAAGAGGCGCGAGGCGCTCTGCCGATAGGAAAAAATTCCAGGGAGAAATATGGCGACGAGAATATTGATTGTTGATGATGAAGACAACATTCGAACTATTTTAAGTCGAATGCTTCAATTCGAGGGATTCGAAGTAACGACTGCCGAGTCGGTTGCCGAGGCCCGCGAGTCACTGCGGCGCGAATCTATTCAGGTAGTGCTATCTGACTTGAAGCTCGACCGGGAAGATGGTTTGTCATTACTTAGGTGGGTGGTGGGAGAACGACTCCCGATTCCGTTTATCATTCTCACCGCGCACGGAACGGTTGATTCTGCAGTGGATGCCATGAAAAAGGGAGCGTTTGATTACCTGACCAAACCGTTTGATCGCAGTGAGCTGGTGAGGGTGATTTCCAAAGCTGTCAAGACGTACGCATTTCACAGTTCCCCTTCGGGCAATTGCCAGGGCTCGGAACCCGTTCCCATGATCGGAAAACATGAAAAGTTGATGAAAGTGTTTAGTTTGATTGAAAAGGTAGCCGCCACTGAGTCTACAGTGCTTATTTCGGGCGAGAGCGGCACCGGCAAGGAGCTGATCGCTCAAGGGTTACACGACAAGAGTAATCGCGCATCGGGGCCATTCATTAAAATAAATTGTGCCGCGATTCCACCCGGGCTCATGGAAAGCGAGTTGTTTGGCCATGAAAGGGGAGCGTTCACCGGGGCGGTTGCGACGAAACCTGGCCGCTTTGAACTTGCCGACGGCGGGACGCTTTTTTTGGACGAAATAGGCGAAATGCCAGTTGAGATGCAGGTAAAACTCCTGAGGGTGCTTCAGGACAAGTCCTTTGAGCGTGTGGGAGGCGTACGAACACTGAAGGTCGACGTCAGGTTGGTGACCGCCACGAATCGTGATCTGGAGGCCGATGTAAGGGACGGTCGCTTTCGGGGAGATCTGTTTTACAGACTCAACGTTGTGCCGGTGCATTTGCCCCCGCTCAGAGAACGACCAGAAGATATTCCTCAATTGGTCGGGTTTTTCGTTAAAAAAATGGCGGGTCAGCTCAAACGTTCGAGTTGTACCGTGACGCCCGAGGCGCTCGAACTGTTATGCCAGTTTCCTTGGCCTGGAAATATTCGCCAACTCGAAAATACCATCGAGAGGTTGGTGGTCATTAACGAAACGGGAAACATTGTAGCGGAGGAACTGCCGGAAGAGGTTTTGGAATTTGAGGACAAACGGTTTCTAGAGAGCCAAAACACGGCCCACACATCGTTAAAGGACCAGGTTCGAGATGTGACCCGACGAGTGGAGACCAAAGCTATTGAATTGGCGCTGGGTAAAACGGACGGAAATGTCACCCATGCTGCGAGACACCTGAACATGAGCCGCAAAGGGCTTCAGCTCAAAATGAAGGAGCTGGGGCTGAGGTAGGCAGAGGCAGTGTGAAAGGGTAACAGAAACGGCAGCCTGTCAGCAATGAGCCCTGCCACTGCGGTAGTGGCAAGAACTTCAAAAAAGACTACGCCTAGCCCCTTAAGGAAACTGGATTAAATAAAAAAAGGCGCGACCGAGTTTAAGTCCTGCCAACGGAATTTAGGCACCTGCATTGACGCGCCATTGCATGGTCATTATAGCCAGCTGTATCAATAAGAACGGTGAGGTTTATATGGTGTGGTTACTCGTTTCCTTTGCCTGGCAGGCCTTTTCGACAGAGTACTCGCAGTACCCGGTCGAAGTGCTGGGCGCTGACGAAGCATCCTTTGCACAGTCGGTGAATGGTCCGTTTACTCCCTTGCCTCAGCAATACGATGCGATAGTCGTGGGGGGCGGGTTAGCCGGGCTTTCGGCTTCTCTTTATCTGGGCGATTCTAACCTTAAGGTACTTCTGCTGGAAAAAGAGGCGGTCATGGGTGGGCTTGCAGCCGGGGGAACTGAGAACGGTATTCGTTATTGCCGAGGCGCCGCCTATTGGACACCTGCCTACGCCGAAGAGAGAAAGATTTTGGAGCGGATTGGTTTGGGGGATTATGAAAATAAATATTCCATTCCCGAACCCATCGATTCCTATTTATGGAACGGAAAACTATACCCGGGGTTGTGGGAGGATGAAACGGTACTTGAGACACTGCCATCCAGCTTTGCGCTTTTTAAACATGAATTGGAAATTGCGGATAAGCAGGGGCTGATTCCAAATCAGCCGATGGAAAAGGCGCCCCGTAAAGCGCTCGACAAAATTAGTGCTGCTTCTTGGATTCGGTCCATGCCCCGTCGGGCAAGTACCCGGTCCGACGCCCAATCACGTGCGCTTTTGAATAAATTAAAGGCGGACCCTCGGGTTGATGCCAAGGACCCAATGCGGGATGTGATTCAGTTTCTAGATCAATTTGCTCGTTCGGCACTGGGGGCGCCCACTTCCCACCTGTCGGCAATGGCTTTCGCCAATTTTTATATTTCCGAAATTGATACGCGTTTTGCATCCGAAATTGGAACGGGCATCGCCGCGGAAAAAATTATTGGAATGCTGAACGCGACGCCCGTAACTCTGCGAAATGGGGCGACCGTGATCGGAATTGAAAACGGCTTGGATGCTGTGGAGGTCCGTTTTACAGAGGGTAAAAATGGCTTTAGCGCCAGGGCCAAATTCGTGGTGTTTGCTGCACAGCTAAAGCTTGCGACCACACTCATCTCCGGATTGGAACAAAAGGCGCCCGAACAATTCAAACTTTTTAAGGAGCTGCAATACGCCCACTTTGCAATTCACAATGTTTGGACAAAGGGGCATCCGTACCGGGCGACTTACGATACCTGGGTGCGGGCCGCGAACTTTGACCCTAGCGACTTTACCGATGTCATCAATGCTCGGTGGCAGGATCCCTCCATTCGCGGTTATGAAGGTATGCGCGATTTTAAATCGCACCCGAAAGACGAGGTTGGCATATTGACCGTTTACAATCCACTGCTTCCGAACTGGGTGGGTGCCGGTTTTTCGTTCGAGGCAGCCCGCGCGCAGGCTGTCACCGCCACCAATCGTCTGACAGAGATTTTTAACCCACTTCTCGAACGTGAGTGGAATCAGAAAATTGAGGTTAAGAAGGTGGAAACGTATCGTTGGCCGTTTTCGCTGCACACGGTTGAACCGGGCCATTTTACGAAAGCGGCCCAGATGCGTCCGCCGTTTGGGCGCATCTATTTTGCCAACAATAACCTCGGCACACCCGCCTTCGAAGAGGCGCTGTTTCGGGGGCACTGCGCGGCAACCAACATCCGCCGGCAACTGGATCCGCAGTTTCAGGTGGAGAGCTGGACGGAGTGCCCGCTCGAATAGAAGCCGGTTCTTTACTCTATTTTTTACGCATCAGAGCATCACTAGTATTGACATCATCACATCACTTTTGCCACAATGGATAAATGAAGCGAACGACGATTTCATTGGCCCCGTCGCTGCTCAAAGCCGTAAAAGAACTGGCTCGCCAAGAGGGTAGGGCCATGGGCAAGGTCATGTCCAGTCTCATGGAAATCGGCTTAAAAACGACAGCCGTGCGTGTGCCCAAGCGGGCGAAAAAGATTGATTGGCACAGCCAATCGATGAAAGCGAAAATCGATTATAACGATTCGGATGAACTGTATAAAAAACTCGATACCGATCCTCGAAAGTGAAGTACTCCATAGATATTAATATCCTGCTGTATGCTACCGATAGCGATAGTCCGTTCCATGCAAAGGCAAGAGAGTTTCTGGATAATCAGATCGGGGAGGGTGACTGCCATTTTGTTTGGGATACGCTATACGGGTTCCTTCGTATTTCTACTCACCCCGGCATTTTTAAGAATCCACTCCCGCCGAAAATCGCACTAGAAAACGTGCGTAGTGTTTGTGATGCGCTAGGTGCGACTGTCCTGGCTCCGGACGAAACGTCGTGGGAGATTTTTGTGAACCTGAGTCAGCGCTTGGCGATTAAGGGGAAACTCGTACCAGACGCTGTGATAGCCTCTGTCCTTGAAGCCAATGGCATCTCGAAAATTTTTACGCACGATAGGGATTTCTGGAGATTTCCAGCACTAAGACCTAGCGATCCGATTGGTTGAGGGATCTAGCTCGAGCGTTTCCGATGTCTCACCTTTGTTGTCTTCACTTTATTCTCACCTCCTGTATGTGGTAGGTTGTGCCTCCTAAACGTGAAAGCTTAAATGTGTATTGCAAATACACTTAAGTGGAGGTGACCCATGATTATTAACCTATTGATGACGCTCATTTGTGCGATGGCGCAGGCTTCGGCCCCGGCCCAGTTGCCGGATTCGGTGCGGGTGGAGAGTTCGTTACCGCGGGCTGAGGTTTGGAAGCGGTTGACCTCACAGGAAAGAAATCTGGCCTTTCATCTCATGAACGCGGCCCGTGCCGGGCGAAGTCTCATGTATCATGAAAGCCATCGCCACGCGCTGGTCATTCGGGACGCCCTGACCAGTTCTCTGACAAGGGCCCATATCAACGACACCAAGACTCTGCTGGGACCTCAGGCCTTTGGTGAGTACCTGGTTTATACCGCCAAATTTCTGGATAACTACGGCCCCTACGACATGCGTTCGCAAACCAAGTATGTTTTGACCAAAGTGTCTCGAGAGCAGTTGGGCGAAATCTTTAAAATATTTGGCCCGCTCAGTCCAGCGTCTGAAAAGGAGACGCTCGATTTGATGCTCGTTCCTACCTATGAGCTCAAGCGAAAACCAGTCACCGATGCGGATCGCCTCGAGGAGACAGGTGGAAACTTTTACGAAAAGGGCATTTCAAAGGATGAGGTCAATAAGGCTCTGGATAAGACGCTCAAACCTTCGCTGAATTGCCGAGTGGTGCGCGGCGAGCTCGACCTCGAGTGCGATCTCCACACGGTGAAGAGTCCCGGCGTGGTGGGAAAAAAGCTTAAGGAAATTGATCACCACCTTAGGCTCGCGAAAAATTTCGCGGGCACAGAGCGGCAGAGGAACCAGATAGATTACTTTCTCAAATATCTGGTGTCCGGTGATGAGGCCGATTTTAGGCAGTTTAATATCGAGTGGCTAAAGGATCGCACCGATTCCACTATCGATCTCATGATCGGTTGGGTGGAAACGTATGATGACTGGCTCAATCGGATTGGTTCGTGGGAGAACTACGTGCTGATCGTAGATCGCGACGTGACTAAAAAATCTTCGGCGCTGGCGAAAAACGCCCAGTATTTTGAAAACCAGATGCCCTATGAATTCGAGGTCGAGGGTGAATTAAAGGCCTACAAGAAAACCTTCCCGGCCGATTATTCCCCGCCTGCGATTATGGGGTATTATTTTGAAGAGGTGTCGCCCATTCGAACTGGTGGATTTAATCTTCCCAATTATGAGGACATTAGAAAGGACATTGGTTTCAAAAACGTCATCCGCTTGCCAATGCCGGGCCAGGCCGAGGACCCGGAGGCCAAGGCAATGCGGGCTCAGGTGGTCGAGGCGTTTACGACTGCTGACCGGGTAAAAGACATCATGGAACTCTACGATACGGGAAAAACGGTGCACGTGTTATTGCACGAGATTATCGGCCATGGGTCTGGCACCTACGATACCAAAAAATATGCCGACGGGTTGGATCCGAGCGTGGCCTTGGGGTCACTCGGGGCATCGCTCGAAGAGGAGCGGGCCGATCTGACGGGCCTGGTATTTGGCACCGACCCGAAGTTGATCGAAAGCGGTGTCGTTGCTGATGCGGTGACGCTTAACCGTCTGAAGAAAACGCTGTGGGATCTTTATCTCGCGATCGATTTTTCGGCGGCCGTTTCGCGGTCCAAGAGTTTGGCACAGGCCCACGTTAGGGGTCGGTTTCTCTTGATTTCTAAACTACTAGAAGCCAAGGCAATTGCCTGGGTGTCCAAAGACGGCGGCGTCGTGGTGACGCCGGGAAATCAGGTGCTCGCAGTTGTCGATTATGACAAGTGCCGTGAGGTTGCTATTAAACTTCTCTCGGATCTTCAGCGCATTAAGGCGCTCAGAGAGGTGGACGAGATGAAGGCCCTGTTTGCCAAATACGCTGCCACAGAGAGTATCAATGAACCGTGGGCCTGGGCGCTCATCGATCGTGGCCGGGATATCGCGGCCTTTAGGGGATATGTCGATCAACCCTGGAAAATATCCAGTGACCGACGGCGCATCGAGGTTATGGGCGGGAGTACGCTGGAAAGTGTCGCCCCTTTTTGGTCGCACTTTTACGGCGGCAAGTAGCCGGTCTGCGGGCCGGTGACAATTTTTGTTAGCCAGCGTGGCTGATGCGGGGTCCGCGGGGGTGATTTCCTGTGTGTTTTGTGCCTGGGCTCTGCTCCGTGCTGGGCCTTATGATTGCAGTCATGATACCTAAGGCTGTATTCACCTCTTAGGTGACCTTAAAGATGCATAAGCGAGCTTCCATATTCCGCTATCCGATTGTTGCGCTGATTCTCACGCTCTGTTTGACCTCGGGCTGCGGCATTATCCGGGGCATCTTCAATAAGGGCCATCGCAGCGGGTCGGGCGAAAAGAGCGTCGACAAGGTAGTGGTGAACTACGATGCCAGTGTGCCCGAGTGGCAGGTGGAGCTGATGGAAAAGGATCTAGAGATTCTGTCCGATGTTGGCTTCACCGATCTATCAACGGATAAGGACATTTTAAACATTGCGAGCTTTTCCAACGAGGACTTAAGAAGTTGGATGCAGGCCCGTTACCACCATGTCGTGGGCGAGACATTCAAGGAAAATAAAACGGTCGAGCGATCCAACGTGCCGTACACGCCGTCTCTTTCGGAATCTATCGATCCCTGGGGGTCGACGATTATCATGCGAAACGTGGGTGCCGGGTCATACACTACTGGAAAAGACAATAAGCAGTTGTACTCACTGCAACTCTCCTCTGAAAAACTCTACATTAAGTCACCCCGGGTGGGGTTGTTTATGATCGGCAAAGGTCTATTTACTCTCGATAAGACGCCCGGCGGGAGTTCCAAGGATGATGTCAGTTCGTATTTCAGATTGGGAACGCTCTTTCACGAGGCAAGGCACTGCGATGGTAACGGCACCCACGCAGCATTCTTGCACAAGAAGTGTATCGATGGAAATTTAAAGGGCGAGTACGCGTGCGATGATAGCCTAAACGGCCCGTATCCAGTGGGGCGTGTGATTTTGGAAAGGCTGCGCGCTATTTGTACCTGGTGTTCCAGCAAAGAGACTCGCGCGCTTGACTTAAATATTGCCGATCTGCTGACCCGCACGCTTCCCACGGCGATCATGCGGGACCCGCGGCCGGAGGCAATTCCGTGAGAAAAACGAAGTTGATTATTGCCGGGGCCATTATTGTGTATGTCACCTATTTGGTGGGTCATTATTTTGATGATGAGCCGAGGTCGAGTCCCGTCGCAGGTAAGATGAAGGCCCTAGAAAAACAGGAGCTAGCTTCGGCTGTGCTACCGTTGCCGCGATTGCTGGAAGTTGCAAGGCCCGCAAAGGTGGTCGTGATGCCGGTACCGACGAATTCTGCCATCAAAGCCCAACCCAATGAGGTTTCTCCACCATCCGAGTTCTCTTTGCTCATCGAAAGGGCGTGGAAACGGCTGCCGCGAATGGCTGAGATTAAGAAAAAAGGCCGGACCGATTTTCACCACACGCCGAGCGAAGTCATCGACGTCGCAGATGAGCTAGGTGCCATTGCCGATGCGATGGATGGGGACGTCAAATTGGTTCCGGTCGGGGCGGAGTTTCTGAGGAAATGCGCGCTGGCCACGGACGTGATGACCGCCGCGCGGGCCGTGTGCTTAAGGGATCTCAAACACTACGCGCGCGCTACCACACTTGATCTGAGCGTCTTTCCGGATTCCGTGAAACGCGTGGCCGACGCCCTACCGCAGATTCCATGAAAGACTTCATCAGTCACGAGGAATGGGAAAGCCTTCGCCGGCTTCGCAGCCGTTTTTTGGATCGTGACACCGGCGTCGATTACTGGACTCGGGAACTTCTGGAACTATACGATCGCACGCTGGGACAGCGCATTTTATGGAAATGGGAAAATGTTTTAAATGAGATCTCGTTGAATGAATGGGTCAGCACTGGTGATTTGCACCTCGTAGAATGGGGATCGGGGACCGGGATAGCCAGTCGGGCATTTTTATCACGATTCGAAGTGAAGAGCTATCAATGTTGGGATCGATCTGCATTGGCTAGAGAGTTCACCCATCGAACGGTCGGTGAATATGGGCGCAGTAAGGGTCTGACCATGGAGATTGTGGACGGTGAAATTCGCTGGGAAGATTCAATTGTAATCGTGAGTCACGTGTTGTCGGAACTCAGTAAGAACGATCTGGACGTCCTCTTGGAAAACCTAAAAACCGCACGCATGATTATCTGGGTGGAGCCGGGTGACAAGGAAAACGGCCAGAGACTTTCGGGTGTGCGGGAAAAACTCCCGCTCAAAGTGGTCGCTCCCTGTACTCATTCGAGCGCATGCCCGCTCGTTAAGGGCGATTCCTGGTGCCATTTTTTTGGGGCAATCCCTCTCGTAGCCTTTCAAACCGAGTTCTGGAGAACTGCCGCTACTCGACTTGGAATTGATCTCCGGTCACTGCCGATCAGCTTTTTGGTCATGGACCGGTTGGGTCGCCAGGACCAGGTGATTTCTGGCGAGCGCGTAATCGGGCAGGTAAAAAAACATTCCGGCCACGTGAGTGCGGAGTTTTGCGGGAAAGATGGCGTTCGCCAGGCTACGGTATCCAAGGGTAAGTCGCCTGAGCTTTACCAACGACTGAAAGATGAGTCGTTTCGTTTGATCGTTGATTGACACAACGAGTCGTGACGACCCGCCGGCCATTCTCTAATTACAGAGGGTAAGGTTTGGAGGGTTATGAAAATTTTCTTGGTTCTTTTTATCGCATCGGTGGCTAGTGCCAACAATCCCATCATTCGAGCCGACGGTAGAGCGCAGTCTTACGTCGCCGGGAATATTGCGACGCATGACGCCAGGAGCCAACTGTTCGCCAATGCGCGTTTTCAATGTACTCAATTAGGCTTTGAGGCAACCCCCTCGCTCGTTGCAAACTCTGGGCATTGCCAAACCTACTATCAGAACCGGGTTTGGACGGCGCACTGTTATTCCAGTTTTCGGTGTGAGGAGTTTGAGGAGACGGAGACGGGGTTGGAGTACGGGCCGTGGCGAACTGAAAATGGGCAGCACGAGTATTTTTTCGTGCCCGGAAAGCAGTCGTGGTGGAGAGCGGACGAGGCCTGCCAAAAATTAAGTGCAATGCTCCCGAGTCGAGATGAGCTCACCAGGGATTTCGTTTATCTTAACGCAACCTCTTCGATAGGTACGTTTCTAAATGAACAGGAGGGCTTGACCGGGAGCCAATACCCTTTTGCCAATATCTGGACGCGCGATATCGAGCCCAACCACCAGGCGTGGGCGTTTAACCCGTCCGTTACGACAAGCGCCATTACCTACAAAATGGACGGACGCCTTGCCGCGATGTGTATTCGGTAGGTTGTGCCTCTTTGCCACTTCTTTGTCCCATCAAGTAGAGTGAGGAAATGATCACGCGCCTTGAGATCAGTGGACTGGCACTTATCGATTCTCTGTCGGTAGAATTTTCGCCTGGATTTAACGTGATCACCGGTGAGACCGGAGCCGGTAAATCCATTCTCATTCGCGCGTTAAATCTTCTCTCGGGAACAAAGGCCGGATCGGAACTGGTTAGAGAAGGAAGGCCGGCTGCGATTGTCTCTGGAATTTTCGACGTGAATTCGCAGCATAGAGTTCATGGTGAAATGGAAAAATTCGGAATTCCGACTCTTGATGAGATAGTTTTGAGACGGCAGGTCCTCGCGAGCGGAAAGAGCCAGGCTTGGATCAATGACGTGAGCGTGACGCTCGTCACCCTAAGGGAAATATCAAAATGTCTGATCGATATTTTTAGCCAGCATGAGAACCAGCGTCTCCTCGATGCCGGCACTCACGTGGAGTACCTCGATCGATTGGGAAAACACAGCGAGCTCAAAGGCGAGATTGGCATGATTTACGATAAGGTTGCCGATTTGGTTAAAGAGATCCGGTCCCTGGTGATAGCGTCTGGGGAGAACGCGTCGAATTTGGACTATCTACAATTTCGTCTCGCCGAGCTGGATAAATTTAACCCGAGCCAAGCGGAGTTCGATGAGTTGACTGCAAGCGTATCGCGGCGGGAGCGCCTTCAGCGTGACCGGGAGACCCTTTCTTTTTGCGTCGATCAGATTGAAAACCGAGCGGTGCCCGCTCTGCGGGAGCTTGAAAAGGGGCTCTTGGTTCTCGGGAAATCGGACGACCCAAATAAAATGAGTCGGGATGTTTGTGAGAAAATGACAGCAGTGATCGAATCGCTGGAGACTTTTAGTTTTGGGATCAGTCGAGAATTCGAGGGGGATATAGCCGAAAATCTCGAGGCCGATCAGGCGCGTTTGTACAAGTACCAGGAGCTCATTCGAAAGTGCCGTGATATCGCCGGAGTCGTTACCGAGCGCAATCGAATCCAGACGGCCGTTGATGCGGTGGAACACTTGGGCCAAGTGGTCGGGAAGCTCCTCATCGATCTGGATAAAAACGTCGGTGAGTGGGAGGGCGCCTCTGGAAAACTATCGGCTCAACGAAAGAAATCGGCTAAGAATATTTCGACCGCCGTAGCCGGTGAGCTCAATCTTCTAGCAATGGCCGGCGCCCATTTCGAGGTGCGCTTTTTCCCTGCCGCGGGGACTATGGATGCGCTCCTGGGAGATAGTATAAACGGGGTCGAAAAGTCGATTGATACGAGTTGGGCAAAAATTCAGCCTCGTCTGAAAAGAGTGGCAAAAGACGGAGCCGAGAGTGCAGAGTTTTTGTTGGGTGCGAATCCAGGTGAAAAAGCTTTCTCCCTGGGAAAAATCGCCTCAGGCGGAGAACTCTCTCGCATCATGCTGGCTCTTAAAAAGGTTTTGCTTTCGGGTGCCGATACCTGCGTGATGGTTTTTGATGAAATAGATAGTGGCATCTCGGGTCGCGTGGCCGATATTGTCGGCCAGAAAATTGCTGAATTGGCTAGAGATCACCAGGTTCTTTGTATTTCCCACCTGCCGCAGGTTTCGGTGTATGCAAGCGCTCACCTTCAGGTGAAAAAACAGGTGAAAAAAAGTACTCGGGGAGATCGTTCGGAGAGTTCGATAGTGAGGCTGAGCCCGGCCGAGAGCCAACAAGAGATCGCTCGAATGCTGTCGGGTGAAAAGGTATCCAAGTCGAGTTTGGAAAATGCCCAGGCATTAATGGCCAGGGCCAAGGCGCTCCATTCTGGGTGCAGTCGTGCACCCACCTAGT
>CAZRVZ010000044.1:0-8152 GCA_964603655.1 uncultured Pseudobdellovibrionaceae bacterium | reverse complement strand
AATACCTAGTCGTTAATCGGCGAGTTCCAGAGTAGAGGACCCCTAAAGGTCAAATGGTCGGGGTTGGTTTTTAGGAGGGTGTTAGGGGTGATTGGAATTCGCGATAACGGCTCTTTGAACGATGCCGCCTTCGGTATGGAGATTCATCGGGACGCGTTGTGGAGGAGGAGTGGTGGGAATGAGTCTTCTTCCTTTGTTGCGGGAGCAATGAGTTGGTGTGGACAGCGTGACTGATTGTGAGATTCGATGATTTTTCGGTGATTTTTGAGTCTGGAGGCGGACGTTGGCGCACACGGTTTGCACCGAGAATAAATTTCTTTCCTGTTTTCCTAATTCGGATAGGGTCATGACGAGTCCAAAGGGATTTTGAGTTTTAATGCGATAATTGATTCAATGATTCTACCGCCACACAGTGGGCAGAGATTTATATCGATACCGGTCAGTTCCTTAAGCCGTTCTTTCCAGTCTTTCTTCTGGGGTGGTGGAATTTGTGATTCTTCGGGGCAGAGGGCTTTCTTGCAGGCGGCGAGTTTTTGTTTTCGGAGTCGATTTCCTAGGAAACCGTAATGGCGAATGCGGACAAATTTCTTTGGAAGGACGTGGAGCACAAATCTTCGCATAAATTCCTGTACGTGAAGCGACATGACTTTTCCTGTATTGTTGTCGGCGTAGTCGCGGTACTTGAAAGAGATGTGATCGTCTTCGATTTTCAGTAATCGGTGATTGGAGATGGCGATGCGGTGGGTATATTGTCCGAGGTAGGCTAGGACTTGTTTCGGACCTGCAAAGGGTTTCTTCGCATAGACTACCCAAGAGCGCTTCGAAGCTTCGGTGAGGAGTTTTTGGAATGGCTCGTTTCCTTTGAGATCCGAAAGCATTCCATGGAAGGCGAGTTCGGAATGGGAGTTCTCAAGAGTCGATAGAAATTTTCCACGAAAGACCGAGGAGAGTATTTTTATTGGTAAGAGGTATCCTTTTTTACAAGACACCCAGGTATTGTCTTTCGTGAGGCCTCCTCCGGCGACAATCATATGGAGATGTGGGTGTTGCATTAGATTTTGTCCCCAGGTGTGAAGGACTGTGACAAAACCGATTTCGGCGCCCAGTTTTCTTTTGGCTACTTCTTTAAGAGTGTCTGCCGCGGTCCTAAAGAGAATGTCGTAGAGTACGGCTTTGTTTTGAAGGGCTAAGTGGTTAAGCACATGCGGAATCGTAAATACGACGTGAAAGTATTCGACGGGTAAAAGCTCGCGGGCACGGTTCTCCACCCATTGTTGTCTGGCAAGAAACTGACATTTCGGGCAGTGGCGGTCGCGACAAGAGTTGTACGATTGTTCTCGATAGTCGCAATTGTCGCAACGCCTTACGTGTCCACCGAGCTTTTCGGTGCGGCAATTGACGATATTTTGGACCACTTTCGCCGAATGAGATGGCAGAGGACCGATGGAGTCCGGGTAGCGGCGAAAAATATCCGCCACCTCAAGATTCGGCCGAGTAGCCGATGGAGTGTGACCGTTCATCGCTCTACTCTTTATTTCAACTTCGAAGCAATGCTCTCAATGGGACTTTCAATCCCCAGCGCCCTGGGATCTCTGACGTGAGTGTACGCGACGGTAGAGGAGATGACCGAATGACCGAGTAAGCACTGGATGATTCTGATGTCGACACCTTTTTCGAGAAGGTGAGTCGCGAAGGCGTGGCGCATCGAATGGACGACAACTCTTTTCTGTATTCCCGCTTTTTCTACAGCCAAATTGAACATTTTGTTTATTGAGGAACTACTAATGGGCTCCTTGCGATTGCTCGAAGGAAAGAGCCAAGTCGATTTGTCTTGTTTACACTCCACCCAGTATCGCCTCAGAAGATGGAGTGTTGTCAGCGATAGACACGTGTAACGTTCTTTCAATCCCTTTCCAAATCGGACGTGAATCAGCATTCGGCCACTATCAATATCGGAGGCGGTCATGTGACGCGCCTCGCTTATCCGAAGACCCGCCGAATAGATTACCGTTAAAATGGCTTTATACTTGAGTGGAGAGGCGTGATTCAGAATAAGCGCCACCTCATCCTGGCTCAGAATGATGGGAACCTTCTTTTTTTGTTTCATCCAGGGGATAGAATCCTCTCGCCAATTTTTGTGCAATGTGACGAGGTAGAAGAATTTTATTGCAGCCATATACCGGTTAACGCTGGCGGGCGAAAGTCCTCGGTGGATAAGATGGAGCTGATATTGACGAATGCAGTCAAGATCAAGCTTGTGCGGAGAAATACCGAAATGACGTACGAAGGCTTTCATCGATTCGATATAAGCCTTCTCGGTCAAGCGGCTCAAGCCACGCAACCGAATATCGCCTCGCATCTTTTCTTGAAGTAAGCCCATAGATCCTCCTTGTGGTTTGGTTTTGGCGAACTACCCACAAGGAGGATCGGGTCTTCTTCGATTTTCTTTGAATCATTCTGACAGTTTGCGGATGGAGATCTCCGGGGGCTTACACTTACCCTGCGTGGGGAGGGTAACCTTCGCTTCGAAATGTGATGGGGAGAAGTTTTCCTTTAGATCCACCCGCCGAAGGCGGTTTCGTTCAATTTAAATGGGATGGTACTGCAACAGGGTATAGCGTCACAATAAATAAAATGGATGGATCGTTGCAAACACTTGCCACCTTTCCCGTGACGTTCCCAATCGACATCGCACTAAATAAGGACTACGCCAACGGCGGAAAGGAAATTAGCCCTATTTTTCAAACTTACGAGAACCCGTTATTGACGTTGTTGCTAAATGAAAATCATCTTACCGTGCTGCTCAATGAAACTGTAGTGGGAGACGTGACCGACTCTTCGATTTCATCTCCCGGTTCCATTGGAATCAAGGCCTCGCTCTCCGATTTCCCCAGGGATAATTCTGACATAATTACTTTTTCAGACTTTACTGGTTTTGAGGGAGCCTATTCTGAATCCGATTTGAACATCAAAGATCTCTTCTATTTCAAGAAGTTTAGCGGATTACCTTTTGAGGGTGAAGGAAAACGCCCCGACGCATATTCTTATTACGATATATTCTCGCCGTTAGGCATTTCTTCTGTTGGACAGCCACCTTTGGCACCGATGGCACCGACCGCGTTCGTCGCAGCGGCCGTCGGCACGAACATCAATCTGAGCTGGGTCGACAACAGCAATAATGAAACCGGTTTCAAGATTGAACGCGCTCTCGTTGCCACCGGCCCGTGGACAGCGCTGCCCAGTCTCGCGGCAGCCAACGCCCTGTCGGCGGGCGACGGCTCCTTGTCGCAAAAAAAGAAGTACTTTTACCGTATCTCGGCTGTTAACGTAGCGGGCGCCTCTGGCTTTGCATCCACCAGTGTTACATTGGGCTATGCCAAGCCGAATGCGCCCACAGCGGTGGCCCTTTCCGTCGCCAGTGCGACATCGGTGAAGGTTACCTGGGTAGACAATTCCTCGCTAAAAACTGGTTACAAAATTGAAAAGGCGACGTCGTCATCAGGCCCCTGGGTTGCGGTAACCCCTAATCTCCGCGCGACCGTTCAAAAGGGAACAGTTTTAGGTCTGGCTACAAAAATAAAGTATTTCTTTCGGGTAACCACTTTAAACAACACCAACGCCTCAGACCCGTCAGCTGCGGCTTCAATTACGTCCGGCGTGCCGTCTGCACCAACCGCTTTGAGCGCGACGGCGAGTTCCGCTACCTCAGTTAAACTCGCCTGGGTGGATTCAAACGACAATGAAACCGCCATCGCTATTTATATGAAAAAGGGCGCAAGCGGGGCCTATGCCGCGCTCACTCCAGCCGCGGCCGTTGGGGAATTTGCTTATGCCAAGTCCCGCCTACTCGCGAATACGACCTACTTCTTTAAAGTTCGCGCGACAAACCTGGCCGGCTTTTCAGAGTCAGCCGCCGTTTCGATTACCACTCCGAAGTAGAACCTCGCAAGGTTAGGCACTAACTGTTGCGTTTCTCGCCCAATGACCGGCTCCGTTTCACTTCCACTGTCTCAGCTTGCAATGGGTTAGGTTAGGTTCATCTTGTTCAAATTCCAGATTCCGTTCCACTGCGCGCGTATAGGGTGGAATCGCGGAATCGGGAATCGAGGCACAATTTCCGATTCCGTTCCAGCGATCCCCTACGCGTGCAGTGGAACGGAATTCGGAATCGGGAATTGGTTAGGGGAGAGCGATGCCGTCTGGGGTAGTGATGATTTTGCCGGAGGCAAGTAGGGCTGTGAGAGATTGACCGAAGCGCTGGTTATTGGCTCGAAGAACGCTTCTGAGGAGATTTCGTTGGACTGGGCCATTTGAGTCGGAAAGGTGATCAAGGATGCGCTGGTCCAGTGCGGGTGCAGCGACGGGTGTAGCGTTTTCGATGACGGTGAGATGAGTAGCATTTTCAATGTCCACAAGTTTCAGGCGCAGTGACGGCGGGGCTTTGGCTGAGCGATGTTCCGAGATGAGTTCGAGCGCGTCTTCGGTGTCGCGAGAGAGGTAGAGATTGCTGTCGCCGAAAGCGTGCAAGTCACTTGTGCCCCTCAGTCCCTGGCCCGGTCTCACGCAAGTGCGTTTGCTTGCATGATGAGTCAGGACTACCGCGCATTTTGCCTTTCTCTGAATTTCCCGTAAAAAGCCGAGAAGACCCGCGATATCTCTCGCGTTATTTTCGTCAAGCCGATGGAGCCGTACCAAGGGATCAAGAAGCAGGAGTTTTGGTGAAATTCGCTCGACCGTCGCGAGGAGTTTTTTCTGATCCCACTCGCTATCGAGCCGTAGCGTCGGCGCGGTAATAACGACGAGATCAAGGGAGTGGATGTAGAGTTTTCGGCTATTACAGATGCAATGGACGCGTTTTTTTACCTCCTCGATGGAGTCTTCGGCGAGATAGACGAGAGTGGGCCCCGAGGTACTCACGGCAAAGCGCCCGAGGCATGGCGTACCGGAGGCGACAGAGACCGCCATATCGAGACCGAGCCAGGATTTGCAGCACTTGGGCTGACCTCCGATAATCCCAGCCGCGTTCTCAAGCCACAGGGATTCGATAAGCCAATTTGTTCCATAGTTTGCATCAAGTGAACCCACTCTGGAAAAGGGAAAACATTCAGGGTCAACGAGATTTACATCCATTGGGAGTTCCTAGCCAATGCGACATCGGCGGATTCGACGACATCGCGGCCCAAATGATCGGCGGCAGTCAGGCTTGCGGTAGCCAATTTATCGATGGCGCGCATGTTTCCGCGAGTGACTTCAAAGAGAGCTTCAACGGCTTGCGCGTCGAACGGGTTTTTGGACCGACCCGCGATTTTCACCCGATGCTCGATATAAGCTCTCGTTTCATCGCGTGACAGAAGCGAAATTTCCCCGCAGTGGGTGAGCCGTTGCCGGATATCCTCCATTTGTGGTTCAAGCAAAGTCTCTTTCATTCGGGTCTGCCCACAAAGGACAAAGCTGACAACGAGCTTTGAGTCCATATCAAAATTGGTGATGAGCCGGAGCATTCGAAGGACTTCGCGGCGCATGTCATGGGCTTCGTCAAAAACAATGACCTGCCGCTTGCCTTGCTCAATGAAACCAGATCGAAAGGAGTCTTCGATTGAGCGGACGAGGCTCGGATAATGGCCTGCATTCGAGATTCCGATGAAGGAGGCGATTTGCCGGCACATGTCTCTGGCCGAAAGATTCGTGAGTTTGAGATAGGTCGTCCGATAGCGGGCCTCGGGAAGACTCGAAAGGAGAGCCCTGATGCAAACGCTTTTCCCGGCACCCGCAGGTGCTACAAGACACGCAGATTGCCTGCTATCGATGGCGCTCTTTAGCGAGGCTATCTCCTCCTCGATGTGTGGCACCTTGAATCGGTGCTCTACCTTGATTTCTCTAGTGAATGGCACCGTTGTAAAGTGAAAGCGGTCCATGGTTACTCCTTCTCGGGGAAATCCCCGTTTATTGTTACGATGGGTGACAGATCTTTGTGAAAAAGTTTTGAAGCAGCACTTCTTGTGGGTATCGGTTTTGGTTTTTCGGCATCTCGTCCGGCTCGCGTCGAATGAGCGTTGAGAGTGACGTCCACGGGTTTTAACTCCAGGAATTTTCCTTCATGAAGAATCGATGCCGTACGATCAAGGCAGTGCCTAAACACATCCACACGTCGCCCCGCATACCCCATTGGCGTTTCGAGCAACTGGCCTTTGACTTTCAGAATGTTATCGCGTGCAACCTTGTGGGATCGCTTGATGATGAAGTGCTGCCGCAAATGACCTATATCCCCTGCTCGCAAGGGAAGCGAGTCTTCAAGAAAACGTTTTTCCGGTGTATCGAAACCAAGGCTCTCATGGGGACGGCGGTTATAGAGATTTTTCAAATAGTGATTGATTCTCAGTTCCAAGGCCTTTTCATCGGGATCGATCTCAGGGTTATTATCGAAAGTACGAAGAAGATCTTCCTGAATGGTTTGATTGAATCGCTCAATTTTACCCCTGCCCTCGGGATAATCAGCCGTGCCATGGATGAGTGCAATATCAAGTCTCGCTACACACGTGAGGGTGTCTCCGGAAATGAAAGCAGATCCGTTATCGACGAATATGGTCGAAAAAAGACCCCAGAGGGACAATGTTTCCCAAAACCCCCGAAGAAAGAGCGCCGTATTCTCGCTTTTTCCGACCACGGCATGCAGACCAAGGCGCGTGCAGTCATCGAGAAACGTCATCACTACTCGTCGTCTTCGTTTGGATCCCGCTCTAAAATGCTTTCCATCGGTAATCACCATTTGCATTCGGTGGGCGTAGCTAAATCGGCGCTTATCGGAAGCTGTGTCTGCTTTATCGGCAAAGAGTGGAAGATTCAGCCGGCGCGCCGCGCGCCAGGCGCTTGAGCGTGATACGGCGCCGCCATCAATAATTCCGTCAACGGTAGCTCGACGAATAACTTCTGGGAGACTCGCATCGGGGTCTTTGGCCTTCTCCTGGACCAGATATTCCACGAATTTCGAGGAGAGAGCCCTTGAAGCGCTACTCATCAAACGCGACTCGGGAATAAGACCGGACATCCCCTCTTTCTCAAACGCTCGGACCCATCGGTAGAGGGTGCGGGGTGAAACGCGGATAAATCGCCCATTCAAGTCGTGAATTCGGCCTCGAGCCACCGTTTTTACAGCATCGGGCAAACGCATTCCACGAGATACTTGAGAAAGTACCTGAGAAACGGCAATATACCGGACCACTGAAATGCTATTCGGATTTTGTGACATCGATACCCCCTGTTTGTTACCGGAGGATTAAATGTCACGAGTCTTTAGCGATTTCACGCGACAAAATAGGTGGAGACCAGGGCCCCCAATATTTGCGGTCAACTCCCAGGCCGACGAGGTTTTCAAGATGTCGTCGGCCCGGTGCGCCCAAATGATCGAGGACTCTGGCTCCCGCCTCTCCTGCCGCTTTCCACCATGGACCCTCCCGAATATTGGATAGATCCATGAGACGGGGCACTCCGATTCCGAAGTACGCTGTGACTTTCTCCATCGCTCGTCGATTTGAGTTTTCGTCTATGGCGAATATAGAAAGAGCTCCGCAGATGTGCCGGCATTGAGTGCGAAACACTCCCCCAGGCGTGAGACCACGCTCGTCGATATTCCCTAGCCCTCCCGATTCATCGGGCCAGCGCCGCCCGTCAGCCGCATCGATAACAGCTTGAAAAACGGTACCTGCCCAACCGAGTCTCACCTCATCGTCATGCACTTTATCTATTCCGTCCGGAGTCAAATCGGTAAATGACTTACGGGCATAGGGAGTCCAGTCCAGTGGATAAGCCGTGAAAACCCTTCCGTGCGTATAACACCGGAAGACTGCAAACGCATAACCAGGCCCACACTTACGTGGTCGCCATTTTAAAATCTGAATATTGCCGCACAATGAAGCGGGCTCAGGACAACTCATGGGACGCGAGGGCCGCAATTTTCCATTGGAGTCAGGAACGTAGGGAGACGCCACAAAAATACTCCCCGAATAGACAGGTTTCACCGCCAAGGACATAGTCCTCGGTCATCGCCTCAAATACTTCCTTATGCAAATTCGGAAATGACAGCCGAATTCCGAGTTACACAATCAAACTTGAAACCGGAACTGTCGGGAAAGACATGGGGATTGAAACGCAACAA
>CAZRVZ010000043.1:0-3183 GCA_964603655.1 uncultured Pseudobdellovibrionaceae bacterium | reverse complement strand
AAGGCCACTTCTTTCTCGTGAATCAATCTTACTCCAAATGACTTTTACCTCTTGATTCAAATCCGGATACTCCAATTGGATTCCCTCAAGAGAAGAAAGCGTCAACTTCATCCCGTAAACACCGTACTCGTCCGCTGTTGTCGGAATACAGATGGTATCGGCAAAAAGAGAGCTCAGGTAGGTGTTATGGCTCAGATCAGGTGGCAGATCAAATATCACGACATCGTAGTTGTCCCGGACCGGGGCAAAGAGGTTTCGGTAAAACATCCGCTGATTCTTCTTTAGGCTGCTCAGCTCAATCTCTAGGCGCGCATTGTCCAAGGACGATGGCACAAAGTCCAAAAATTGACCAAGCGGCACGATGGTATCGGCAATCCCACAACGATTCAGGACAATATCAACGAAAACGAACTGTGGCTTTGCGATATCGAACGTATAAGTCGCGTTCGCCTGCTTGTCCAAATCCACGAGAAGTGTTCTGGTTCCCAATTGGGCGAGCCGGTATGCTGCGTTGTACGCCAGTGTGGTCTTAGCGGTTCCGCCTTTTAGGCAATGAAAAATGATATTCTTGCGGGGATACTGGAATCCCCTTTCGACTAAGGTCTCCCGAATAACGTTTGGTGGGATAAGTCGCTGTCCCAATTCCAGGCCCGTTAATTCAGGTTCGCCCCCAGGCCGCACTTCCTTAGCTATTCCCCCTTTCATTTAATTCCCCTTTGAACGAATTTCATATCATACCGCACAAAACCATATGCCAATACGGGAAAGATCCGGTCAAATCCGCACGGAAAATGGCCTCTTTTTTGCCGGCCTTCATAATTTGCGGCAGCTCAATGCCCTGATTGAGCTGCGTAACGCGTAGTGCTATAATTTGAGAAAGTAGTACGTTGGTTGCCCACGATTGAAATCCACTCGGAGGTTTCAACGTAAGCTGCATACGTGAATGATCCATCCAAACGGCAGCCAATACATGATGATTTGAGTTCCCTGGCGCCCAAGAAAGGAGGCGACTCCAAAAACACGGCTCCAAGGGGGCTCGGTCATCGAATAGAGGTGGCGTTGATTCTAAAGAAATATTTTAAGGAAATGCCACCGCCAATCCGTGTGCTTTTTTTTCTATTCTTTCTCACTCCTTTCGTTTCCATGCTATGCGGGCTATTCAGCCATTTTGGCGAACAGACGACCTGGAGCATCGTTGTATTCTCGATAAGCTATTGGATTATGCCACTTCTACTTTGCTATGCGATCATCGCTAAGCACTATTTGTTTTTGCCATTTTATCTTCTCCAATGCCTGGCCCTCGGCGTCCAGTCGTTTAGTTACACTCATGATCTCGTAAGCGATATCCTGATTGTCCGATTATTTGTTATCGGCATGATGGTTTATATAGGTATCCTTTTTGCAAACCGAGATTTCCTCGCCCCTTTTTTAACCGGGCAAAATCGGCATTGGCGCAAACACCCGCGAATCGAAGTTTATCATTCTATCGATCTGAGAAGCCCGGATGAGAAATGGAACATTCCCGCAACTTTGAAAAACTACTCCGCTGGCGGAATGGCAATTTCCGTGGACGAAAAGCACAGCAAATTATTGAATGTGAAGAAAGGCGACAGGATCGTAGCCACCGTGCGAACAATAGAAGGCACGAGATCCGTTCTCACCGAGATCGCGTGGGCATCTCCCCAGTGTCGGCTTGGCCTTCAGGCTCTCGATACCACAATAATGGGCGAATTAATGATGCTGCTACAAAGAGAATCGGAGAATAGGGCCTTGTCGCACAGCGCCCCCACGAGCATTTTACAATACCAAATGAAGGCTTCTGGATTTTTCCTATGGGTCTTTTTTATCTCCCTGGCTTTTGGACTCCCCGCCTTTGGATAACCGATCTGAAGGGCAACATACCAGATTGATCCTGAAAATCGGACGGTCCGAAAGGATACGTGTGATATAAGACCGTGAGGTTTCCGATGAAAGAAGGTCGTTTGAGCGAACTGGAACAGCGGTTGGCCCCTATTCGGCGGCGCTTGTTGGAGCACTCGATTTACTCGACCGTAACTTCAGTGGCTCAGCTGCAAGCGTTTATGGAATCACATGTGTATGCGGTTTGGGACTTCATGTCGCTGCTTAAGGCGTTGCAGCGTAAACTAACCTGCGTGGATTTGCCTTGGCTCCCCTCGCAGCATCCGGCCACGAGGTTGATTAATGCTATCGTGCTGGGAGAGGAATCCGATGAAGATGGGCAGGGTGGTCACCTCAGCCACTTTGAGTTGTACCTCGATGCGATGTTGGCTGGCGGCGCGGACACTCGGCGGGTGCATACGTTTTGTGATGTTTTGCGGCGGGGAGATTCGCTGTCGGACGCTATGACTCACGCTGAGATCGGCGACCCCGAGCGGGATTTCATGCGGACGACGTTTAAGATTGTGAACGCTGGGCGTCCGAGCGAGATCGCAGCCGCCTTCACGTTTGGTCGGGAAGACGTTATCCCGGACATGTTCCGTCAGTTCGTTCATGCTTTATGCCAAGAGTCTTCGGGCAAGTTTGGGCGCTTCCGCTTTTACCTGGAGCGACACATCAACCTGGACGCCACAGATCACGGCCCCAAGGCGTTGCAGATGATGGCCGCGATCTGTGGTGACGATTCCGATGAATGGGCAGCTGCCGAACGTACCGCCATCATCGCCATTGAAGCTCGACTTCGCTTCTGGGACGCCGTTCAGACTCGGTTGGCGGGCATCGTGATTTAGGGACCTATCTCACTGTCGTGTCCTGACACAAAAAGCCTTAAATTCCCCTCCCCACACAGCCAATAAGAAAGAATTCAATCAGCGGACGGAACAGCGGGTGCCGGATTTTCCGAAGGTACAGGATCGGGTTCCGATGCACCTTTACTAATCGGCGGTGCTGTTTCGTCGAGTGCGGATTTCGATTCGCTTGGCGGCTCTGAGGCTGGCAACCTAGCCTGCTCTATTTCTGATGTGGTTAGCTTTTCTTCGCCCTTTGCCGGCTCTGCCGTTACGTCAGTCACTACTGTAGGCGGCCTGCAGTGTGTGTCGTTTACCCAAAGCAGGTGCTCCACCATCTCGTGCAAAGGGTACAGAGAACAGCCACCCAGAAATGCGATTTTAATATTTTGGCCGGGCAATACGCCTGGCAATTTCAACGCCAGCGCTTTTTTTCTCA
>CAZRVZ010000042.1:0-39908 GCA_964603655.1 uncultured Pseudobdellovibrionaceae bacterium | reverse complement strand
TTTAGTTTGATCTTTTACGCTTTTGTCGAACACCCCTCGCACACTCTTGCCCGTTATGCGCGCCTTTCTCTGCTAAATAGGATACGGACGCTTCTTTCAAAGACGGTGTCAAAGAAGGAGACGTGGACGTAAACATGCTGACCTATCACCAGTCATTTTCCGAGGGGATACCCAGTAAATTTCAGAAAATACTCGCACGATTAAATGATAATGATTCGATTCTTGAGGTGGGATGTCACACGGGATACTTCACGAAGCTTTTATTGAAAAACGGGTACACGGTTGAAGGTCTGGAAATTAACAACGCTGCTGTTTCTGTGGCCAACGCTGACAATCTACCCGTTAGGTTGGGAGATATAGAATCAGAGGAGACTCGTGCCGGATTGAGAAGGTATGAGGTCATTCTCCTCATGGATGTTTTGGAACATTTGAGACACCCTCAGGAGATTTTGAGTGGTCTAAAACGCGCTCTAAAGCCCAATGGGAAAATACTGGTGACTGGACCCAACGTAGCTTACTGGGCCATGCGAAAGGATTTACTCAAAGGAACGTGGCAATATCGAGATGCAGGAATCTTAGATCGTACCCACCTTCACTTTTATACGGCGACGACCTGGGTCCAGTTATTGGAAGAGTCTGGATTTCGTGCGACCCACCTGGCGGCTGCCGATGGAATGCTCCCACTGGAGCAATATCTGACGAGAATTCCGGGAATCAAATCATGGGTGCCGCATGTTAGAAATTGGTTGCTACGCCACTTTCCGACGGTTTTTGCCATAGATTTTCTCATTGAGGCGACACCCATTACCTGAATCATTGGATAGAACATTAAATCCTCTTGGCTTACTGCTCAACGACGATCCTTCCATCTTTTGCCTGAATAAACTTCTGGTGGGTCTCATCCCACAATGCGCCTGGCGTCCCCCTGGAGATCATCTGTAAATGGATTATTTCTCTGGTGGTCCATCACTTCCAGAATGTTTGCAGTTTTTGAATAGGGGGGCTTCCCGGCCTACTGACTCTGAGCAGGCCTGGCCCCAGGGCAACCCAATACCCACCCAACAACACCATCTCGATATAAACATATTCGAAACTCACCGCCGCAAGGCCCATGACCCAAAGGTAGCTGATCGCCCCCAAATAAATGGCACCCAGAGGCGTAATCGCTTTTTTTCTCACGACAATCATAAGTGGTGCCGCCAGGGCAGCGATCAGAATCACATACCGCATCGGCACCAAATCCAATCGTCGAAGCAGGCCATTCATCCCAAAGTGGCCCATCGCCTGTTGTTCCGAAACTGAGTTAGTCAAAGCGGCGTAGTGCCTCAGTCCATCGAATAAGTGTCCTTCGTTCCAGAACACTGCAATGCCCACTCCAATCAGTGCAACAAAACCAAAATAAAACGGCCAGGTGTTCTCTCTCCTAAACAGCACAATCAAAAGGGGTACCACCAAAAGTATCGCGGGTTCCCGACTAAACACCAGTACCGCGGCGACGACACCCGCCCATCCCCACCTTTCCCGATCCAACAGGTACAGCAGTAAGACTAAAAACAGGCCTATCGACCCCGTGTGCACATCAACACAGTGCCAAACAAGCAATTTTGAAAACCCTAGTGATGCCAGCAGAAACAGAAACGCGAGTGTTTTCCACCGCGCTCCACTGCGCGAACTAAACTCGATGATTAAAATAATCCAGGTCGCCACCTGGCAAATTACCGTCCACAAACGAATGTCCAATCCAAACTTATAAAACGGCCAGAAGCCCACCCATAGGGCTGGCAAATAGTAGTGAGGAATGACCACGCCAGTCGATAGGGTATGCGATCGAAACGGAGATATTCCGTTTTCAAGATCTAAAAATCCCGCGAGCACATTTGGCAACATGTCGGCTCGGCTTGCATCGATGGGAAATGTTACTAACTGACTGAGCCTGTAAAATATTCCCAAGAGTCCTGTGGCTAGCCCGATCACCCAAAACCATGTCGGTAGTTTGGTTTTATTCGGTGGACGCTTTAATTCATCAGTGTTCGCCACCATTAAAAACAGAGCAGTCAAAGCAACGCAAATAATCGCACCCAGAATCGGGCCGTGAAATTCTACGAATCCGAGTTGACGAAAAGCCCGGTGAAAACTCCCGCCGAGCGCCTTCAGCGCAAATACGGTAACCAAAAGCCCGAACCAATAGGAACCATTTCCAACAATTGTCCTATACCCCCCTTTCACCGGGGCCCCAGATCTGTTTGTGTAACTGAATCTGCAGGGTTACTCTCGCTTGCGCACTAAGAATCCAGTCGGCCAACTCTCTGGGGGTCACCTTCTCAAATACAGGGGAAAAAAGAATGTGGCACTTGCGATAAAGATCGTGCGTCTTGCAAACGGCCAGCGCCCAATCAAAGTCCTCCCTACTAGATACCACGAACTTAAATTGATCGTGTGGCTGCATCATATTCACGTTTTCCCACACAACGCTGTCGGACTCCCCGCTACCTGGACACTTAATATCGACCACCTTCACAATTGCAGCCGGTACACCTTGGATTGAATAACTTCCATTGGTCTCGAGCGAGACCTTATAACTCTGAAGCAGGAGCTCATGCATGAGAGCTCGACTGCCCTGCTGTCCCAGCGGCTCGCCCCCCGTGACACAGACATATTCGGTATCGTACTTCCTAATGACATCCAGTATTTCTGGAATAGTCATGACTGTGCCCTGCCAATAAGCGTACTTGGTGTCACACCAGGAGCAACGCAGATTACAAATCGCGGTACGAATGAAGGCTGTAGGTTTTCCTACAAAAAGACTCTCGCCTTGGATACTAAAAAATATTTCATTGATTTTGAGCGTGTCGAGCCCTGGCTCCACGTTAAGATCCTATCTGGTTGCGGCTCGGCTGTTGGTGGCTAATCTGTTGCCGGATGAGACTGCGTTGCAATTTCAACTGATACTTTTTGAATTTATCCTCGGCCAGCCCAGCGCCTAGGGCCTCCTCCGCCTTCTTTTGCGCCGCCTTTGCGCGCCCCGCATCGATCTCACTCGCCTCTTCGCACGTTTCCGCCAACACCAAAGCCTTATCTCCGCGAATGTCTATAAAACCAAAACTCACCGCAAAACGGCGTTCTTGTCCATCGACGCTAAATGACATCACCCCGGTATTGAGCAATGTGAGAAACTCGGTGTGGCCAGGTAGTATCGTCAACTCGCCGGCATGCCCTGGTACCTTTAGCGCCTCCACCTTGACGCCTTCGACCAGTCGCCGATAAGGCGTCACGATATCAACGGAAATCATGCCTGCCTCATCTTCTGAAACTTCTCGATTGCCTCATCGATCGTTCCCACCATGTAGAATGCCTGCTCCGGCAGGTCATCGTACTTGCCGTCGAGAATTTCCTTGAAGCCCCTAACCGTATCTTTCACCTCGACATACTTGCCGGGATTTCCGGTAAACTGTTCGGCAACAAAGAACGGCTGAGAAAGAAAGCGTTCCATTTTCCTGGCACGGGCCACCGTTTGCTTATCATCATCCGATAATTCATCTATACCCAAAATGGCGATAATGTCCTGAAGATCCTTATACCGCTGGAGCACCCGCTGAACATCGCGGGCTATCTTGTAATGTTCGTCTCCTACTACCTCAGGAGACAGTAGTCTCGACGTTGAGGCCAGGGGATCCACCGCGGGGTAAATACCCTTTTCCGCGATAGACCGCGAAAGATTTGTCGTTGCATCTAGATGAGCAAACGCCGTAGCCGGCGCCGGATCCGTATAGTCGTCAGCCGGCACATATATCGCTTGAACCGACGTAATGGATCCCTTTTTGGTCGAAGTTATCCGCTCCTGCAACTCGCCCATTTCCGTCGCCAACGTGGGCTGATACCCAACCGCCGACGGAATTCGTCCCAAAAGCGCCGACACTTCGGATCCCGCCTGGGTGAACCGGAAGATGTTGTCGATGAACAACAAAACATCCTGCCCCTCTTCGTCCCGGAAAAACTCAGCCACGGTCAACGCGCTCAGCGCCACACGAAGACGCGCGCCCGGGGGTTCGTTCATCTGGCCGAACACCAAACTGGTCTTATCGATAACTCCCGATTCTTTCATCTCCATCCAAAGGTCATTCCCCTCGCGCGTGCGCTCCCCCACTCCGCCAAACACCGACAGGCCGCCATGCTGTTTCGCAATGTTATTTATCAGCTCCATGATTAAAACGGTCTTGCCCACGCCGGCACCACCAAACAACCCTATCTTTCCGCCGCGCGCGTAGGGGGCCAGAAGATCCACAACCTTGATGCCGGTAACGAGCACCTGCACCGCCGTGCTCTGTTCCTCAAAACTGGGGGCATGGCGATGAATCGGGTTTTTCTTCTTCGATTTTATCGGCCCCATTTCGTCCACGGGTTCGCCGATAACGTTCATAATTCGACCCAACACCTCACGGCCGACCGGTACGGTTATCGGACCGCCAGTGCTTCGAACATCCATCCCGCGCATGAGCCCGTCAGTGGAATCCATTGCGATGCAACGAACTACCCCGTCCCCCATGTGAGACGCAACCTCCAGTGTCAAGTTGTCCTTATCGGCACCAATTGACGGATTGGAAACTTTAAGCGCCGTAAATATGGGCGGCAACGATCCAGCCGGAAACGAAACATCCACCGCGGGACCGACTACCTGAATAACCTGTCCTGATTCCATCTCTACTCCTTTTCTCGTCGGGTCCGTCTCAAGGCTTTTCGATTGGCTTGCTTCAAGCCTAGCTCATTGCCTCGACACCACCAACGATCTCCATTAATTCCTTCGTGATACTCGCCTGCCGGGCCTTGTTGTATTCCAGCGTCAGCCCGTCAATCATTTCCGACGCGTTCTTTGTAGCATTTTCCATAGCTGACATTCTGGCGCCGTGCTCGCTGGCCACCGACTCAAGCACCGCTCGAAAAATCTGCATCGAAAAGTGACGCGGAATAATCTGGCCCAACAATTCATCGACTCCGGGTTCGAAAATATACTTCTTAAATCGATCCACCTCGGCCGCTCTAAAAATACCGACCACGCCCTCGGGGGTTTCCGTAGACACGGGTATCAACCGTTCCACGACGGGTCGCTGCTGTACCGCCGATTTAAATTCATTATAGGCCAGGTAAACCGCGTCCACTTGGTCGTTTGCAAACGCCTCTATCGAACCGTTAGCTACCGCTACACAGGCCGCATAGGTCGGCCGCGAAAGGATGTTGTCATGGCTTGCAGCAATTCCTCCGCGCTTGCGAAAAAAATCGGCCGCCTTTCGGCCGACCGCAATCACCTCAACCTCGACCCCCTCGCGCTGTTTACGCTTTTGAAATTCCTGAGCCGCCTTCAATATCGTCGTATTGAAGGCGCCACAAAGCCCCCGATCGCCGGCTATCACAAACAGGCGGATGCGTTTCTCCTGTCTCTCCACGAGATAGGGATGCGAGACTCCCTCGCGCTTCGCCAGGGAAAGCAGAACGGCATAGATTCGATAAGCATAGGGCCTGGAGTTCAAAATGGCTTCCTGGGCTCGGCGCAATTTAGCGGCAGCCACCATTTTCATCGCTCGCGTAATCTGGCGCGTGCTCTTAACGCTCCCAATTCGCTTTCGAATGTCTTTCAGGCTGGTCATCGCTACACAAACGTCGACTGAAATTCCGCCATTGCCTTATTAATGTCGGCTTTTAAACCGTCATCCAGGGCCTTCTTGGTGCGAATCCCCTCAAAAATCGCCGGGTACTTCTGCTCCACGAAAGAAAAGAGCCCTTTTTCAAAATCGCCCAATCTCGCCGTCGGCACTTTATCCACCGCACCGCTGGTTCCCGCATAGATGATGAGAATCTGCTTTTCCACGGCCTGCGGAACGTATTGCCCCTGCTTTAATAGGCTCACCATCTTCTCGCCGCGCACCAACATGTCTTGAGTGGCCTTGTCGAGATCGGAACCAAATTGCGCAAATGCCGCCATTTCGCGGTACTGGGCCAGACTCAGGCGCAGGTTCCCGGCCACCTGCTTCATTGCCTTTATTTGCGCATTGCCGCCCACACGAGAGACCGACAGACCAACGTTAATAGCCGGCCGTATTCCCGAATAAAAAAGATCGGTATCGAGATAGATTTGACCATCGGTAATTGAGATCACGTTGGTCGGAATATAGGCCGATACGTCCCCGGCCTGGGTTTCGATGATTGGAAGTGCCGTAAGCGATCCGCCACCTTCCTTATCGCTCAATTTCGCCGCACGTTCCAACAATCGGCTGTGGAGATAAAAAACGTCTCCAGGATAGGCCTCGCGACCGGGTGGGCGTCGCAGAAGCAAAGACAACTGTCGATAAGCCTGGGCCTGTTTGGTCAGATCGTCGTATACGATGAGAGCATGTTTTCCGCTGTCACGAAACCACTCACCCATGGTAACGCCGGCGTAAGCCGCAATGTACTGCAATGGAGCCGGTTCGCTGGCGCTCGAACAAACGACTATGGTGTATTCCATCGCACCGCTTGATCGCAACTTCTCAACGACCTGGGCCACTGTTGATGCCTTTTGCCCGATAGCCACATAGATACAGAAAACATTTTGCCCCTTTTGGTTAATGATTGTATCGATGGCAATCGCGGTCTTTCCGGTCTGGCGGTCACCAATTATAAGTTCGCGCTGGCCACGCCCAATGGGCACCATAGCATCGATGGCCTTGATTCCGGTTTGCAGTGGCTCTTTAACTCCTTGTCGCTTAACAATTCCGGGAGCCTTAATCTCGACGTTTCTAAAATCCTTGGAATCCAGCGCACCCAGCCCATCGATCGGCTGTCCGAGCGCATTCACCACGCGACCCACAAGTCCCATTCCGACCGGCACCTGCAAAATCTTTCCGGTGCGCTTGACGGTATCACCCTCTTTTACCTTGCTTATGTCCCCGAATACGGCGACACCCACGTTGTCCTCTTCCAAATTAAGGACTACGCCATAGATTTTTCCGGGGAACTCAACCATCTCTCCGGAAAGGGCGTTTTCCAATCCGTGGATTTTAGAAACACCGTCCCCAACACTGAGTACGGTTCCCGTTTCCGCAACCTGGACCTCGCGATCGAATTCCTCGATTCGCTTCCTGATTATCTGACTGATTTCATCCGCTCGAAGTTCCATTTAGACTCCTCCAGCATTTCTTTCCTGAAAATTATTTAACCAGCCGGTAACCGACCCGTCATAAGTCTTCCCGTTGGCCATAGCTCGAAATCCGCCAATTAGCGTAGTGTTCAAAAGAAATGTCGGTTCAACCGGCTTTCCTAATACCAATCCGAATCGACTGATGATCCGCTTCTTCTCCTCGGCGCTGAGCTGCACCGCCGATTCAACGACTATCGGCACCAGATTGGCCTGTCGCAATCGTAACTTTTCGATCTGTTCGATTATTTCGGGCAGAGCCGATACCCTGTCGGCCCTAGCCACAACAGCCAAAATCTTTTTGGATTCAACAGAAACCTGGATTTTTTCGCCGAGGTCCGAGACCAACAACACTCGCTTACCGAGCGCAAACGCGGGGTTTGTGAGCACGCTCATTACAGACTCGCTCGATTGCATGAGGTGAACGATATTTTTCAGATCCACCAAAACCGCGGCCAATTGTGTTTTTTCGCCACCCACGACATCGAAAATGGCGCGTGCATATCGATTGGCCGCTCGGGACGCCTTAGCCCGCATGGGTAACCCTTTCCAGTGTGTCCACGAAAAGCTGAGAGGCTAGCTCGCCTCGTATGTTTTCCGATAAATAGGCCTTTGCAAGAGCCGCGCTTCCATTACAAATTTCCGCTTCAAGCAGGCCCCTGGCGCGCCCATATTCGGTTTTGGTCACTAAGCCCACCTCATTTTCAATTCTCTCCGCTTCCTTGTGCGCGTCCGCCACCGAACGGGCGCGCTGAGTTTCAATGAGCGCCGCCGCGTCCCTTTTGAAACTCTCGGACTCGACTCGACTGTTTGCCAGAAGTGTTTCCCAACGATCATATTCAGAGCGGCTCTCGCGAGCCATTTTTTCAGCCTCGGCGATCGCCACTCGGATGGTGTCGCTACGATTCGAAAGAAACTGGGCTAATGGTTTTCTCCCCGCGAAAACAAGAGTTCCCACCACCAAACCAAAATTCACGACACTAGCGATTAAAGCTGTTTCCATAGGAATTTTAGGATAGCGACGCCTCCTTACGCCCGTTATCACTATCCTGAGCAGCCACCACGACCTTTTTTCCCAGAATGGTGCTGGCCAACTGACTGGCATATTCGCTCACTCTAGGTGCCAACCCTTTGCGAACGGCAGATAACTCCTGCGCCAGTCGGGAACGCATCTGCTTCAATTTTTCGTTCGCCGATTCCCGGGCGAGCTGCACCGACCTTTTTTCGACATCTGAAATCTGCTTTCGTTCTTCGTCAATCCAGTTCTGTGTGTTTCGACGCTCCGTCTTTATGAATGTTTCATAGCTCTCCCGTATTTTCAGGGCCTCATCCTGCTGACGAGCCGCCTTTTCTTTCAATAACGATGACCGCTCCTCTCGCGCCCTGAGCAATTGGGTATAGGGACCAAAGACCAGTCCACGGAGCACCGCATAGGACGCTAAAAAAATTCCCGCTTGAATGAGCAAAATGTTTTTATCTACCAGTGAATCCAGTGACATCCCTGCCCCTAAAACTTCCAGATTTTGAGCAACAGGGTTAACATCGTGGGCTGAGTTGGTCAAGAATTCGGCCCTTGAAACGACGCAAATACGGTGGGTTAGCTGATTTTAGAAGATATGCTTATGCGCTTTTTGTGGTAGCGGGCCGGTCATCTTCGTTTTTCCATCGAAGGTGGCGCCCTCGTCCAACTGCAAAACGGGCGACTGAATGCTACCCCGAACGATTGCGGGCGACTGAATCTCAACGCGTTGAGAAGCAACGATATCACCCGTAAATCTGCCCGAAATCACGACAACGTCCGCCTCAACCTCGCCAGACACCTGAGCATCGTCTCCAATGATGAGAATATCAGGAGTAAAAATCTCACCGACGAACGAACCGTCGATTCGAGCGGTTCCCTCAAACTGAAGGCGGCCCTCTAGGTGACAGCCCTTTTGAATGACAACCGTAATCTCGTGACTTACAGACGGGAGCTCAAAGGGATCCGTTCGTTTCTGGAACATTGGGTCCTTTTAACATATCGGCCACTCTCATCAAGTCTTGCGACGTTGTATAGTTGATCTGAATCGTTCCACGATCAACACTACCCAAGATCCGCACAAGGCATGAAAACCGTCGTTTTAAATCCTCTTCCAACGCCAAAAGGTTCGTGTCCGGTTCGCGACCCAATACCGGCCCCTTAGATTTCGAACGCAGCACCTCGTTTACCTTGCGCTCGGTTTCCCGTACCGACATTTTTTTCTTAATAATCTGCTCGCGAATCAGAAGCTGATCCTCAGTACTTTCGAGCGCCAGTAACGCCCTCGCGTGGCCCATGGTGAGTCGCGAAGCGGTGATGTCTTCCCGAATCGCCGCCGGCAGTTTAAGGAGTCGCATCGTATTGGCGACAGTGACTCGATTCTTACCCACCTTTGCTGCAATGTCCTCTTGCGAAAGCTGAAACTCATCCATGAGCTGCTGGTAAGCAATCGCCTCTTCAATACAGTTGAGGTCCTCGCGCTGCACGTTTTCCACAATCGCCATCTCAAGCGACGTGCTATCACTGGGAATGTCCTTAATAACCACCGGAATCTGTTTCAATCCAGCTCGCTGCGCCGCTCTCCACCGACGCTCCCCAGCAATTATTTCATAATTGCCGTCTCTGTGACGAACGAGAATCGGTTGAATGATTCCGTGTGCCTTAACCGATTCGATCAATTCGTCTAGCGCCTCTTTCTTGAAGATCTTGCGCGGCTGGTAGGTGTTCGGAATTATTTTTTCAATGTCACAGAGGAAGTATTCTTTTTTGGCGGCGGCTCCACCATCTCCGTCCCCCCGTGCCTCGGGAATCAATGACGCAAGGCCCCGTCCTAACGCCTTTTTTTTATCAGTTTCCAACGATGTCATGTGGTGCTCCCCCAAAGTTAACCGGCAAAATGGTTGTTGGCAGCGTGTTAACGTTTGGTGGCTCGGCCTGGTCTGCCCCGCTGCACGCAGCATTGGAAACGGAAGTAATGGCACTTTCGGCCTTGGCGGTAGGATCCACTTCCTTAACCCCTTCGACGCGACGAATTAATTCTTGGGCTAAATTGAGGTAGCTTTGGGATCCTGTTGAGCTGATGTCATATAATAGAGCGGGCTTCCCATGGCTTGGGCTCTCGCTCAGTTTCACGTTCCTGGGAATGATGGTGTCGAATACTGCTTCCTTGAAGTGCGCCTTAACTTCATTGACTACTTGGCGCGAAAGATTGTTTCTGGAATCAAACATTGTAAGGACAATGCCAATCTGTTTTAGGTTCTTGTTGATGCCCTTGCGGATCAGTTCGACGGTGTGCAGAAACTGCTGCAGCCCCTCCATAGCATAATATTCACATTGAAGCGGAATGAGGTAGTGGCTCGCTGCGGCAAGCGCGTTAAGCGTCAACAACCCCAGTGACGGGGGGCAGTCTATAAAAACGTAGTCAAACCCCAAGCCCGTCGCATTACGAAGTTCATCGAACGCGCTGCGTAGTCGCATCTCTCTGGCAATGGCCTGAACCAATTCGATCTCGGCTCCGCTCAAGTTGTTGTCGGCTGGACAAATTTTTAAGAACTCTAGATCGGATGGATAAATTGCGTCGCGAATCGGCATTTCGTCGATCAACACATGGTAGATGTTTTTGTCACAATAGAGTCCACGGTCCAACCCCAACCCACTTGAAGCGTTGCCCTGCGGATCCAAATCCACTATCAAAACACGCCGCTCTGCGGCGGCAACCGAGGCCGCTAGGTTTACTGCGGTTGTAGTTTTTCCGACCCCACCCTTTTGATTTGCAATAGCAATGATGTTCATAGGATATTTGAGGTTCCGATTTTTGTTGGAAATCAACGACAAAGATTTTTTATCATATTTTTTTTTAGACGACAAAGAAATTGCGCAAGAAAGATGTCGGTAAAAAAAATTACCTGGGTGCCTTTTTGTTTCACGTGGAACATCTAGAAAAAACCGATATCGATCTTTCTGCGCTTGAAATCGGAAGGGTATACTGGGCGGTTTCAATCATAGAGAAATGCTTTGGATCCGCGCTTACCTCGCTGTTCCGAGTGAGCGGCAAAACAACTCGGCTGCCAGGGGCGAGTTGTCTAATCAAGTCGCGTAGCATTTGTGATGGTGGCATTACGGCTCTGGCCATAATCACGATTGGGGTTTTTACCGGAGCAAGCTCGGGCTTAACAGTGGTGTTCAACCCTAGAGCGGAAACAACGGCCTCTAAAAAAGTACGCTTCTTGCCAGTTCTTTCGACAAGCTCAACAGGAACGGAATGACGAATTGCTAGAACCAACCCTGGAAATCCAGCCCCACTCCCCAAGTCAACAAACGGCTTAGGTCGATACTTAATCGCGGTGTCGGCAATCCAAATACTATCAACAAAATGTGCATCAAACGCGTTTTGCAAAGACGTCTTTGATACCAGATTAAACTTAACATTCCATTCAACTAGTAGTTGGTGGTACTGACAGTACTTGAATCGCTCGACATCAGATACGGGCGGAATTTTATCGCGATAAACATCAAAAAAATCGTTAAACTCTGACATCGTGTGCCGCTCGTCTGTTTAGGTGTGACACAATCGCGGTCAATGCGGCCGGAGTAATTCCTGAAATTCCGGACGCCTCGGCCAGCGAACTGGGTCGGCGCCTAGAAAGTTTTTCGCACACCTCTCGCGATAGGCCAGCCACTTTTTCGTATGGTAGATCGGCGGGCAACGCCATTTCCGTCAGTCGCTTCAACCTCGCGATTTCCTCCAATTGGATGGAGATGTAGCCCTCGTACTTAATTTCTATTTCTAGTGTTTCTAGATTGTTTGGGTCTATTCCTAGGTCTGACTCACAGAGCGATGTAATGTCAAAAATGCCATATTCGGGTCTTTTCAAAAGATTCTTTGCGCTCACCGGTGCTGAAATGGCCGAAAAACCCTTTTTAATGGAGTATCTCGAAACGATATCACTCGGTTTAATCACGGTATTTGCCAAGAAAACACGCGCTCGTTTTAATTCACCCATTTTCGTAACAAACCGATCCCTTTGATCCCGACCCACCAGACCCAACTCCATTCCCTTTGGCGTGAGTCGAGCATCGGCATTATCCTCCCTGATGGACAGTCGGTATTCCGATCTAGACGTAAACATTCTATATGGCTCGGTAATACCCCGAGTTACAAGATCGTCTACCAAAACCCCCAAATAGGCCTCGCTTCGAGCAATCAGAAACGGGGGGCGAGCGGTCACAAACTGAACAGCATTAATCCCAGCGAACAACCCCTGAATTGCGGCCTCTTCGTAACCAGAGGTTCCGTTTACCTGACCACCAAGGAAAAGGCCCTTGATTGTTCGACACTGGAACGAGTGGTCTAACTGGGTCGGGTCGATGCAGTCATATTCTACAGCGTAACCAGATCGCAATATTTCAACGTTTTGGCACCCCGGTAGCGTCTTGATGAAAAGCTCCTGCACGTCACCCGGAAGTGATGTGGAGATACCGTTTGGATAAATCCAATCTGAGCTAAGCGACTCCGGCTCAAAAAAAACATGGTGCTGTGGCTTGTCGGGGAATTTAACCACCTTGTCTTCTATAGATGGACAATATCGCGGCCCTACTCCCGAAATTTTTCCGCTATACAAAGGAGAGCGGTCGAGGTTTTTTCGAATAATTTCATGGGTCAGGGCGCTCGTATAACCGAGGTGGCATGACACCTGAGGCAACATTATCTTGCTGTCACAAAAAGAAAACCTGGTGGGAACTGGATCCCCTGGCTGTTCGGTCAATAGTGAAAAATCGATTGAGTCACGCTTTAGCCGCGCTGGGGTTCCTGTTTTTAATCTCAGGATACGTAACCCCAATTCCCTCAATGAATCAGACAAACCGTTTGAACTACCCTCACCAAACCGGCCTCCTGAGGATTCCTGAAATCCACAGTGCATAACCGCGCCCATAAAGGTGCCGGCAGTTAGAACCACGGCATCACCAATGAGTTCCAACTCTACGCCGACTGGGGTTGTTCGGCAGATAGCACCAACGGCTCGCCCGCCGTCGACAATTACCGCCTTTGCCTCGGCCTCCATTATTCTAATGTTTGGCTCGGACGACAAAATACTTGTCATTCTTCGGGCGTATTCAATCTTATCAGATTGACACCGCGAGGACTGAACCGCGCTTCCCTTTCGAGTATTTAGTCGTTTGAACTGAATTCCAGTGTAGTCGGCATTCTTTCCCATCTCGCCGCCGAGTGCATCGAGCTCACGAACTAGTTGGCCCTTGCCCACACCACCGATGGAGGGATTGCAGGACATCTCGGCCAAACGATCGCGCCTCATCGACACCAAGATTACCGAGCAACCCATTCTAGCTGCCGCCAGCGCCGCCTCACACCCGGCATGCCCGCCACCAATCACAATAATGTTTGCCGTTTGTTCCACGTGGAACCTCTCTCACTTTCCTATACAAAACTCAGAAAAAATTAGACCAAAGACCTCTTCTTGTTCGATTTCACCCGTTACCGCTACTAGCATCATGATTATTCGGCGACACTGCTCCGAAAGATACTCGGGGGCTGTGCCGATGTGAAGCGCCGCAGCCAAGGAATCAAGTTCCACAATAACCTGTTTCAATCGCGCAAGTTGAACCGCATTGAGAAGTGGTTCCGATTGGTCGATTCGATTAGCACAACACAATTCCGTGATTTGACTCCACAAACCCTCTAAGCCCTCGCCCGTCACCGACGAAACCCTGACGCCCCGAATCGCAGATACTGGCTTTCCAGTACATAGATCACTCTTGGTAAACACCGTCAAATTTGGTCGGCGACTCACTGCGCTCAGGCCCTCGGCTAAATCGGCTTGCCGCGAGCCATCAATCACTAAAACTCGCACATCGGCCGAGCTAATGTTTTCTTCGGCTAATTCCACCCCGATTTGCTCTGCATCACCCAGGTTGGTTTGTCGGATTCCAGCCGTATCCACAAGCTTCCACGGCACACCAGCAATCATGATGTTCTGCTCAATAAAGTCTCGCGTAGTGCCTGGATCACCGTGAACGATGGACCGATACCGACCCAATAGCACGTTAAACAGGGATGATTTTCCGGCGTTTGGCTCGCCAAAAAGCACGACTTTTCGTCCCGAAACGCCCGAAAAAACCCGCTCAAATTGACTAATCAGGGCCGAACACTCACGAATAACCAAACTAAGTGGTTCAACTGCTTGAGAAACTACGGATGGATACTCCTCAGAAAAGTCGATTGCAGTATCCAGAATAGCCTGAAGGGTCATTAGGTGTTGCCGGAGTCCATCCAGTTTTTTTTGAAGTATGCCGTCCGCCTTTTCAATCACTCGATTAAGCGCCGTTTCGTCCGGAGCCTTAAACACACCCGACAGATCCACTAGTGCCTCACTGCTAATGCTTCCATTTAGAAACGCACGATAAGAAAACTCGCCCCGCTTTGCCGGACGAGCTGAATTAATCACCAGCAACCTCTCTATTTTTTCAACGACGGCCACCGATCCGTGGCATTGAATTTCAATGCTGTCCTCACCTGTGAAGGATTGCGAACCAACGAACGTTAGCAATAAAACCGTGTCAAACGCACACGCATTAGAGTCGATCGCACTTCCATAAAACATCCCTCGTTGGCGCCCGATTGGTTTATGGCTTGGAAGAGAAATAAGCTTGTTGGCAATCTCAAACGAAGCGGCTCCACTCACTCGAATAATGGCAACTGCCGACGGCAACTTACCGGAGGCGAGCGAAAAAATTGTGTCGCGTGTGTCAACTAGCTCTCGATTCATGACATACTTCGAAGACTACGTGGAAATGACAGGAACCTGGGCCTCTCGCCCCTTCTCTCGATTCATTGCCCATTGTTGGAGAATACCCAAGAGCGTGCTGAGAAAAATATACATGGTAAGACCAGACGGTAGGTTAAACATCATGAACGTAAAAATGACCGGCATTATTAACATCATTTTTTGTTGAACGGGATCCATCCCCGGCGTTGGTGTCATCCGCTGTTGCAGGAACATGGCAACGCCCATCAAAACCGGATAAATGTAAAACGGATCCTTTGCAGAAAGATCCTTTACCCACCCAAAAAATGGTGCGTGGAAAAGCTCAATGGCACTTTGAAGCACCGCGTAAAGCGCGATGAAAACCGGAAGCTGTACGAGCATTGGCAAACACCCTCCGGCTGGGTTTACGCCGTGTGCCTTAAAAAGCGCGAGCTGCTCTTTGTTAAACCTTTCCTTATCCTCTTTATATTTTTCCTTGAGCGCAGCCAGTTGGGGTTGAAGTTTTTGCATCGACCGCATGGATCGAAAACTCTTCAAGGAAAGGGGGTAAAAAAGCACCCTAACCACTAGCGTTAATAAAATAATAGCGATTCCGTAGTTTTGTACAAAACCATAAAAGAAGTTCAGCAAAAAAAGAATGGGCTTTGCAAAAAAGGAAAACATTCCATGGTCTACAATGCTTCGAAGCGTTGGTTCGGATTCCAAAAACCTGAGATCTTTTGGCCCAATAAAGAATTTGAGCTTGAACACATATTGGTTTTCGCCCTTTTTGGCCAAAGGAAACCTGAAGTAGCCCCCGGAAAACCCCCCAACGTTTCCGACAATAATGTCCGGATTGAGCTCTGAACGATTCAGAACGGCACCAAAAAAATACCGGTTTCCAAACGCAAGCCAATCGGACACTCCCTGATGCACCGACTCTTCGGCAACACTTGTAGGCACAGCGCGCTCGGTTTTTTGATTTTGACTGTATGCGACCTCCCAAGTCTGCAGAGGATTGTTTCGGTCGACCACAAGCTCTCGACCCCCAACCGGTACTAGCAGATAACCCCAATTCCCGTCCGCCCGAGCCGGAACGTCCAGTTGAACCGTCACCTCCGCTCCGTACTCAGGTCCCAACCGATATTCTTTCGTTATCTCAAAGCCCTGGGCCGCTTTTGAAAATTCTAGAGTTGAATCGGACTGTTTAACTGCATAGGTCCCGGCCGACAGTGCCGAGGAAAGCCCCGCATCCGAAAACTGAAAGGCAAATGCGCCGGCGTTAGAAACCGGGTTGACCACCTGCACACGGGGAGAATTAGGCGCCAGCGTTTCGGAATATCGACTCAATGAAGCGCGATAGAGATCCCCTGTGGCCGAATCCAGCGAAAGTTCCACAAATTCGTTTTTTAGGGTAACGATAGTTCCCGGAGTGGCCGGAATCGGAATTGTCGATTTTGCTGCGCTGAGGGTGTTTGCCGGGCTGTTTGCCGAGAGTCCCGGTGTTTTATGGATGTTGGCCGCGGCGGCTTTCGGTGGCAGGGGCGGCGGCGGAGCAAACCATTTCAAATAGCCAAACCAAACCAAACACGAAAGCGCTACGGCCAACCAGGTTCTAGCTGCCACGAACGTCCCCCCTATTTCCGGGACGCGGCCCTACCGGATCCAGTCCCCCACCAGACGACCACGGGTGGCAACGCGAAAGCCGCCCCACAATTAATCTCAGGGCCTCAAAAATGGGCCTCGTAGCAATTGCCTCTTTCGAAAAGGCACTGCAACACGGCACAAATTTGCAACATTCTCCGACACCACAAAGCGCGTGCAAACTCATACGCGAAAAGGTGACGGCGTAATTGGCTATTTCGCGCAACCTGGCCGGGAAATTAACTTCGAAATAACTCCGTGAATATCCGATAGGTTTAACTCTTTCCACTTCAATCCTAACTGGTCTCTTCCAATAACGTGTATGTCCCATCCCAACAATTCGGCGCGTCTCTGTCGAAATGCTTCCCTCCAAAGACGCTTAATGCGATTCCGTCCAGCGGACAATTTAACAATTCTTTTCGGAATCGAAATTCCCAGCCGACCCGACCCTGCCAGATTTAAAACCAATTTAAACGGTCCGCTTTCGCGTGCTTCAAATCGACGAAAAGTGAAGTCTTTACGCGATAAAAGCCTGGCCGACTTCGGGTATGAAAAACTCACTTCCCGCCTATCGTCACCACTAATCGTTTGCGCCCCTTGCGACGACGCCTGGACAAAATAAGGCGCCCGTCCTTGTCCTCCATCCGGTGCAAAAATCCGTGCTTGCGCTTTCGTTTCAAATGGCTCGGTTGGTACGTTCGCTTCACGAAACATCCTCCTAAAAAAACAAGCTATAACCGCGGCCATGCTATGGCCCATATCGACGAGTGTCAATTGGTGGGTGTGGGGGGCAGGAATTCCCGGTGAGGCGCCGTGCGTAGCAAAAAATGAGACGAATACACGGTGTTTTTAGAGTTAATTGAACTGGGTTGGTGTGTGACCGGGAAAAGCTCCCCGCTTTTGTGTCTCTTTTTTTTAGTCAAGCGCAATATTTCAGTTTCTCTCATGGTTTCTGCTTGTTGGGCCGGCCCGGGGCATGTTACCTCACACCCTTGCCTGTCTTTAACTTGGGTTTGGCGGTCAGCGAATGGACGAATCGGTTTGGGAAGCGGTCAATGGGCGGTTGAAAGCCCTTCTGCCCGCTCACATCTATGGCACGCTTGTCGAAAGCGCAAAAACCTCTTACTCCGAAAACTCCGGACTGACCTTCTTATTTCCCGACCAGTTCACGCTCGAAAACTTTCAGTCCAAGTGTCTTCCCGCGCTCCATGAAATCCTCGGTGAATTGGGCGCCTCCGAAAACGTCGATTTGGGTGTACAGCCCAAGTCAGTGACCGAGACCGAATACCGAATCCAGCCTTTTCAGTTTCCGAGTCAATTCGATGTGAAAAACACCTTTGAAACTTTCGTCATCGGCAGCACAAACCAGTTCGCTCACGCGGCTTGCCAGGCGGTTGCCAGCCAGCCCGGCCACGCCTACCCATCCTTATTTATCTATGGTCCCGCCGGCCTGGGAAAAACACACCTCCTCAAGGCCATTGGTTATGAGGCGCTCAAAAACAACCCTTCGATACGAGCATTTTATTTGACCTGTGAAGGCTTTACCACAGAACTAATTCAGGCGATTCGCCAAGACAAAATGCGGGAGTTCAAGGACAAATACCGACGAGGCTGCGACATTTTACTATTGGACGATATCCATTTTTTAGCGGGAAAAGAGAGCACTCAGGAAGAGTTTTTTTACACCTTTAATTACTTACACGAAGCCAAGAAACAGATTGTCATGACAGCCGATCGATACCCTAAGGAAATCCTGGGCCTAGAAAACCGGCTTCAAACACGTTTTGAAGGGGGGCTTGTAGCAGACATTCAGCCACCAGAAATTGAAACGCGGGTTGCGATTCTTAAAAACAAGGCCGAGTCCGACAGAATGCTGCTTCCAAACGAGGTTGCTGAGTTTATCGCCTCGAACGTAACGACAAATGTCCGAGAGTTGGAGGGCTGCCTCCGACGCCTTAAGTTTCACTCTACATTTTCCTCTATTCCCATTTCGATCGAGCTGGCCAAGCAGGTCCTAAAAGACATCGCCCCCAAGATGAAGCTTGAGATTACTCCCGATATCATTCTTCGATTGGTCGCGCTTCAGTTCAAGGTAAGAACAATCGAACTCAAATCGGAAAAGCGCGCTCAAAAACTCAGCTTTCCTCGACAGATCTGCATGTACCTACTCAGAAAACATCTGTTCATGCCGTACAAAAAAATCGGGGACTTCCTGGGAGGGAAGGACCACTCAACCGTTGTTCACGCCTTTTCCAAGATCAGCGGTCTATTAAAATCCGACCCCGACGTTGTGGCCCACATCACTCGAATCGAATCGTCGATCCGCTAACCTCATCCCTTAAAATGTTCGATGAACGCGATGGTGGCTTCCAGATTATCCCGTAAAACACCGGCAATTTGCGACGCCTGGGGAACTTTGGAGTTGGCCATTTCGATGCCCAGTGCCGCGGATCCCAATTTCCAATAGTAATAATCGGCCGAGGACCCGGGTGCCAGATAGATGATCTGTGAAATCTGTCCCACGGCATACCCGTTAAAGGCGGCCATTTTGTTTCCGAGTGCTTTAAAAAGCAGTTCGTCAGCCGCTGGGGGCGACGCGTATGTGTATGCCCACGGATACATGATCATCTCACCAGACGCGTGAAAATCTATCGAGGCATCTACCTGTTTTTCAGTCGCCATTTTCACAATTGGGCCAATACTTCCGGTGGGTGTATTGTTCGTATTGTTGGGCCAGGGATAAGACCGGTTCGGATCGCGACCGTTGTCGTAGCGATCCTGCGTGCGAAATCCATCTGGGTTCACCACCGGAACAAACAGCAGCTCGTGACTATTCACCAGGTCGGTGATGCGTGCGTCTTTTCCGTAACTGGTTACGATTTTATCGATAATACCAAGTACCACCTCGACCGTTATGAGCTCATCACCATGTGTAGCTGAAGTAATCATGACGGTGGGCTTTTCGCGTTTCGTTTTCACGCCAGACACAGTAAGCACCAATAGCGGATTACCTTGAGTCGAGGTGCCGTACTGGTTTAGCGCCGCGATTGCCGGAAATGTCGCCACATGCTTGGCCATTTCCGACTGAACCTCGGCGAAAGTGTGGTACCCGGCAAACCCCGATGGACTTTCACTGCGAAGACGCTTGATCTCGGCCCGAATGTCGTAATCCACTAACTCCGCCGAGGGGGCAAGAGCCAGAAACTCTAGGGCTCGGCCAGCCGGAACATAGACCTCGTAGCCCGATACTAACCGGCGATGCACTTCAAACTGCATTGCAATTTCAGGGAGCGACTCAAAATCTGCCGCACGCACTCTATAATTGCTGACGATGCTTTGCGCCTGCGCGCCAAAAGCGAACAAAAAACCACCGAAGGTAAGTACCAAGAATAGTTTCATAAACGGCCTCATATGTAGATGGGTGAATAGAATAAATACTGCTTATCGGGTAGTCACATAACGGGTCCGGTTCGGCCCGGCCATATTTAGAAGAATTCCAAACTCTCTGCCGAACCGAGGGGCTATACCTTTTCGAAGGCTTGGAAAGAGCCCTTCTCGAAGTCATTGCACGCGCTCGCGGCGAATCCATTTCGTGACATTAAGACGCATCTTGCCGCCTTGAGAACCCGTTATGTGACAACCCGATAAGAATAGAATAAATACTATCCTACTATCCACCGAGCCGCCCCAGGCCATTGAATTAAACTGATCAAGGGTTAACGGGTGCTAATACCAGCCAATTGGGGTCGCATCTATCTGAAGATTGACCTGCTTAGTTTCAAGGTATTCCTCAATTCCATAGAGCCCTAATTCCCGGCCGATCCCGCTTTTCTTATAGCCGCCCCACGGCAATTCGGTGTAGGTCGGGTGGTAGGTGTTCACCCAAACGATTCCCGCACGAATTTCTTTCACGACTCGAAGAGAGCGGTGGATGTTTTGCGTCCAAACACCCGCCGCTAAACCATATTCGGTATCATTCGCGATTCGAATGGCCTCCTCCTCATTTTCAAAAGTAATCACTGACATAACGGGGCCAAATATTTCCTCTCTCGCGATTCGCATTTTCGTATCGACTCGGTCAAACACAGTCGGTTCCAAAAAGAACCCCTTATCAAGATGTCGGGGCCGCTTTCCGCCACTTACAAGCCTTGCTCCCTCCTCAACCCCTACCCGAATATAGTTTTCAACACGATCGCGATGAGCCGCGGAAATCAGCGGCCCCATTTTCGTATCGGGATTGAGACCATTCCCCAATCGGATCCGGTCCATTTTTTCGAGGAGCTTTTCCATGAATGCATCGTGGAGCGATTTTTGAACCAGGACCCGAGATCCAGCCGAACAAACCTGTCCCTGGTTCGCAAAGGCGCCGAACAAAGCGCCATCAACCGCGGCCGCAAGGTCACAATCTTCGAAAATAATATTTGGGTTTTTCCCGCCCAGCTCCAAAGAGACTTTCTTGATTCCGCCAGCGGCGGCCACCATCACTTTTTGCCCGGTAGTAGTCCCTCCTGTAAACGCGATCTTGTCGATGCCCGAATGGGCGGCAATAAACTCACCACAATCAGGACCCGAACCGGTGACAACATTTACGACTCCGTCGGGAATACCCTCCTCTTGTAGGATTCTCGCCAACTCGAGTGCCGTTAGCGGTGTGAGTTCGGACGGTTTTAAAACGCAGGTGTTTCCTGCAGCCAAGGCCGGTGCTAATTTCCAGGCCGCCATAAGAATCGGAAAGTTCCACGGGATAATCTGGCCGCATACACCGATGGGCTCGCGCAGCACAAAACTAAGACTCTCCGCCGGCACCGACATCGTCTCTCCGTGAATCTTGGTGGCCAGTCCTCCATAAAACTCAAAACAATTTGCCGCATCCTGAATATCAAACTGGGCCTCGGCCAGGGGTTTTCCACAGTTCTGAACTTCGAGTTCAGCCAAGGCGGTTGCCTCCGCGCGTATCTTGCGCGCGATCGCTAATAAAATTTTTCCCCTTTCCTGGGCCGACACTTTTCGCCAAGGGCCCGAATCAAATGCCATTCGAGCGGCACGAACAGCGGCATCTACATCCTCGCTTCCCGATTCCGGAACCTCTTCGATCGCCGCTTCGGTGGCCGGATTGAGAATAGTTCTATTCTTTCCGGAACGGGCAAACGCCGCCCACTCCCCACCGATGAACATCTTTTTCATTATGTTTTCTCCAACTCCGAGAATTTAGGCCCGAAAAATATCTTCCGAATCTGAAAAAACCAGAGTCCGGCCAGCGCCAAGAACACAAACATCATCGCCGTGCCCGCAAGTTGATTGGGCGGCAGCACGAATACTATCGATACAAAAACAATCCAAATCACCGCCACTATCGAAATCGGTACGCCGAATTTTCCAAGGTGCCACGGGCCTGGCTCAAATGGTTTTCCTTTAAAATGCGCCACAATTCGGGCCCCTATTGGTAGTCCGTAAGAAACATAGAGTGTGATCGTGGCGATAGACACGACCGCGCTATACACGCTCACACTGAGCGAGGTGAAAAGCGCAAACGCGCTCAATCCCCATATTGCATTCGCGGGAGTTCGATGAGCGACGTTGATTTTGGCCCAGACCGAAGAAAAAGGCAGCCCCCCGTCACGGGCAAAGGCGTAAACCATTCTGGACGCTGATGTCATTGCAGCCAGACCGCAAAGCCACATGGCTCCTCCCACCAATGCGGCAACTGCCTTTGCCGGGTAGAGGCCGAGTCGTAACTTGAGAATCTCCTGGAAGGCCGAATCACCAAATGCCGCAGCCTCGCCAAGGTTTGGAATTGATAACGTGACGACGACGAGCATCGCAAATCCCGCGACAATGGAAACCGCAACCGACAGAACGATTCCCCAAGGCGCTCGTCGGCGCGGATTCACGGTCTCTTCTGTCACGTGCGCGGCCGCATCGTATCCGCCCAACGTCCATTGAGCGACCAAGAGTCCGATGAGGAAGCTGTAAACCGGCGGGTAGCCGTCGGTGCTGTGAAACTGGAGTAAAAAGCTCGCTGGCTGCGCGGTTCCCTGAAAAAGAAGCGCGCCGATGAGTAGTACCACCACGACGATGTGATACCAGGCAGAAAAATCGTTCAGCCTTCCGACGATACGAATCCCCGCGTGGTTCAAATAGGCGTGCGAAAATAAAAGGGCCGAATAGACGGCAAACGTGCTTCCTGGCGAGGGCGGAATTCCAAAAAAAGCCATCAAGAAAAGCGCCAACCCGTAATCGATCCCGGCCATCAGTGCGAATTGCCCGATTGTATTTAGCGCGGCAGTGAACCAACCAAGGCCTCGCCCACCCAGAATATGGCTCCAATGATAAACGGCGCCCGCCGTCGGGTAGCTACTGGAAAGCTCAGCCATCGCTAGAGCGACAAACGTTGTGAAAAAAGAAACCAAACACCAACCCACGGTGATCTGAAGTGGGCCGCCATGATTGAGGCCGTATCCATAAAGCTGCGTTGCCCCGGTCAAAATGGATATTACGGAAAAGCTGACCGCAAAGCTCGTAAAGCCCCCCATTTCGCGCAGAAGCTCCTGGACATAACCAAATTTTTTGAGATCCAAAATATCCTGATCGACCTGATTTGATTGCATATTCCTTAGCCCCCACGATTGGCGTGTAGAGCGTTCTTAAAGGAATCGGTGTGTCGTGTCAAAATATTGACTTCATAAAACCCTGATTTAGAAAACAACATCATATTGCAATATATAGTCATACATTACACTACGTCATATCTATTGCTATTTATCGACGATTTTGCAAAATTGTGTTGTTGAAAAGTCTGTTAATAAGCTTGTTAATAGTTTGTTAATAGTTTGTTGATAACTTGTTGATAACTAGTTATCCACAGTTCAGGTCTAGGGGGTTACTCGGTTATCCACATAGTTTTCCACCGTGTCATGTTAAATGATTTTATGAACTTAAGTGGGTTTTCAACATTTCAACAACGTATATTACTACTACTATTATAAGATCTATATATGCTCTTAATAAGAATCTAAGAAAGAAGGACCACGATGAAACTCATTATTTCAAAATCCTCCCTGCTTTTAGGACTGCAGCGCGTACAAAACGTGGTTGAGAGGCGCACTAACATGCAAATTTTAACTAACGCACTCCTGAAAGCGGATAAACAGGGTCTTTCTTTGTGTGCAACCGATTTAGAGGTTGGTATTCAATCACTGCTCCCCGCAGATGTGACCGAAAAGGGGGCTATAACGGTCAAGGCTCGCATTCTATTCGATATTGTAAGGGAACTCCCAGAGACCACCATTCATTTTCAATCCAAGGACAATAATCGGCTCGAAATCGTGGCCAATAAAATGGTTTTTAATATTGTGGGTATGCCCGCGGAAGATTTTCCGGAAATGCCCGCGTTTTCTGAAGAAGACTCGAAGGAGTTTATTCGAATGAACGGCCCAGCCGTTTTATCGATGTTAGACAAAACTCTATACGCCGCATCAACCGACGGGGCGCGTTATCATTTAAATGGGGTCTATTTTGAAACCATTAGGGAACAGGAAAAAAAGTCCTTCAGAATGATTGCTACTGACGCGCACCGGCTAGCCCTGGTGGATGATCCTGAGGCGTTATTTGAAGATGCTGCCTGGAAACAATTTGAAGAAGGGGTGATTGTTCCTCGAAAAGGGCTTTTCGAGTTGAGACGACTTTTGTCTGAAGGAAAAGACGATTTTTTTGTCACGATACGAGGAAGAGTACTTTTCGTAAAAAGAGAGAATATTGTTATTTCGATGAGATTAATTGAGGGAAAATACGCGGATTATCGGCGAATAATTCCTGAAAGCCCCGCGGGGGGAATTACCTTAAACAGGGACGAACTTTTAGCCGCCCTAAAAAGAATTTCTTTGATGTCATCCGACAAATCTCGTAGTGTAACGTTCAGTTTAACGCCGGGGTTGCTGCAGGTATCCAGCCAAAGCCCGGAGTTGGGCGACGCGAAGGAAGAATTGGCGGTTAGTTACGAGGGCGAGGAGTTGAAATTGGGTTTCAATTCTCGTTATTTAATTGACGCTATTTCGACCATCGAAAGTGAAAACGTACTCTTAGAGATTCGAGGTAAGCAGAATCCGGGAGTGATTCGAGCGACAAGTGGGCCGAACCACACCAGTGTAGTGATGCCGATGCGAATCTGAAAAATTCATCTCATGAACTCAGACAACGAAGAAACGCAGCCGGCCTCCGGGTCGTACAGTGCTGACTCTATTCAGGTCCTTGAAGGGTTAGAGGCTGTTCGAAAACGCCCAGGAATGTATATTGGAGATACGGGTGCGCGCGGCTTGCACCACCTGGTTTGGGAAATAGTCGATAATGCGATAGATGAGGCACTAGCCGGTTATTGCAAAAACATCAGCATCGCAATTCATGTCGATAACTCAGTAACGGTTGAGGATGACGGACGAGGTATTCCCGTCGAGATCCACAAGACTGAAAAAATATCAGCGCTCGAAGTCGTCATGACGATGCTGCACGCCGGCGGAAAATTCGACAATAGCAGCTATAAAGTTTCAGGTGGTCTTCACGGCGTAGGGGCCGCGGTCGTAAACGCACTCTCCAGTCGTTTGCAAATTGAGGTGCGACGCGACGGCAAGGTTTTTGAGCAGATTTACGAAAAGGGGATACCGAAAGGCCCAGTAGCCGAGGTGGGTAAGAGTCAGAAAACGGGAACTAAGGTTACATTTAAACCCGACACCGAGATTTTTGAAACCGGTGATTACAACAGCGACATCATCATAAATAGGGTTAGGGAACTTTCCTTTTTAAATAAAGGAATACGTTTGGTTCTGACGGATGAGCGGGCCGAAAAAACGCAGGAGTTTTACTCAGAGGGGGGATTGAAATCTTTCGTCGATTACCTCAACCGATCCAAAACCAAAATTCATGATTCGGTGATCTATTTTTATGCTGAATCTCGGGGAATCCATCTCGAGGTAGCTATGCAGTGGAACGATGGTTATAAGGAAAATATATTTGCTTTTGCCAACAACATTAACACGATTGAAGGGGGTACTCACCTCGCAGGATTCAAGACGGCGCTCACCAAATGTGTAAATAAGTACATCGAATCGCACGGACTCAACCGTGATTTTGAAGAGAGCTTGCAGGGTGAAGACGTCCGGGAAGGGTTGACGGCGGTAATTTCAGTCAAAATTCCAACCCCTCAGTTTGAGGGACAAACAAAAACAAAACTGGGAAACTCCGAGGTTAAGGGGCTGGTTGAAAATCTTCTCAACGAGCGGTTTGCGATTTTTCTCGATGAAAACCCAGGGGATGCCAAAAAAATTTCGGCTAAGGCAATTGAAGGCGGAAGAGCTCGGGTTGCCGCCAAAAAGGCACGGGATCTCACGCGAAGAAAATCCGCATTGGATATGGGTGGATTGCCGGGAAAGATGGCGGACTGCCAGGAAAAAGATCCGGCTCTTTGCGAACTTTACTTGGTCGAGGGAGATTCCGCTGGAGGCTCTGCAAAACAGGCTAGGGATAGAAAAAACCAAGCCATTTTGCCGCTGAAGGGAAAAATTTTAAATGTCGAGAAAGCCCGTTTCGATAAGATGCTCGAATTTAGCGAAATTCGGACACTTATTACGGCTCTAGGAACTGGAATCGGCAAAGAAGATTATGATGTATCGAAGATTCGTTATCACAAGGTCATTATCATGACCGATGCCGATGTGGATGGTGCCCATATCAGGACGCTTCTACTCACCTTTTTTTACCGACAAATGCCTGAAATTATCGAAAAGGGCTATCTGTATATCGCACAGCCGCCGCTTTATAAGGTCAAAAAATCTAAAGTCGAGCGGTATTTAATGGATGATACGCAGCTAGAAGACTTTGTTTTCACTCAGGCCCTCGAAGAGATAGACCTGTTTTCTTCGGCGGGAAAGGTTGAGCGGGTCGTCGCTAGAAATGTTTTTCGCAAAATTACCAGCTTCGAGGACTTGCTCAATGGGATTGCTCGAAAATCGGACATTGCCCTGATTCGGCACATTGCCATGGATAATCGGTGGGACGAAACGGTAGCCAAGGATGAAAAAAAAATGGCGGTATTACTGGATGCGTACTCGAAAGGCGTTCAGAAAGAAGGGGGCCAGTTTGCGTATTCAATTACAAATGATGAGGAACACGGGGCCTTTCACGCGGAGACTACCGCGACGTTGAACAATCTAAAATATCGCTCGAGAATTGGACTCGAACTTTTGGCCTCATCGCAGTTACAGGAGCTTCGTCGGTCCGCCGAGGTGGTTCGAAAATTAGGAGATCCGCCCTTTAAAGTTGTGGACGCCGATAAAAAGGAACACACATTTTCTTCGGTTGAAAATTTGCGATTGTTTGTGAAAGCGTCTGGACAGGGGGGCCTTCACATTCAGCGGTATAAAGGTCTCGGAGAGATGAATCCTGAACAATTGTGGGAAACCACGATGGACCCGGCGGTGCGATTACTCTTGCAGGTGCAAATAGACGACGCGATAGAGGCAGACAATATTTTTTCTACACTGATGGGTGACCAGGTAAAACCGAGACGGGATTTTATCGAAGCGAATGCCCTGAATGTTCGGAGCCTGGACATCTGATGGAACTGGATTCAAAAAGCCTAGTAACCCAGGTCAGCATCGAACGGCAAATGAAGGATGCGTATCTTGAATACGCGATGAGCGTTATCGTTGGTCGGGCACTTCCGGATGCACGCGACGGAATGAAGCCGGTTCACCGGCGAATCCTATACGCCATGTACGACTTGGGAAACACCCATGATAAACCGTACAAAAAATCGGCTCGAATTGTAGGCGATGTAATTGGAAAGTATCACCCACACGGGGATTTGGCGGTTTATGAAACGATGGTGCGGTTAGCGCAGGTGTTTAGCATGCGCTACACTCTCGTTGACGGACAGGGAAATTTTGGATCGGTCGATGGTGATTCAGCTGCGGCGATGCGATATACTGAGGTAAGGCTCGCCAAAATATCAAATGATGTTTTGTCGGATTTGGATAAAGAAACCGTCGGTTTTGTGCCCAATTATGATAACTCACTCGTGGAGCCGGCGGTGCTTCCCACGAAGATACCCAACCTATTAGTGAATGGGTCCTCGGGAATCGCGGTTGGAATGGCGACCAATATTCCACCTCACAACCTTAGAGAAATAATCTTGGGACTCAAAGCCCTGATTGAACGCCCGGATGTATCAATAGCCGATTTGACTCGGTTAATTCCGGGGCCGGATTTTCCGACGGGGGGATTCATTTATGGTCGAAGGGGTCTGAAGGACGCGTACGCGACCGGGAAGGGCGTCATTTACCTGCGTGCGCGCACGGAAATTGAGCCGTTTAAGGGCGATAGAGAGCGAATTATCATTACGGAACTTCCGTACCAGGTTAACAAGGCAAAACTCATCGAAAGTGTCGCCGACTTAGTCAGAGAAAAAAAGGTTGAGGGAATTTCCGATCTTCGCGATGAATCGGACCGCAAGGGAATGCGGGTCGTCTATGAATTGAAAAAGGGCGAAGACAGCCGAGTTATCCTAAACCAGTTATTTAAACTCACTCAAATGCAGGTTTCTTTCGGAATCAGCATGCTGGCCTTGGACCACAAGCAGCCAAAGGTCATGAACCTGAAGGAACTCCTGACCGCATTCTTGAATCATCGAAAAGACGTCGTTACCCGCCGGACCATTTTTGAGCTCAAGAAAGCCGAAGAGCGGGCACATCTATTGGAAGCACTCAAAAAGGCGCTGGAAAACCTGGATGAGGTGGTTTCACTCATCCGTAAGGCGGCGAGCCCGAGCGAGGCACAGGAAAGACTGATCGCTAAATTTTTATTCACAGTGGTGCAGGCGAAGGCCATTTTAGAAATGCGCCTGCAGCGTTTGACGGGTCTAGAGCGCGAAAAAATTGTTCAAGAGTATCAGGAAACCATTGGAATTATTGCTCAGTTGAAGGCCGTTTTAGCCGATGAGGGCAAGGTTCTTTCCATTATTGGCAAAGAGCTGGATCAGGTAAACAAGGATTTTGGAGATGACCGTCGAACGCAGTTCATGGAAGAGCAAGAAGAAATGACGGCGGAGGATCTGATAAGTGATGAGTCAGCCGTAGTAACCGTAACCTATACCGGTTACATCAAACGGCTTCACGTCGATTCCTATCGAGCGCAGAGGAGGGGCGGCAAAGGGATCATCGGAGCGGGTACAAAAGAGGAAGATTTTATTTGGAGTATTTTTGTCGCCAGTACGCATGATAGTATTTTGTGTTTTACGGATCAGGGCCGCGTCTATTGGCTCAAGGTTCACAAAATTCCAGAGGCCGGGAGGACGGCGAAGGGAAAACCCATCATTAACCTGTTGAATCTGAGTACAAATGAGCGTGTTCAGGCGGTTCTTGCTGTGAAGGAGTATAAAGCTACTGAACACGTGATCATGGCCACTGCGAAGGGGGTCATTAAGAAGACCAGCCTGGATCAGTTTTCGCGCCCCAATCGTAAAGGAATCATCGCTCTCACCATCGATGAGGGGGACGCCGTGGTCGACGCAAAAATTACCAGCGGCACCGATAATGTTGTTTTGGTAAGTCGTTTGGGACAGGCAATCCGTTTCGAAGAGTCGGAGGTGAGATCGGTGGGGCGGTCGGCTCGCGGTGTAAGTGGGATGAGGCTCGAGGCCGGGGACGAGGTCATTGGAATGGAGATTCTAAATCCGACCTCAGGGGCGCAGATTCTCACAGTCACCGAGAAAGGGTTTGGTAAAAGAACGCCGCTGGAGGAGTATCGACTCACGGGGCGGGGTGGATCCGGAATTATGACCATGAAGATAATCGACAAGAACGGACCCGTGGTCGCTGTTCGGCAGGTCGTAGATTCCGATGAGATCATCATTGCTTCCAACCATGGGAAGGTCATTCGAACGCGCGTTTCCGAGATTTCCGAGGTGGGTCGAATCGCCCAGGGTGTGCGGCTCATTTCGTTGGATGAGGGCGAGTCGGTGGGTGCGGTCGCAAAAATAATTGACGGTGAGACCGAGGAATCGGCGGTCGATTCAACGACTACCGATGGTCCATCCGGGAATGCATGAGGCTTTTCGCATTCACGCTCTGCGCCGCTTTGTTGGTGGCCTGTACAGCGAAGCGGCAGTCCCGATTTTTTGACCTTGCCGAAGAAAAAGTTCGGGGCGGTAGCTATTTCGAAGCAGCAGACGAGTTGAGGCGAGGAATAGCCATAAACCCCGAAAGCACGATGGCGATAAAAGCAATCTATCGTCTCGGATTTGTGCAGGAGATATACCTTAGGGATTATGAATCCGCGTTACAAAGTTATCGGGAGTACGGTCGTTTGGGAAAGGATCCAGTTGGACTATACGAGGTAGAAAAACGAATCGCCAATATTTATTTCGATCATACGCGGGATTCGGTGAAGGCGATTGCCGCCTATGAAAAATTGATGGAGCTGCAGCCGAACTCGCTGGAGAAGGACCAGTTTTATTATCGGGTGGTCCGGTCTCACTTTTTACTCAATGACTTTGATATGGCACGGTCAGTGTCGGAGAGGTTTTTGGAACTTTTTCCAAAAAGCGAGCTGACTCCGAAGGTGCGTTTTGAAATTGGCAATGCCTATTTTATGGAGGGCAAATATGCTCTGGCCATTCAGGCGTTGAAGCAGGTGGTTCGCCATCACCCCCAGCACCCGCAGGCGATTGATGCGCAATTCTGGATCGCGCAAGGATACGACCAGCTTGGTGACATTAAGGCAGCCCGCGCCCAGTACGAACAACTTCGACTCAAATACCCCAGCCCGGAAATCATCGAAAAACGCCTTCAAGACCTTACTCTTCGCGAAAGGAAAAATGGGTGATAGATCCTAGGTGGTCCAGAATGGCGGCCGTCTATTCAGGAGCCGCGACGTTAAAGGTGGCGCTTTTTGTTGGAGCGTTTTTCGGTGGAGCCGCGCTAGACCGGCGGCTGGATACTGCGCCGTGTTTTTTGATTTTAGGTCTGCTGGTGGCCATGGGACTGGGTACTTGGTATTTAATTTTTATTACCCAGAGGAAGTTGTAGGGACATTCAGTGAACATCAACGCGCCAGAGATTAGCGATTATTGTATTCTCCACAGTACGACGCCCAGCCAAGCATGCCGAGAAATAGAAAAGTACACTCGGGAAAACATTCCGATGTCCGTTATGCTTTCGGGACCGCTGGTTGGAAGTTTTTTGGGGTTTTTGACCTCGCTAGTCAGGCCGGTGGGCAGACCGACTAGAGCGCTAGAGGTTGGTACCTTTACAGGGTATTCCGCACTCAGTATTGCTGAGAGATTACCGGTTAATGGGCGATTGATTACATTGGATGTAAACGAAGATTATGCGAAGATTGCCCGTCGATTTTGGGATAAATCGCCGGCCGGGGAACACATTCAATTAATGCTGGGTGACGCAGCCCACTCAATGCGAGAATTGGCGGAAACGTTTGATCTGGTTTTCATTGATGCCGATAAACCAGGCTACATCGGGTATCTTGAAAGAGCACTGGAGCTACTGTCTCCCAACGGAGTGATTGTTTGTGATAACGCGCTTTACGGAGGGGAGGTGCTTTGGCCCGATTCGGCTAGTGAAAATGGCAGGGCGCTGTCGGAGTTCAATTATTTTGTGACCTCACAGTCAAATTTGGAATCGGTTCTGCTCCCGGTTCGTGACGGACTTAGGGTCATTCGTCGCCGTGCTTGAAAGACCGCTATTTCACAGGTAAACCACTGAATTCGTATGGAACATCATGGTCCCCAGACTTGGCTTACCCAGCTTCCATTTCTATCCCATGACCACGCCTATATTCCGGTGAACGGTGCCGTGCTTGTCTTCTGCGCCATTTTGATTGGGGCGGTCATCGCGCGCATTCGGATTGCCGGCAAAATCGAAGCCTTAATTGTTCCACCCAAAAACGTTTCTCTAGTGAGTATGGTGGACGTGTTGGTCGAGGGGCTCCACGGGATGGTCGTTGGAACTTTAGGGCATCATGGCTCCCGGCACTTTCCGTTCATCGCCACCCTGTTCATTTTTGTATGGTTGAGTAATCTTTTGGGCCTTTTGCCGTTGGCGGAATCGCCGAGTTCGAATCTCAATACGACGTTAGCACTGGGTGCAGCTTCATTTATTTATTACAACCTCATGGGGGTTAAGGAACACGGTCTAGTCGGTTACGCGAAGCATTTTTTGATGGGGTTAGGAATATTCGGAGTGCCCATCGCGCTCCTGGAGATTTTTTCACACGCTCTGCGCCCCGTGACGTTAGGTGTTCGACTCTATCTCAACTTGAGCATCGATCACCGATTGGCCGGTGCATTTGCGGAGCTGTGTAAATGGATTGTACCGGTTCCGTTATTGCTTTTTGGGGTTGTAATTTGTACGATACAGGCCTTTCTTTTTGCAACGTTGACGTCTGTTTACATTCAGATGGCGACGGAACATGAGGAGCACACAGAACACCACAAATAGCGGTGTTCTAAGTTGGATGTGTTTTGATGAATTTTAGGAGGCTAAAGATGAACGGAACTATTTCTAGATGTTGGTGGATGATTTTGGGAGTAATGGCGTCCGTGCCGGCGATGGCTGAAGATGCTGGACACGCTATAGCGGGTGGTGGTGCCTCATGGTCGCCAGCCTTTGCGGCTGGAATTGGGATGGCGCTGGCCGTATTTGCTGCTGCGACCGCTCAGGGAAGGATAGGCGCCAGCTATATGGATGGAGTTTCTCGTAATCCAGGGGCACAAAAGGCCATGGGAACTCAACTCATTCTGAGCTTGGTGTTCGTTGAGACGCTCGTTCTTTTCACGGTATTCATTGCGCTGCAATTAATCGGTAAGATTTAGTCCCGAAAGGAAGTAACGACCTCTAGGGAACTTTCGGGAAGACCTTTGGCCTGAGGTATTGGGCGGTGTGGGAACGGTCGATTTTGCAAAGGTCTTCGGGGCTTCCCTGGAAAAGAACTTCGCCGCCGAGATCGCCGCCTTCGGGACCCAGATCGACAATGTAGTCTGCCTGCTTTAGCACGTCTAAGTTGTGTTCAATCACAATTACGGTGCTTCCCTGGTCGGTCAGTCGGTGGAGAATCTCCATGAGGCGATTGACGTCGTCAAAATGAAGGCCGGTAGTGGGTTCATCCAAAATATAAACGGTTTTTGCGGCGGATCTTCGATTGAGCTCTCGCGACAGCTTCATTCTTTGGGCCTCACCGCCGGAGAGAGTTACCGCGTTTTGACCAAGCTCGATGTATCCGAGGCCGACATCAACGAGCGTTCGAAGTTTGAACCGTAGGTTCGGGATGTTTTGAAAGAAATCGGCAGCTTCCTCGACGCTCATTTTGAGAACGGCATGGATGGTTTTTCCACGATATTGAATTTCTAACGTCTCTCGATTGTATCGTTTCCCAGAACACACATCACAAACGACAAATACATCCGGGAGAAAATTCATCGAAACCCTGGAGTTGCCCTCGCCACGGCATGTCTCGCACCTGCCACCCTTTACGTTGAACGAAAACCTGCCCAAAGAAAAGCCGCGCGACCGCGCCTCTGGGGTGGAAGCAAAGAGAGTTCTAATATCAGTAAATATGCCGGTGTATGTTGCGGGATTTGACCGGGGCGTTCTTCCAATGGGGTCCTGATCGACATGGATCACCCGCTCGATGGAATCCAGCCCGGACACCGATTCGCAGGGAATTCCTGTGAACTGGCGCCGCGACACCTTCGCCCGCAAGGCGGGCAAAACCGTGTCGATAATCAGGGTGCTCTTTCCAGAACCCGAAACGCCGCTAACACCGATAAAGGCGCCTAAAGGCAAACGTACTGCTGCATTCTTTAGGTTGTTCTTAGTAAGGCCGCGAAACTCCATTGCCGCGTTGGTCGTAAGTTTCCGGCGCGTGGGTAGGGGAATGGATTTTTTTCCACTGAGATAAAACCCCGTAATACTGGTGGGAGAGAGCATGAGGGAAGACACTTTACCGTGGAATATGACATCGCCGCCGTGTTTTCCGGAGCCGGGACCGATGTCCACCACAAAATCAGAGCGACGAATTGTTTCCTCGTCGTGCTCGACGACAAGCACGGAATTACCGGAATCACGCAGCCGTTCCAGAGTTTGAATCAGCTTGTCATTATCTCGGGCGTGAAGGCCTATGCTGGGTTCATCTAGGACATAAAGGACTCCGACCAATCCCGATCCCACCTGGCTAGCAAGACGAATGCGCTGCGCTTCTCCACCGGAAAGTGTTGTGGCGGATCGATCGAGCGTCAAATAGGAGAGGCCAACGTCTGTGAGAAAGCCCAGTCTGCCAAGAATCTCTTTCACGATTGGTTCAGCAATCGGCCGCGACGACGGGAGGAGTTCGAGTCCCTCGAAAAACGACCTGCATTCATTGAGGGGCATTTGGCAGATGTTGGCAATATTCTTCTCTCCGATAAAAACGGCCCGAGCTTCTTTTCGAATTCGAGTCCCATCACAGGCCGTACAACTTATGGCGGACATGTACTCCATGAGGATTTGTCTGTCGGATTCAATTCCCTCATCCCATATTGCCTGTAGCGAAGTCGCGAGTGATTTAAGAAGTTGATCTTTATCGATCGCCTTTAGCGAATCGAACGAACAGTTGGGCAGCCCCTTAACGAGAGCTCGGTATCCGAATTCCAGCTCCAAAAGGGATTCTCCAATTGCAGTGTCCAACGGACTGTCAACGTCCTGAATAATGGCGTTGCTGTTCACTTTGTAAAGCGAGCCAATACCATTACAGGCGGAGCAGGCGCCGTGTGAGCTGTTGAACGAAAAGCTTCGAGGCTCGAGATCGGGAAAACTAGACCCGCAAGCGGTGCAGGCGAAGCGAGTGGACACCAGCCTGGGAGCTGATTCTCCGGCAAGAAGTATTTCGGCCAGACCGCCGCTCAACTCAATGGCGGTTTCAATTGCCTCGAAGACCCTGGACTCCATGCCCTCACGAACCACGAGACGGTCCACGTAAATAGAGATGTCATGGCGAAAGGTTTTTTTAAGAGAAACCGGACCTGAAAGGCTTACGTCTTCACCATCAATTCTGGCCCGAGCAAAGCCCTTGCCGCGAATTTGGAAAAGGTCCTTTTGAAATTCCCCCTTCCGACCTCGAACAATGGGGGCGAGAATCGCAAAACGACTATCGATCGGAAGTCCGGCGATCTGATTTACAATCTGCTGGGATGTTTGGCTTTCGATGGGTATCCCACAGGTGAAACAACGGGCCTGTCCGGCACGAGCAAATAAAAGCCGCAAAAAATCGTAAATCTCGGTGGTAGTACCCACGGTTGATCGAGGGTTTTTTGAAAGGTTCTTTTGTTCCACTGAAATGGACGGTGACAAGCCCTCAATTGAATCAACATCGGGTTTGCTCAGCTGCTCCAGAAACTGGCGCGCATAAGCGGATAGCGACTCTAGGTAGCGGCGTTGCCCCTCGGCGTAAATGGTATCGAACGCCAGCGAGGATTTTCCGGATCCGCTCAACCCCGTCATTACCACCAGAGCGTTGCGAGGTATGTCTAAAGAGATGTTTTTGAGGTTGTTTTCTCTGGCGCCCTTAATTCGAATAAACTCAGACACCCGAAGTCCCTACGTCTAGAGAAAGGAGTTAACGACACCCTCGATGAGTGCACGGATTTCCCTGAGGCGAATTTCGGTTTCAGCTTCGAAACGGTAAACCAGCACCGGCTGCGTGTTAGAGGCACGCACCAAGCCCCAGCCGTCGCTAAAGTCTATTCTTGCCCCATCAATTTCATTTACTTGCAAACCCATCTGCAGAAACCGAGCTCGCGCTCGCAATACGACGTCGAATTTGATCTCGTCAGCACAATCTACGCGTATTTCAGGGGTCGAAAATGCAGGTGGAAGGTCTGCCAATAATTCCATGGCCGTTAAATTAGATTGGGAAAGAATTTCAATGATTCTGGCGCCGGCATAAATTGCATCGTCGAAACCAAAATAACGGTCTCCGAAAAACATGTGGCCGCTCATTTCTCCGGCCAACAGCGCACCGCACTCCAGCATCTTAGCCTTGATGAGACTGTGCCCGGTTTTCCACAGAATGGGGTTACCACCCCTCTGCTTGATGTCTTGAAAAAGGCGATGCGACGCCTTTACCTCGGAAATTATGGAAGCACCAGGGTTTTTCGCGAGTACATCCCTCGCAAAAATTACTAAAAGCTCATCTCCAAACAGAGGCCTTCCGCTTGCATCGATTACACCGATTCTATCAGCATCACCATCAAAACCAATTCCGATTCGGGCCGCACTGGTTCCAACCACCTGAATAAGCGACCGAAGGTTTTCCAGTACAGTCGGATCGGGATGGTGATTTGGAAAGGACCCATCATACTCTTCAAAAAGCGAAACGACCTCGCAACCCATTTTTCGATATAGCGCGCAAGCGATTTTCCCACCCATACCGTTTCCGGCGTCCACGACTACCTTTAAAGGACGGACAATCGACACCGAATTAGCAATGTGATTAATGTAGTCCGATTCAATTGGACGAGTTTCTATTTTTCCCGGTTTTCCGAGCGAATAGGCCTTGTTTTCAATGATCGATTTGAGCTGCTGGATCTCTGAACCATGAATGGTAGAGGGTCCGACACATATTTTAAAGCCATTGTGTTCACCCGGGTTGTGGCTACCGGTGATCATGACGCCGCCGTCGGTTCTGAAGTGGTGTATGGCAAAGTAAAGAACAGGAGTGGGCACCAAACCAATATCGATAACATTGATGCCGCATTCCATTAAGCCTGAAGCAAGTGCGGATCGAAGCCGGGGCGAACTCAACCGACAATCGGTTCCTAATGCCATCACTTTTCCATTGCGGGCCTTCAAATAACTTCCTATGGCCCTTCCCAGGTGTTTGACAAGCTCATCAGGCAAATCCCGATCGGCAATTCCACGTATGTCGTATTCTCTAAAAATCGTAGAACTAACCCTCATTATTTTCCCCTGAAAAGCGGATGTAGCTTTCTGTTCGTTTGCGCTCCAGCCAAAGCTGCATTTTTCGATCCATCTCTTCCTCGAGTAGCCGGTTTCTCAGCGAGTCCTTTTTGTCTTTCGAAAGCGACGAAAAATCAGAAATTTTTACGTCTAGAACTTTAATCAGGTGAATGCCAGCAGCTGTTCTAATAGGTGGGGCGACGTGACCGGACGGCACCTTGGGAATGATATCGCGAAACTCCTTGGCAAGAGCACTCGTAGTGAACGAGCCCAAAGCGCCCCCAACGGCAGCAGTACTCGAGTCGGTTGATTCGGTTTGGGCGAGGCTCTCGAATTTTTCAGGGCTTTTCTGAAGGGAATCAAAAAGCGCTTTCGCCTTACTTTCTGCGGCCTTGAGATTGGCCTTGGGGACATCGATAAGAATATGCGCAATTTTAAACTCCCGTTCGGGCGTCGAGTTTTGTGATAATCGTAGGTAAAAGTGCCGCACCTGTTCCTCTGATACCTCAAGTGTCGGGCGGATCTCGCGATCCAAAAGGTTTTTCCTTTCAACCTGTCGTCGGATTCCGTCACGATACTCGGTAAGAGTCGTTCCGAGCTGCTTCAGGCGCTCTGTCAACTGTGCTGTTGAGATTCCGTTTCGCTTCAGGATTGACCTAATTTGGGCGTCGATTTCCGGATCGGTCGCGCGGAGCTCCAAACGCCGCACCTGCTGGTCGATGATTTTTTCTTCAATGAGTAGCCGTAGAGTTTTCTGCGTGTCGGTTAAAACATCCTGCCTAACGCCACCAAATAACTCCTGAAAACTCTTGCTGTGTAATTTTTTTTGAAATTCTACGATGTCCGATTCAAGTACGACCTCATCATTTACAGTCACGAGAGTTCTATCTATTAGGGCTCTGGCTCCTGCCCAATTTGGAGCCACAACCGCCAATAAAATGATCAGAATGGCCGCAGTCATGTGGGACCTATGGAGGAGAACAGGGCCTCGTTTCGATAAATCTCGGCATCCTTCAACTGCTTGATTGCCCATTCTTGATAGACCCGTGCCTCCTTGCTTCGGCGCAAAAGCTTGCCCAGATCGGTCTTCGACTCTTGGAACGTCAGCGCTCTCTTCGGTTGGCGCTCCAAGACCTTGAAAATATGAACCCCATAGCGACTTGAAACCGGTTGGGAAAGCGCCCCCACCGGAACCGAAAATGCCTCATCAAACGCATCAATCTTTTCCCGTTTTGAAAAGAAACCGACGTCACCGCCCTTGGATGCATCCGGACTCAATGAATATTGGCGGGCGGCCGACTCAAACGTAATCACTCCGGAAATTATCTCCTGGCGCAATTTAGTGGCCTCTTCGATGGTCGGAACCACAACCTGAAGCGCATGGAGTCTCTCGGGCCTGAAGAAATCTTTGGAGTGAAGTTGGAAGTACCGCTTCATTTCTTCATCGGAAACCAGGACCTCGCTACCCGATAGTTCAGCCGAAAGTTTTTCCACCCAGAGCTGGTTTTCGAGGCGCTTTTTGATATAGGTCTCGGTGGTTTTTTGTCGCTGGAGCATGTCTTCGAATCCTCCCGGGGGGTACCCGTCTTTCCAGCTGTTTAGGCGGGCCAAGATTTCCTCTTTTGGTACTTTGATGAAACGACGGTCGGATTCCTGACGGACCAACGATACCAGAATCGACTCATTGAGCGCACGAGATTTAAACAGCGCCAGGGTTTTAGGATTGGATGGGGTAATGCTGTCCTGGTTGGCGAGGATCTGCTGAAAATTCGTTTGAAATTCGCTCAGAGCTACTGGAACCCCGTTTACTCTGGCCACTACGCGAACCTTGGGGTCTGTTTCCGGTAGCTGGCAGGAAACTAATGCGCCGACAGCCAAATAAAACAGGGCCCTACTCATTTTTGGCCGACTGTGTAACCTCAATTCGAGCGTTCCGTTTGAGGTCGTTAAGCACTTGATTGAGAAACCGCTGCTCCCGATCTTGGGACAGTTTTTTATTGAGAAAGGTTAGATATTGCGGCTGGACCGACTGGAATGGAATCCGGGAAGTTACCTGGAAAAAATGTAATCCAGTTCGGCTTTCAATCCTTGGGGACACATCCCCGGGCTGTAGCTGGGTCAGTTTCAAATAAAAATCTTCGTGAAGATTGTGAATTCCGCGTTCTCCGATATCACCGCCAATGGGGGCGGTTTCATCCTGGGAGTACTCCTCCGCTACCGATGAAAAGGAACTTCCAGCCCTGAAAAGGGCCTCAACTTTGGATGCAGAGCTACCTGCCAATTGTTGTTCGCTGGGGCTAGAGAATCGCAGTACGAGATGTCGTAATCGTAGAAGCGGGTGTTGCTCATAGTAGATACGCGTTTCGGAGTCGGTGGGGACTAAATGTTGCGAGGCCGATTTTAAGCGATTTTCGAGAAAGTGACGATAAAGGACCAGCTCAAGGTCGTATTTTACATTGGGGGTACGTTCAAGTCGCTCCTTTTTAGCCTGGTCGATAGCCAGTCTAAATAAAACCAGGCGATCAAACGCTGACAGTGAGGAGTCCTGGCTCTCGGGGATGCGTTTTAGGTCGTCTTTAAATACGGGTTGGCCATTAATCTTTCCCACCGCCGAAACCGCAGCGAATAAGGGAAGGGCTGCGGCCACAAACACCGAAATAATTCCGATTCGCCACTTCATAGGTGTCATGTCCCTGCCCCCGTTAGTCCCCGTGCCTCGATTTCACTGCGAGCAATCGTATAGGAATAATGGGGTCCCATCAACTCTGGTCGATTGGCGTTGAATAGATGCACCTCAAAACGCTAAATCCACCGCTTCTATTTGAGCCAAATTGTGCTCGGCCTCGTGAAGATTCGTTTCAATCATTTTCATTCGCTCCCGATGTGTCCCCACCTCATTCTTGATGATGAGGTTGGCGTTTAAGGCGCGCGCATAATCCCACTCGGTGATGAATCCTTTTTTAAGCCCTCGCTTAGCCCACTCCAAATATTCATCTGATTGCTGACCTCTAACATGACTGTTTTCCAGTTGGACCTTGGAAAGCTCCATTGCAGTTTTCCATTTGGAAACATATTTCTGCGCGAGGCTACGCATGTCCATTTTTACACCCAACTCACCTGCCAGTCGTATCGACCAGATGTCATGGTTTCGCCTGAGCGAAATGACTGAATTGGCCAGCTCGCTTGCTCGGGTCTGTATTGCAACAACTTTTGCTTCGCACGCTCTTTGAGCGGTAGTGGGCTGATACCCTTTTGCCACGAGCTTCGTCGTATTGGCACATTCCGCTTGCGCGTGTTCGAGATCAATCTTTCCATTAGTG
>CAZRVZ010000041.1:0-2722 GCA_964603655.1 uncultured Pseudobdellovibrionaceae bacterium | reverse complement strand
ATTCTAGAAATTTAATGGGTTTGAAAGGCATATTTCTGTTCCTCCGGTTTTCTCAACTTGGTCGTTGATAAGCGGCGAACATTAATATGCTTTTTCTATTTCTGCAGGATTTCCTCAGACTTCAAATGCAAAATTCAGGATAAAACCCAACATCTACTTAGATATCGATGCGAGCGCCTCAACCGTCATCATCCCGGCTCACGATCCAGCTGGGAACGAATACTTGCGCTACGATCTGACGGCGGCTGCCTACTCGGTGACTCCCAAAGACGCCCCCGCCCTGGTCATTGGTGCTGGTGGAGGAAGGGATGTTTACAGCGCGCTCCTCTTTGGATCGCCCTCGGTCCGTGCGGTGGAAATAAACCCCATCATTGTAGACGATATTATGCGCGGGGCTTTTGCGGAGCGATCGGGAAATCTCTACCGAGATCCGAGAGTCCAGGTGACAGTGGCCGACGCTCGTTCTTTTATTCAGAATTCCAAGGAAGAATTCGGGGCTATCCAATTGTCTCTGGTAGACACCTGGGCTGCGACAGCAGCGGGGGCCTTCAATCTTTCCGAGAACAACCTATATACCGTTGAGGCGGTGACTAGCTATATCGAACACCTGACGCCCACGGGCGTGCTGACGATGATCCGATATAGCGGGACCGAAGGGTTAAAGCTTCTTGGGCTGTTATACCGCTCAGCAAAAGCTTCAGGCATCGCGGATCCCAAGCAACACATAGTCGTTCTTGGCGCCAAACACGCTTTTGTGGGTGGTGTTCGCTTGGTAAACGTACTCTTTCGCAAGACCCCATTTGATGAAAACGCCATCCGCCGATTGGAAGAACACGTCGATAACGTGGGGCTGGACTGGGTGGTACACCCATTCATTCAGAAGCCCACCATGGAAGCAAAGGTCGCAGAAAGCACCGAACCGGAACTCGTTGCCTCGCAGCTTTCTCACCGTTTGGTGGTGACTCCGAATGACGACAGACCCTTCTTTTTCTTTTCTCCCGACAAGCAATTCCTGATTAACTTTGTGCGAGCCATCTACCACAACCCCCTCACACTCCACAGTGTGGGCGAATATCTACTCATCGAGATTCTGGCCCTAGCGTGCTTGTTGGGCGTGCTCTTCATCGTGGTGCCCCTCCGTCGATACCACCGCATCTCTCGGGGCTCGGAGGAGAGTTGGTTTTTTAGGCGAGCCATGCCCTACTTTGTCTGTCTCGGGATTGGCTTCATGTTTATTGAGATGGCGCTCATGCAGCGCTTAGTTCTTTTTTTGGGACACCCCACTTACGCGTTCACGGTAGTCCTTTCCAGTCTATTGATCGGTGCTGCCGGCGGTGCGTGGTCGGCGGGCAAGTGGAAAGATTGGATACTCTCGAACATGGCGTGGCTACTCCTGACCTGCACCGGTGTCTTTGCGCTCATTTTGGTGAGCCAGTGGTTTTACACGACTTGGGTCGTCCAATGGACCCATCTGCCATTTGTCGCCAAGGTGGTGATCGCAGAACTCTTCATATTACCGATCGGCTGCCTACTTGGGACGATGATGCCGGTCGGAATTGCAGTGGTGAGTCGCGTCTCTCCCAATCTGGTCCCTTATGCTTGGGGAATCAATGGTGTCGCCTCCGTTATCGGATCCAGTAGCGCGGTGTTGTGTTCCATGGTCTTCGGCTTTTCGGCCACCTATCTCATCGGAGGCGCAACCTACTTAGTAGCCGGTGCCACTCTCTACGCGATTCGACACCGTATCGCAGAACGCACCGCGGCCCCTTTTACAACCGAATCTGGTCTTGCCGAAATAGTGCCTGAGCTTCAAGGAGCGCTTTTAGGGAGTGCGTCCCTTAAATAGTGTTGGGAAGATTAATGCCATATCTCCCGGTCGCTAACAAATTTGCTTAGGGGGCGGGGTCTCCGTTTCTTGAATTCTTTTTCAGCTCGGACCATAAGGTCCTGGGACACGGCATTTAGTTTCTTCAATTGGGCGCGCATCGTGTGGAGGTTCGCCGTGAAGTCGAATTCGGCGTTGCTCAGATAGAGGGACCCGCCTAGGCTCAGTTAGAGGGGACCGTTGTGTGAGTGAGGCAGTCTCGGCTGCGTTGGCAGTATCTCTCATGGCAAACAGCATCATAAGCAATGATGAAAAGAATGCCAATCGCATTAAAACTCTCTTCCTTAGTCTTAAAAATCACTAAAACTATCGAATCATTCTGCCATGCTAGGCGCTTGCGGCACAATCTGTTTTGCGCAGCGGCGGGAGTTATCTGCGTTCTGGTGGTGTGCTATTTCGCGTGGCCGGGACAGGGTTGTTGGTGAATCCGCGGCCCAATTTAAGTATATGAGGAAGGGAAGCTTTTACTCCTCAGCCCCACCATTCTTTGGGTATTTGTGGTTGGTTCCAGTCTTCGAGACTGTCGCTGGCCGTAGCGGGGCGCGTCTTCCGGGGCCGGGGACTCCTCCGATTAGGGTTTCACCCCCTCAAACTTTTCGATCGCCTTGCCGCAGGGGCTTGCATGGGTTGCGCTTTTTGGCTGGACTTCCGGCGTTTGAAAATACTCGGCCCTTCCGGACCGACGGATTTGGTCCCTTATGTCACCCATTACCCTAGGGCCAATTGCAAATCCGTTCAGATCTCCCAACTCATCCAGTCCAACTATTCTACTCTGACGGGTCAATTTACTGCCGGGAACATCGGGGGTGGGCGTGGTTCTTGCCAATTCCGCCAGGA
>CAZRVZ010000040.1:0-4216 GCA_964603655.1 uncultured Pseudobdellovibrionaceae bacterium | reverse complement strand
GCTGCAAATCGGAGGCCACATAAAATAATCCAAGGGATCTCATGAATACACCGGCGTATTGTCGGAAATCTGGTGGGTAACTTTTTTACAATCGATGCATTCCGGATCGATCAGGTGGCTCTCTATCGGTAAATATTATTTACCATCACGCCTCGGGGCTATTTTCGATTTTTCCTTATCTCGCCCCCCCCCTGTGTGCGTCGCGACTTCGCGATGAAAGCGGTTTCCCGCCACTATTTCCACTCGCAGACACCCTATTCTTGCAGTGTGCGCGCACGTTTCTTGCACGGCTAATTGGGGGTGGAAAGGTATGCTGTCATTTTTTATGCGCTCTGTCTGTCCGTCGGATTGAGTTCGTTCGCGGTGGAGCGGGGTGTGTCTGTTTCAGGTGGCTCAGATGTCCCGATGCCTTGTGCGCATTTGGGGCGGTTTGCGAAACTGCGGGCAACGGTCGGTAACGCCGTTCGTAATTACTGGAATTTACCCCGTTCCACAAAGCTAATGAGGCCATTTCTGAGGGACGCGAAATCAAATCCCGATGCGTATCTTCAACCCGTGGCGCCAGCGTCAAAGTATGAAATAGTCAATCACCTGGTTGCACTCAATCAATGGCTTCCCAGAGCATACTCCCGATGGAAATACGGAACGCCAAAGGACGCTGTACCCCTATTCCATTGGCTTACCGAAAACACCCTTCAGCGAGGGGTACGGTATTTCACCGCAAAGTTTACCACGCCCAAAGAGCTGACATGGCTCATCACCCTTCCGGGGGGAATGGTGATCACTCTCCCCTTCTTTATTGCCTATTCTGATGCCGTCGAGGAGCTAACGCTTAGGAACCAATTGGTAGACGCACTTCATCACCCTGAACCGTGGTTAGACCTTCTCAATTACGATCTCCGCTACGCGGACGTGGCGGCACAATTAGGCGGCGCTCCCATCGATATAAGGGTGATTGCAGCATTCATGCGCCACCGGCTCTTACATCAGTATGACGATTGGGTTGATCAGCACAGAACCCTCATGGGGTCGAATGACGTCATTCTCAGTCAATTAGAAAATCCCCTTTTCTCGGAGATGAGAGAGCTTGCCTTAGGAATTGATGCGGATTCAATGGCATTTCGCCGGCTCGATGGCTTTCAAAACGTGCCGTCTGATGAACAGATTAAGGCATTAGCATCTCTCCAGCATGATTACCTTACCCAATGTAAATTAATAGCCCTTTGGGTTAAGAGCGCATTAGTTCCAGGCGACGCTGTCGCTGGCCGGCAAATACTTAAAAGTTTGATGAAGGACGAAAAGGCAAATCTTTACATCCGATCACTAGAGGCCGATCCCTTCGTCCAACAACTCGTCGTGCGTCAAAGGCGCCACCCCGATCGACTCGGTCGGGGGCGGATGATTTCACTTATCCAGGAGCACATTTTTTGGGCAAGGCAGTTTGAAAAATGGCGAATATTGAGGCTGGAGAAAAGAGAAAAAGGCGAAGATGGCTACCTTGATAGTCCACTTCTACCCCAAACGATCGAAACCGAAACGATAGGTGAATTGGACCGGGAACTCGGGTCCTCCACCTAAAATACGGTGACAATTAATGGCCGTATGTATGGCGGTTTCAGTCCTAAAGGTGATGTGATGTGAATGATGCTGGCTCCGCCAGTTGGCATCCCGTTTGCTATTCTCTACGTGTGGAGTTGTTTTAACAAAAACAACCGGTTTTTGATCTGGAGGTCCTGTCAAAATGAAAAACCTAATCATCGCTATCCTTGTTGTTACCCCCGGCGCGTTTGCCGAGTCCAATCGCCACGACTCAACCGATGTGAGGAGTTCCAGGCCGATGGTCTCCAGGGGTCAAGCCGCTGGAGAGCTAATTGGTGGTGCGTTTGTCTACGGAATCTCCCACGATTTATCGGGGCTAGCCCAGATTGAGAAAACGAGCAAAGAGCTCATAAGTGCTCAGGAAAGCCTCGAAAGAACAGCAGCTATCCCTTTGAAAAAAAATGTGGATGCACAGATTAGAGCTCTCACTGGCGAGTTTGATTCACTTAATGACATACGAAGTGATTTATACTGGAAACGTAGGATTCAGATCGAAGATGAAATTGAAAAACTTAATAAGGGGGCTAGTTTCATCGATGGGGCCGCAAGAAAGTCTTCCCTTTCGGTAAGGCGAAAAACCGTCTCTGATGCACAGGATAAATGGCTATCTCAGTTCAGAAGGTATTCTGGAAAAAGCTTCAAAAACACAGCAAAAATAACGGTGACGCGTCTCGGAAAGATCACAGGAATTTATATGATGGTTGATGGCGTGCAAAACCTCATCGTGGCCTTTACTACGAAAAGCGATCCCAGCGAATCCCCATAGGCCGTTTTTGAACCTATGATCCGGTGAGCACACGCAAAGACTCCACAAAAAAGAGCGCGGTTTATCAGTGCCCATCCCTGTGGTTCCCAAAAAGTTTGGTTAGAAAAGATCCCCTCCCAGATCCAGACAGATTCCCCGTTTCAATGGACCCGCTCGCCTAAAAACCGATAAACCGCCACTACCCTTTAATATTCCCCCGTAAACAGAGTCCCTCGGGGCCCGGCCGGCCCGGATTTCGGAAGCTTCTGGGGGGAATTCGGCGCCGCATAATGAATTCTCGCCGCAAATACCTAGTCACCACGGGGCTGCTAGCGCTCCAGAATAGGCCGTTAATAGCGCCTAACCCTTGGATATATCTCGTGGCCCATATTTTTATCGTTATCTCGCACCACGATTGGAGGACAAAGTCATGGAGCCGAATCTGGCGGAACGCCTTTACCGGCTAGAGAAAAAACTAATCGCTACGAAGCAAATCCAGTCCTTGGGCCTTAGCCCAGTATTACGTCCATACGGGGCGCTGCAATCTCGTCAGGTCATTTCCGCAACGCCACTGTACTTCTGTGCGAGTGCGATCCGGTATCAAATACTGCACTGGGCGGGTCAGCACATGTTTAAAACGCTTAGAAAGTAGCCGGTGGAGTTCGTTTGGATCTTCGAGTGAGCTTGGCCCCTCTCGATCCTCTGATACCGCCCTAGAGCCCACGAACACCCCCTGGGCCCCTAGAACTGCCGCCACTCGCCCAAACAAATTATCCAATTTGGCATCGGTAAACACTCCACAGGCCGAATTGAATATCACCGCATCATAGTGCACGCGCGGGAACTCCTGGTTAATAAAGTCTAGTTTTATAAATTCTATGTTTTCCCAACGCTGGTGCGTCTTCGCCGTTTCCAGGGCCGATTCGTCCAGATCGACGGCATCAATCGACTTGCAAAAGGGTGCATAGAATCGGGACGTGAGAAAGCCGTCGCCACACCCAAGGTCCAACACGACGTCTTCCAACCGCAAGATGTCGACCACGGAGTATCCCTTGATAAACGAACCACAACCGGTGCCCCCTTTTCCAAATCCCCATTCAAAGAAGGCGATCCGTTGATCAAATGAATGGCTCTCTTTCAGTCCTGCAAGCCGTCTTTTTTTTCTGTAAAACCCCTCAAGCACCGATAACAGTGCCTCTTCCGTTTGGAGTGGTAATAACTTACGGCCGACATAACGGGCTGCTCGATCAACGAAAGATTGCTGAGACATGCGGCTTAATACCATCCAATCGGCGTCGGATCGATCTGGAAGTTGACCTGTTTCGTTTCCAGATACTCCTCTATTCCGTAGAGGCCTAATTCCCTACCGATACCACTGCGTTTGTATCCGCCCCAGGGAAGTTCATTGTAGGTGGGGTGGTAGGTGTTCACCCAGACGATACCGGCTCGAATCTCTCGAACCATTCTGAGCGAGCGGTGAACGTCCTTGGCCCAAACGCCTGCCGCCAGCCCGTAGCGAGAACCGGCCGAGCAAACCTCACCCTGATTCGCGAAGGCAGCGAACAGGGCTCCATCAACCGCGGTGGCAATTTCCGAGTCTGCAAAAACAATGTTGGGGTTCTTTCCACCGAGTTCCAAGGATGTCTTTTTAATACTCTGTGAGGCACCGGTCATTACCTTTTGTCCGGACGTAAAACGTCCCGCCGCAATCGCTCGCTTAATATCCGATTGATTGCTCTCGGGCACAGAGTTGATCGCCTCTTGATTTCCCGGATCAACTATCGATCGCCTCAGCCCTGAGATCGAATCAACCCATTCGCCTGCTATAAGCATTTTTTTCATGCGGCACCCTTGAGAAAGTTAGGGCCAAGA
>CAZRVZ010000039.1:0-17332 GCA_964603655.1 uncultured Pseudobdellovibrionaceae bacterium | reverse complement strand
ACAAGGCGCACCTGAAAATTGGCGTTAGGTGATGCCTGTCGCATAGCGAAGCGACTGGCGGGAAACCGCTTGGCCCGGTTTGAATTTCCGCCTCGTGCTTTCGAACCGCCACAAGAGACCCGCTAACCATTCGCCCTGCTGGGTAGCGCAACAGCTAGCAGCTTTAGCTTCTCAAGATGGAAGCGGTTATGAAATCCCGTCCGCACAGGTGTCTTTTGGGGTTATTTTGGGCCGTTTTTAGTATGGCCGCCATTACACTAACCATATTTTTATAGCATTTATGGTATTGCCCTTCCTTGTGTGCGATTTTTGTGAATTTTTACATTGAGAATCTAAATGCCTGTTTATAGAACATTTAGACATGAATCGTAAGGCGTCCCCACAACCCCTGGCATTCTTTAAGGACTCCAAACGCTCGACCTGTCACGGCGGCGAACGGGGACGGGGTTTGAGAAAATCCAGACGTGTCGTTTCCGAGCAGGGGTGACCAATCGCCCGATGCACCTGGTGCTTCGGGCGGAAAAGGCCCGAGGGACGCTCTCGTTACTAGCAAGACCCCATGCCGTCTCCGTTAAACGCATCCTGATGACGGCATTTTTAAAAAAACATTAGAGGACCGGGTTTTCCAGAAGCTTTATGGCGATGGCATCGACGAGTCCTAATGACGAAGTGGATCCCACCTGTCCCTCGGTTGAGCCGACCATGAAAATTCCGTCGGCGAAAAGGCTCCCTTGGCCCCGGGCAATTCCCATCGCCGAATCTGACTGCGCGGATCCCAGCTGTTGCTTCCACACGGTGTTTCCCAACTCATCGAGCTTGACCACTAGGGCGTCCTTAGCCCCTAGGTGGGTCAATCCCATGAACGACTGATCCGTTTCACCGGCAATAACGAACCCAGACAGACTGTCAGTGATAGCGTTAAATTCGTCTTCTCCAGGCGTGCCTAGCTGCTTTTTCCAGATAATCTCACCGTCTGCTGCCTTTACCGATACCGCGAAGGCGTCGGTGCCGCCTAGGTGTGACAGAACTTCAAAGGCGCCCTGAGTGGATCCTACCAAGACTATGTCGCCCGATTGGGCGTGGACGCTGACAGATTTCGCAAAGTCATCTTCATCGCTTCCGATCTGGATCTTCCACACGAGTTGGCCCAAGGCATCCAGTTTGAAGGCAATTGCATCAGCCCTGCCCTTATTTGAGAGACCAGTGAAACTTCCCGTCGTCATCCCGCAGGTTATTACAGAGCCGTCCGCACCGACGGAGACAGAGTTCAGTTGGTCGAAATCAACACCGCCCAGTTGTTTGGCCCAGAGTACCGTCCCCTCGGGGTTGAGCTTTACCACAAAGGCATCCGAAGCACCGGTATTGGGTTGGTCCAATAGGGCTCCGCCCGCCTCGCCAGCAACGATAACGTTACCGGCACCATCCAACGCTACCGCATAAAAAATATCGTCTCCACTACTGCCGAACTGTTTTTTCCAAACCACGTTACCCGAGGCGTCGATCTTGACAACGAACGCGTCGATTTGGCCAAAACTCGTCTCGCCCTCAAATTCCCCGCTGGTTTTTCCCACCACATAACTATTCCCGCCCGCATCGACTTTTACGCCGAACGCGACGTCCTCTTCGGCACCGCCGAGCTGTTTTTTCCAAACCACACTCCCAGCGCTGTCGAGCTTCGTGACGATCGCATCAAATCCACCGAGGTTTGTCCTGCCTTCGAATTCGGCGTCGCTCTCTCCCACCGCTATCAGTTCACCCAAGGAGGCGGGCGCCATGGAAAAGAACTGATCGTTGCCAGTACCACCCAGCTGAGCGGTCCATACGGGCGATGCGCGTAGTCTGATGGTCGCAATCTTGGAATCCAGGCTGGAATCGGACGCCTTGAAGGTAAAGCTTTGTTCACCCGAAACACCGACGGGCGGTGTAAAGGTAAAGGTTCCATCATTATTCATGGCCAGCGTGCCAGATGTCGGAGCGCTTACCACCCTAAAGCTCAGGGAATCGTTTTCGGGATCCACCGCGATCGCCTTCGACGAAACGATCTGGTCGTTTCTAACGACAAACGTCGAATCGGTTGCTACGGGCTCATCATTCACCGCATTGACTTGAATGTTCACAACCCCAGTCTCGGAGTCTAAAAACCCATCATTTAACTTAAAGGAGAAAGAATCGTCGCCGGAGAAATTCGCCCTGGGTGTGTAGGTGAAAGTACCAGCCGCTGCGCTCACGATTGCAACCGTGCCTCCCGCTGTTGTCGGGGATGTGACTGAAAAAGTTAGATTAGAACTGTCGACATCCGATCCGGTGAGTGTGCCGTTTATTTCTGTATCCTCATTTGTCGTAAGGCTTTGACCCGTAACGACCGGCCTGTCGTTCACTGGAGTGATCTGAATGGTCACTGTCGCGGTATTGGAGACAAGAAACGTCGAGTCGGTGGCTTCATAAGTAAATGTGGCATTTGCGTTGTCATCGAGCGCCGGCAGATAACTGAACGCACCGGTTGTGGCGCTAAGTAACGTCAGGGTGCCTCGTGCCGGCGTAGACGTGAAGGCATAGGTGATATTGGCCGGTAAGGTATCGACGTCCGTGGCAACGAGGTTTCCCATAACCAAAGTCTCTTCATTCGTCGTGACCGCCACGGTCAACGCAACCGGTGCATCATTGATGGGTCTGATGGTCAGGGTAATCTCCTTTTCTACCGAATCTTTTGCTGTTTCGGATGGCCCATCGTTTACCTTGAATTTGAAGGAGTCCGTCCCGAAAGCATTGGCGCTCGGCAAATATGAATAGGCACCCGTCGCCGCATCGGTAATCGTCACGGTCCCCCTGGTCGGTGAAACGGTCGTTGAGTAGATTAGCGACCTCGAATCCACATCGGAGGCCTCGAGGCGTCCGACCGCCACCACATCTTCATCGAGCGTGAGCGTCCCGGGACTTGCCACGGGCGCATCATTGACCGGTTTCAGAGTGAGCTCGACGAGAGCGGCACTGGAGATGCCACCGGAATATTCCACGCCAAAATAAAACGCATCCCGCCCGAAGTAATCCGGATTGGGTTGGTATTCGAATTCTCCGGTGTCGGCATTCAGGCGTGTCAGGATGCCGTTTTGGGGTGGTACCAGCATCACGAATCGCGCAGCATTCACAGGGCTGGTCTCGGCCTTCAGTTGTCCCAGCAATTGAGTATCCTCGTCTCCACTAAAGATCGCCTTCAGAGCCACGGGGGCGGGGTGCTGAGCCCGACGCGTTTGCGTACCCGAGAGATCGGTGGGTTTACAGCAGGGCACCATCAAAACTGTACCAACAAGGGCCGCAAGGACCGACAAATGACCACGCATAAAATGCTCCATTGCGTGTCTTTGTGAGCAATGAACGTGCCACCAGCCCGGGGGCATGTCTGAATTGTGTGATTCGTCTTCACCGTGAACACTGTCGTTCTGACGTAGTGCAGACTCCTGTCAATTCAACGTCTTACACTGCTCAAAGTTTTCACAGAGGAAATCAAATCGGAAGAATCGCTGTTTAGTTTAACCATTCTGGCTGATTACTTGGCAGTAGATCTCATCGCTGCCGTAAATTAAATGCAACACAATTGGAAGTGTGAAGATTTTGACGTGCACTTCTGACCGTAATGAGTGTGCACCCGTGCCTGAACCGGTGCCTGGCACTCTCATTGCACTTCAATCACCCAAGCAAATCGTAATCCAATTAACCAAAGGTGTGATTGTGAGTAATCAGCTTATGTCCTTAGCGGTGCTACTTAGCTTACTGAGCGTCACCACGACTGTCTGTGGCAAGCCACTACTCAAGCGCCGTGCGGCGGCCATTGCCCCAGAGGCAACCACTACCGCAAAAACATCTTTAAGGTTAGCCCATCCAAAAAAATCGAATTCGACTTTTGCCCTCAGAGTGCTCTTAGGCGGAGCACTCTCTAATGGAGTCTCCGACGCCGGAACCCCTCGCGCAACGGTGGGATTTAACGGTGACTATGAATTCTCAAAACATTTTGGAATTGAAGGTTCACTCTTTTACACCCCCAAATATGTGCAGGCGCTGGACTCCTTGAGTGGGTCCCAAAGCGCCTCGGTAGCGGAGACCACCACCGATGTATCGGGATTCGCCAAAGCAAAGATTCCCTTCAGAGCACTGGGCCTAGGAATTATTCCCAAGTTGGGCATGGGCTATCAAAGTTATTCGGCGAGGCAGGAGGCCTTTGGGTTTTTGGCGCCTCTTCCCAGTTCCCTGGTAACCGATCTCTCCGTGAGAGGCTTTGGACTTCTTTTAGGCACCGACCTTTACGTTGGAGCGTTTAACATAAAGGCCGACTACGGTCTGGGACTCACGACGCAGGACCCCTCCGGAACAAAGGCTGCTTCAAAACAGCTTCGTGCCTCAATTGGTTTTCGCATCACTCCCTCGCTTCACCTGGGAACAGAGTACACGTACCGAGCCATTCAATTGGAGTCGACTGCTGAGAGCATCCAGCAGGTGAGATACATGGGATTCGTACAGGTAAGACTGTAACCCCCCAAATTTTTGCCATTTTTTTTTTGGAGGCCCTATGTCACTGAGTAAACTGAGCGTAATTGAAGCAGCCAGCCTAGCGGTAACACTTTTGGTCGCGGCCTGTACCCAATCTGAGCACCCCGCTGACGATCAAGCGTTTTCAAAAATTAAAGGCGTAGAGTTCGTGTCGCGATCGGTGCTCACTGCGCCGCCTTCCGGCCAAGAGACGGCTCAGCCATCTCAGCCACCCCAGCAGACAAAACAGGCCATCACGGGTGAAATGCTCGTCGGCCTTAAGACTTCCCGGCTGCAGTCGAGCGAAACCACTCTTAATAACCATGGGCTCACCTCAATAGAAAAGATGGGGGACACCCATTTGGTTCAGGTGAATCAGGCGAACTATCTTGAAATACTCCAGGAGCTCGCCCGCGACTCCAGTATCCGATTCGCGGAACCCAACTATGTGGTCCGGCTCAATCAGGTGATTCCAAACGATGACCGTTTTGGCGATCTCTTTGGCTTACACAATGTCGGGCAGCTTTCGGGCAGGGTGGATGCCGATATCGATGCGCCTGAGGCGTGGGAACTTACTAAAGGTAGTAACGGTGTAGTCGTGGGGGTCATCGATACGGGAATCGATTACACGCATCCGGATCTCATGGGCAATCTTTGGACCAATCCCAATGAAGTGGCCGGCAACGGGATCGACGACGATGCCAACGGGTATGTCGATGATATCCACGGCATTAATGCCATCACCAACACCGGCAATCCGATGGACGATCAGGGGCACGGCACACATTGCTCCGGCACCATTGGCGCCGTTCAAAATGGCGTCGGAGTCGTTGGAGTGGCCTGGAACGTGCGACTTGCAGGCTGCAAGTTTTTAAGTAGTTCGGGATCGGGGAACATCTCGGATGCCGTGAAATGCTTTCAGTACTTCAACAAACTTAAAAACGTAAAAAATATTAACGTCGTCATTACCAGTAACAGCTGGGGCGGCGGTGGGTTTTCCCAGGCGGTCAAGGATGCCATCGACGGAGTGGATCAGCCCGGCCTGCAGCCGATTCTGCATGTCATCGCAGCGGGCAATTCCGGCGTGGACAGCGACGCGAGCCCTCAGTACCCGGCGGCGTATTCGAGCGGTAATATACTAGCGGTCGCAGCGAGCGATCGGCTCGACGCCTATGCTAGCTTTTCCAACTACGGGGCCACCACCATCGATCTGGCGGCACCCGGCGTTTCGATTTTATCGACGGTTCCGCGAGGCACCTGCTCGCTGTGCGACGCTTCCGGTTACAAACTGCTCAGCGGAACGTCGATGGCAACGCCCCATGTCTCCGGTGGCGCGGCGCTGGTCGCATCCATGACGATGACGCCCACCGCGGCACTGATTAAATCGACGCTCATGGGCTCGACCGATCCCATTACCGACGTCACCCGCCGTACGGTTACCAATGGCCGGATGAACGTGCACAGAGCCGTCACCTCATTTGAAACTGACCCCACGCCACCGTCTGCGATCTCCGACTTGAGACTGTTTCAGCGTGGATTCAACGATGCAAGTTTATCGCTCACTGCCACCGGTGACGACGGCATCGTGGGAACGGCGTCGGCCTATGACCTCAGGTATTCTTTGCAGCCGATCACCAACGATTCCGAGTTCGCGGCGGCCGCGTCGGTTGTCGGCGAGCCGGCTCCCCTAGCGCCGGGCACCGTTCAGACAATCGCCCTCTCGGGTCTGACCCACAGCACGGTCTATTATGCTGCCGTGAAGGTTTTAGACAATGTGGGAAATGCCTCAGGACTATCCAACACGGTTTCGTTCACCACGCGCTTAGTTACGGTCTTTTTCACGGATGGTTTCGAGAGTGGGCTTTCCAACTGGTCCGCCGCCGCACCCTGGGGCGTCACTTCACTGCATAAAGTTTCTGGGCTCTATAGCGTTACCGACAGTCCGAGCGGAAGCTATGTCAATAATCTCAACATCGCTCTTACTTCACGATCGATCGATTTGAGAACAGCTCCAGCGAATGCCAATCTGGTCTTTTCTCACAAATATGCTTTAGAATTTGGCTTTGACTACGGCTACATCGAGGCGTCTCGCGATGGCGGGGCTTCGTGGACACAACTCGGTAACCGTTTCAACGGCACCTTGAGTAGCTTTACCACTGCGTCCACAAGTATGGCTGCGTATGCGGGGCTCTCCGATGTGCGCATTCGGTTTCGTCTGACTACCGATAGCAGCGTCGTTTACGACGGGTGGTATATCGATGACGTGCGAATCGAGAGTGTGCCCGCCAACCAACTTCCCGTAGCGGATTCCCTGTCGCTTACCCTAAACGAAGACGCTTCGTTAAACATCGCCCTCACCGGCCGTGACCCCGAAGCCGAACCGATAAGCTTTCGCGTCACAACAAACCCCCAAAACGGGTCCCTTTCGGGAACGCCACCGAATGTGGTTTACACGCCCAGTGCCAATTTCAACGGCACCGACACGTTTCTTTTCAAAGTGAACGATGGTATCGCCGACAGCGCCGCGGCAACCATCACCCTGACCGTGAACCCCGTCAACGACGCCCCTATCGCCGACCCGCTCTCGCTCACAACACAAGAGGACACCACGGCTTGGCTGGAGTTGGTAGCGCGCGATATCGATGGCGACGCCGTGACCTATTCCTTTACGGTACCAGCCAAGGGCATATTGTTGGGCACAGCGCCAAAGCTGACTTACGTTCCCAATTTGAATGCCGTTGGCTCGGATAGCTTTTCGTTTACTGTGTCGGATGCCACGTCCACCAGTCTGCCGGCCACGGTCACGATCCAGATTTCGCCGGTGAATGACGCCCCGGTCGCGGTCTCCAAAACGGTGCGAACCGATGAGGACACCGAGGTGTTGTTTGCCATTGATGCCACCGATGCCGATGGCGATAGTTTGAGCTTTCAACTAATGAGTATCCCCGCCCATGGGGCGATAGCTGGATTGTTGCCCAATATTCGGTATCGACCGGGGCTCAATTTCACGGGAAGCGATGAGATTCGCTTTCGAGTCAGTGACGGCATTGCCACGAGCGAGGTGGGTGTCATTACGATAGAGGTCCTTCCCATCAATGATGCACCGGTTGCATTGCCCCAGAGCATTAGCTTGGCAGAAGACGGTCGGATCTCGGTAAAGCTCGCCGCCACCGATGTCGATGGCGACGCGCTCACCTACGCTGTGGGTACTCCGCCCGGACACGGCAGATTGGAAGGCACTGCACCCGAGCTGAGTTATATTCCCGACACCGATTTTACCGGTACCGACTCGTTTACCTTTGTGGCCCGTGATGCTGCTCTGGCTAGCAACGAGGCGACGATTTCGATAACCGTGAGCGCAGTCGACGATCTCCCTGTCGCCGACAACCAGAGCGTTGCGGTCCAAGAGGATACCGATGTGGCCATCACGCTCACGGGTAGCGATGCCGAGAGAGCGCCGTTGACGTTTGCCATCATGCGGGGACCGCTACACGGACGACTAGAGGCAACGGCGCCCCTCGTGCGCTATGTGCCCAACGCCGATTTCAACGGGGCCGACTCCTTTACCTTTACGGTGAGCGCCAACGACATCGTCAGCTTGCCTGGCACGGTCACCATCGCCGTCGCACCCGTCAACGATGCTCCGACCGCCGGAAATATCACAGCCTCGACGGAAGATGATGTACCGGTTGAAATAGAGCTTCGCGGACAGGATATCGACGGAGATCTACTCACGATCAGTTTGGTGAGCCCCCCTTCGGCCGGGACGCTTTCCACGATGGGTGAAAGGGTTGTCTACACCCCGCGATCGGGACTTTCGGGTACCGATGAATTTCAGTACCGGGTCAGCGATGGCACCTTGCAAAGCGGCGTGGTGAAAACCAGCATCCGCGTTTATCGGCCCACTCCTATTGCCAGTGATGAATTCGACTCCAACTCACGGGACTCCGGTTTCGGTTGGGACAGCGGGTGGGAAGCCGTGAGCGGCGCCTCGGTGATACCTAATGTTTTCGCTCTTCGCGGAAGATTCCAAGTCAAGTTGCCGGGTACGGGTTCGTTTACCCGCACGTTTCGCGTGCCGGCTACCCAGGGCACGTTCGGGTTGTCGGTCCATTTTTGGGCGCGCCAGACCGGATTTGCGTCAGCCGATCGCCTCGCAGTTTCGTTGGGAACCGCACGAACGGCAGGACCGTCTCCCGAGTCGCTATCACGGGTAATGTCTCTCGGTTCAAGTCAGCTCGATCGAAATTATCGCAAATATTCCGTGGCGATTCCGGCCGCACTTGTCTCAGAGCTGACGTCAGATTCTCTCACCCTACGCTTTGCCAACGAATCAGCGCTGGCCAATGTCCACTTCGACTCGGTCTCGGTTATCGTCGACAGATTCGGCGTTCAGGACAACCAGCCACCGGTGGTGTCAGTGGAGCAGGTTTTCATAACCCGATCGGCCGCTCCCCTTGCGATTCTACCCGAGGTACTGGATCCAGAGAGCAGACTAACGACGCTCGAGGTACTAGAGCAGCCGACTCACGGCACGCTCGTTAGTGAAACCGAGGGTTTCACCTACACCTCCGACGCCGAGTTTGTCGGCCTGGATAGCTTCACCGTCCAGGCACGTGACGCCGCCGGTACCAGAGTGCTGATGAGCTCGCCCACGCGCCTATTCGTGCGAGTGGGAGACATCGCCTCGCCAGGTGCGACCGACGGATTTGAATCCAAGAATCTTTCGGGGGGCATGGGCTGGCTGGCGCCGTGGACTTCCTCGGGCGTCTATTCCTTCACGAGCGCGTCGCGCGCACTATCGGGCCTGACTTCCCTCCAGCTGAGCGGAGGGCGTGCGGCCTCATTCAGAAGGACATGGGTGAACACCGATAACGGACTTACTACCTTAGCCCTGAAAATGAATGCGAGTGCGTTTACCTCGCTCGATTCGGCCGAGGTCCGCGTGAGTGAAGATAGGGTTAACTGGACGGTGGTCAAACGCATCGATGTTTCAAACGCATCGGAACGGGCATTAAGTTTCGCGCTCGGCGAGGTTTCACCGGCATCTCTAACGGTGGCGATTGAGACCAACATTCGCGCCAGTTCGCGAAAACTCATCCTGGATGACGTGGTAATCGGCAAACGCTAATTTCTGACCCCTTTCGGTGGAGCGCGCCGTGGTTTGACGAGGCAGTGGCACACTCTTATCGTCCCGATGTGAAGCGAAATCCTGGGAAAATCCTGTACCTTTATGTCGAAATCAGAGAAAGGGCCATTGAGAGGCGCCTGACGGCGACGGGATGGCTCGTGAACCCGGTCTCCCTGTTGCAACTGGATACGGTTCGGATTTCGAGTGAAACCCGAGTGTTGTTTGTTGGAGACGCTGAGCTATTTCGGGCGATCCGTTTCGGGTGGAATGATTGTATCGGCCAGGCGCAATTTTTTACGTGGGACGGGACAAAGCCGGTCCAGGTGTCGAAGGAAGTGTCGGCTGAGGTCTGGCCGGTTCCCGTTGGGCGTGAAATCTCGCCAGTTGCGCTGCCTCGATTATTTGATGACTTCGATGCCTCGTTCTCCGGGCGTATTCGGTTTCTATTACTAAAGATTTTGTGGCCAGCGCTGGGAGAACAGCAGAGATTCAATAAACTGCTCCGCGCCTCTACCGAAAACCTCGCGATGCTGATCGAAAAAAACGATCTGTTTGGGCGTCGAATGGTGAGGCACCTGGTGCTTGAAAAGACGGTCGATTCACGCAGTCGCTTCAAAAAACTGTCGCGTTTTGTCGATGAATTTGCGCCGGGCGCGCGCAAAGAATCGTAAACCCTCGTTTCGCCACTTGGCCGGGCGCTGCCAGGAGAGCGGGAATATGTTTTCCACCGCTAAGTCGTTGGGCAGTTGGTAGAGAATTCCTCGGCCAGAACGGAATTTCTTGGGTTTTGCTCCCGCTAGGCGGCGGTCACGACGGTACGCCAATTCGGCGGAATAATGGGTGACTAGCGAATAACGAGAAAGCGATCGATTGACCACTCTGGTACCCTCGTGCACGAGTGCTCCGTGCCATAAGAGCACGTCCCCCTTTTTGAGACATGCGATCGCGGGCGCGGAGCCGATTTTTCGACACTGATCGAGTAAGAAATGCTGGCGGGTGCCATCATCGCAATATTCACTCCGTTTGATCGGGCCGTCGCCGAAGTCAAAGAGCGCAGTGCGGTGACTTCCCGGATAGTAGCCGAGCGGCCCGGCATCGGGCGAGACATCCTCAAGCGCGAGCCAGCAACCCACGAGGTAGGCCGGCTTTTCCGCGACGACAAGACTAAAATCCTGATGGAGACCCTGCTCGCTGCCATATTTGAAGGTGAGCGTCTGCATGGCAACGGGACGATCGCAAAAGAGAACCCTTAAAAACCAAATGACCTCCGGCAAGAGGGCGAGATGCTTACCCGCAAGGCTTTCGCGGTGAAAATCCATCATTCGATAATGGGGATGGTCGAAATCACTCGCCTTCAGGTGGCTGGAGTTTGTGTTACCGTAGCTCTCATGGCGAAGCGTTGCACTGAATCGCCTCGGGCGGAGCTGAACTTCTTTAAAATCACGCAGGTATTCATCGATAAGCGAATGGGGCGCAATTTGAGGCATGATGACCAAGCCATTTTTACGCCACTCTTTGAGAGCTTTGCGGAATTTGAGCGGTACCCGCCGTTCAAGCATTGCCGCTTCCAGTTTTTGTGGTGAGTCCATCTCACGGCGGTCTATCCAGGGTGTTTCTGAGAAGTATTCCTGGAAAGTAATCCCGTTCATAGAATCTCCCGCGGTCCAATGGTTTTCATTTCTTTCAGCATTCGTTTCATCTTCGCCGTACCGCGCCTGAAAAAATTTCTATTTGTCTTTGCATGCTGGCGATAGAGCGAGCCGAGTCGTTGACTGGTAAACGGGTTGCCGAACTCTTCGCGCTCAGTGGGTGTCATATCGATATACCGCAAGCGCATCGCTGCGGAAATAGAGGCACCATTATCGAAACGAGAGAACGCCGGGGAGAGCTTCGAATAGATTTCATAACCGTTTTCAATCAGGGTCGCCGCATAGGCATGGTGGAGTCGACTGAGATCAGCCGTTTCGATAATGCATTGAGGGTAAAAATGGCGCGAGAAAACATCGGGTGTTTGCGGGTCAAATCCACTGAAATGGAAAAAATAGGCGGGTTCATTACCAACCAAAAAACCACCATGGTCTTCGGTCAGTCGGCGGTGCCGCAAGTTCCAGTAGGCGATATTCATCCCCGGATCCCTTAAGATATGAAAATCGGGGAAGTAGGACGGAACCAAATCCATCCATCTTTGATCGACGTGCATCCCGCGCTCAATCTCCATGCGACAACCTTCGCCCAGGCGATCCTGCCACCACTCGATGAAATCCATCGTGGTCTTTGAACGGGAAAGTGCGAGAAACCCTAAATTAAAGGTCCCCGCGCGCAGAATATCGAGCTCGCGCGGTCCCGATGAATCGAGCAAAGGCTGCAACAGATGGGGCGTGAGAATTATTGAGTGGTGGGCAAGGGCACGCTCGACTGGAGTGAGCCGATTGAGGAGCCGGATATCCGGATCGAGGTAAATGACTCGCTCACAGCCCAGGTCATTGAAGAGCATTTTAAACGCGTGGGGTTTAATGGCCGTGGCAAGTTCCAACGTTCCATATTTGAAACAAAAGGCCGCAAGGCGTTCGATGCCAAGGCTTTCGATGGGAATCCAGCGAAAGGGGAGACTCTTTTCGAGAGGCTCTGCAGGCACGCGGTCGGCCAACGCCACGTAGATTTCGGCTTCCGGATAAAAGCGACGAATCGAGTGGCTCAGCGTGATGGCCTGGGCAAGATAGTTTCTCGCGATGATGGTAAAAAACGTCGGCGATGAATGCACCGAGAATATTTATCATGAGGCAAGCACGGCCGACAACGCACGCATATTACGCGTCGCAACTAGCCAGATAACGGGAGACAATTTCGGCGGGCCTCCCCTCGGCCTTAATGACGCCGTGACTGAGCCAGAGCACCCTATCGCAAAGCTGCCGCACTATTTCCATGTCGTGGCTGACAAAAATTACTGTCTTTCCGTCCTCGGCGACGCGTTTCGATTTTTGAAGACACTTCCTTTTAAAATTCGTGTCTCCGACCGCCAGCGCTTCATCGATAATCAGCACATCGGGGTTCGTGTGCGCGGCGATCGCGAACGCGAGCCGGACATACATGCCGGATGAGTACCTCTTCACGGGTGTGTCGATGAATCTTTCCAGTTCCGCGAATGCGACGATGTCGTTGAACTGGCGGGCGATTTCCTGGCGACGCATGCCGATAATGGCTCCGTTGAGAAAAATATTCTCGCGGCCCGTGAGATCGGGGTGAAACCCGGTTCCCACCTCAAGCAGAGACGATGTCTTTCCGCGGATAATCGCGCGCCCCTCGGTGGGCTCGGTCACGCGGGACAATATTTTTAGGAGCGTCGACTTTCCCGACCCGTTGCGCCCCACGATTCCTAGAATCTGTCCGGGCGGCATCTCGAAGCTGACGTCCTTGAGGGCCCAAAACTCCCGCTGGTCGCCCGCGCGATCCAATTCCGACAGGCGTTGGCGTGAGCGAGTTATGTTATGCCACGCCTGGTGAAATGCCTCTCGGATGGTGTTTGGACTGGAGTCGCCCAGGAGATACCGCTTCGATAGTCGGCACACCTGAATCTGCGAACGACGGCATGTCGAAAAATCGCGCGGCATAATTGTCTGTCGGGAAATAATAAGGGCCGAATAGCCCTTGAGTATTTTAAATCAAAAAGGCCGTTCGCGATTAACTGGCCGCGTTAGCCAGCCGTGTCAGGGGTAGTATGGCGCCGTCAGGGATAGTCGGGGAACCGATCGACTGGCTGACTCTGCCGCTCGGTCTCATCCTCGACTTCACCTGCGGCATGTATTCTGCGAAAGAGATCGGGGCGAACATTGGGCCATTTTCTGTCCTGGATCATGTCGGTCATCCAAGCCGAGAGAGTGACACCGAGCGAATCCTGGCCGAGGAGATCTTTCGGAGAGTGGCAGTGAGTGTTGGTGTCGGTGAAAAAGACTCGCGCGTGATCGATCTCGCGACCGAGTGAGTTATCGGCGATATCGATGATATTATTGCGCACGATTTTCATGCCGACGGGGCTGCCGATGGTGAGCCCAAAAAAGGTCATGACGGCGTCGCGATAGCTGGAGATGAATCCGAATCGGGTATCGGAAAAGTTTTCGGTGTTGAATCGGATAAGCTCGCCGAAGTTTTTGAGCGGTTGGCCCGGCGATGACGGAAACGATTCGAGGATCTTATCGGCGCCCCAGTTTTTTAAGACGCGACGGTGTTCGGAGTCATCCACGTGAGGGGGCTTAAAGGGCAATCCCGCATCGCTAATCACGTACCGGCGCGCGTCCGGGAAGGAATCTCGAAAGTTTCGCAGGTGAAAAAATGCGCCGATACCTCCGGCACTGCACCCCAGAAGCACCGCTCGCTCGGGACTCGGCACAATGGACCGAATCTTGTCCAAACTGAGTTTTACGTTCTCAAAGCCCCTGTGACGAATTGTCATGGATCGCTTGCCGTCGGAATAGATGGAAACGTTATTCCCGGTAAATGCGTCCCCGGTGCAGTAGGGGATGGTGACGATGTCGAAATCGCTCGCAAACGGGTTCTGCGGATTATTGCCGTGAATGCCGAGTCCCACATTCCACTCGGTGGGCCGCTCCACACGGGTCAGGGGACGAGCCAGTCCGTTGTTGCAGCTCTTGGCGTCCCAACAGGCGCCGCCCGCTTTGAGATACACGAGAAGATTTCGCGCTCCGGCACGTCGGGTGAGTGTGATGTAGGAAAGCGTTCCATCGGCACATTGACTGCCGGGAATGTCGATGAGGCACTCCTTATCGTACTCGCACTGGTTCGGGTAATCGGCTAGCGCCGACAGAGCAAAAATGGCGGCGATGAAAAATCGCATGGGTTACCTTTTTGTAAATGCGTTGACCGAAATTTATTGTGCGGGAGAGACGGTACTGTCCTTGCGGGATTACCTGCAATGCGCGGGGTGTTACCTGAGGCCTCCTCTCGGGCGGCAAAACATGTCGATTAGAGTGCAGTCAAGATTCTACTATTTCCCGAATCCGTTTTTCCACGTCAGGCACGAGGCGTGTTTTTAATTCACAAGTCCCGAGGGTCTCGCGCAGTTGCACTGCTGTCGTGGCACCCAGGATGACGGTGCTGACGTTGGGGTTTAAAAGACACCAGGATATTGCAAGCTGTGCCGGGGTCATTTCCAATTCACCCGATAACTTGGAAAGTGCCCGTGTCTGATCGATTTGTTTTTTTCCATCGGCTGACTCCATCCGAGCTCGGAGCCACTCGTATCCCTTAAGAGTCATGCGGCTTCCCGTTGGAATACCGTCATTATATTTCCCCGTGAGAATTCCGGAAGCCAGTGGTGACCAGATGGTAGTGCCGAGACCATGCTCTGCGCAGAGTGGACGGTACTCGGTCTCTACTCGGTCGCGGTGAAAGAGGTTGTATTGAGGCTGCTCCATCGTCGGCGGCGTGAGTCCGTATTTTTCCGCGAGGTGGAATGCCTCGGCAATCTCGGGAGCCGCCCATTCGGATGTTCCCCAATAAAGCACCTTTCCCTGAAGAATGAGAGTATGCATCGCACGAACCGTTTCCAGAATCGGCGTCTCGGGATCTGGACGGTGACAGAAGTAGAGATCGAGATAATCGACCGAAAGTCTTCGAAGTGCCGCGTGACACCCCTCGACGACATGCTTGGCCGAGAGGCCGTTTTCCGTGGGCCGGGTGCCACCCCAGAAGACCTTGCTGGAAACGCAGAAACTTTCCCGGCTCCAGCCAAGTTTTTTGAAAGCCTGCCCCATGAGGCGTTCCGACTCGCCCTGGGCGTAGACCTCGGCATTGTCGAAAAAATTCACGCCGGCGTCAAAGGCTAGCGTCATGAGGTCCGTCGCTTCCCTGAGCCCAATCTGAGTTCCGAAGGTTACCCAGGATCCAAATGATAATTCACTGAGTTTGAGTCCCGATTTTCCGAGTCGACGGTATTCCATGAAGTCTCCTCCATTCCAGTAATGTCCCAGAATGCACCAGAGCCACCAACCGGGTCAACGGACTCGAATCGCTTGGCAGCGAGATTAAGGCGGCCATCAGTAGAGAGACAGCCGGAGAGCAGGAGATGGGCAATGACCATCTGTCACGTTATTAACCTGAGCGAGCGCTCTATAATGGCTTGATGAAAACGATCATCGGCTTACGAGTCCCTTTTTTAACAAGTGCTGCTTCACAGTTTTGAAGAAAAGTTCCACTTTCCACCTTGCCTTGTACAGTAAGCACTTCGTCTGTGTTGCGAGGTCAAATCGGTTAGTCAGAGTACCAAGCAGGAACGATCCATTTTGTATTACGATTGTGACTACCCTATTGGCTCTCGCGCGATTATAATTTTTTCAGATGAGAAAGACTGTGGCATTTTGGTCGATTTCCTGCGTCATGGGTCTGCTTCTTTTGGAAGGCACGTCGATGATCTTAATCGCCGCTAAGGACGGCCGTCGTTTTGATGCTGACTGGGCAATTCAGAATCGGCAATTTTTTTCGGAAAATTATCGGGGGGACGAGCCCTTTACGTTTTGGGAGCAATTCAATAAGTATCAAATCCACCCGTTCTTTGGGTTTGTTGGGTCCAGGCACAATTCCAAATATAACGATTGGGGATTTATGGGTCCCTCGCCGGTTTTTGCGGATAATCATTCCGATGAAATTCAGATTGCTTTATTGGGCGCCTCCGTTGCCTGGGAACTCGGAGAGGGGGGGGTATCTATTAAAGGCGTTAAGGTCCAGTAAAACATTTGCCGGCAAGAAGATTCGCTTGATGACATTTGCACATGGCGGATATCGACAACCTCAACAAAGCAGTGTTCTAAACTATTTTCTTTCCTTGGGAGCACGGTTTGATTGGGTCATCAATTTAGACGGGTTCAATGATTCGACGATGGCATTTTTGGGAAATGGAACTAGCCAGGGGGTTCATTTTAGTTATCCGAACGCCTTTGTTGAAGAGGTGGCAAAACTGTCCGTCGCTAAGATAGATGAAGTTTTAGGTAAATGGAAACGCTGGGAAATGCGTAAACGCCGATTGACCTCCTTGATCGCGCGAATTCCATTCCAGCGGTCGGCGTTCGTGCATTTAATTTGGCGAGCGCCCCATGGATCAATGAACCTTACTCAAAAATCATTGGAGAGGCATCTAGCAGCTATTTTGCTGCCGGATAAAGCAAAAGGCCCGCCCAATGAAACGCTGGATTTAGCGGGTCGCCTGACGCAGACCTGGTTCGAATCATCTCGAACAATTCAAGCCATTTGTTTCGATCGTGGAATTCAGTACTGGCATTTTTTGCAACCCAATCAATATGTTCCGAAATCTAAACAATTCACCGAGGAGGAGGCTCAAGTAGCGCTTCACTCTCAAAACATTTTTGGACCGCTCGTTGAACGTGCCTATCCGCAGCTGCAAAGGGCAGGAAAGGAATTGGCTAAACGGGGGATTCATTTTAACGATTTAAGCAAAATATTTTGGAATCATTTGGAACCACTCTACCGAGACCACTGTTGCCATTTGAACAGTAGGGGAAACGAAATATTGGCCCGGGAAATTGCCAATGCCCTTGACGGCTTTGAAGCTCGACCGATCAAAGTTGATCGGAAATCACTTGGGTAGTTCAATTATATAGTTGGATTTTTTAAAAGAAATTGTCTATTAATTCACTGCTGTCCGGTTCATTT
>CAZRVZ010000038.1:0-11481 GCA_964603655.1 uncultured Pseudobdellovibrionaceae bacterium | reverse complement strand
ATGTCGAAGCGGTGCCGCCCGTGGCAGGTGGATCTCGGTGACTCTGCCGAGCTCTCGGCCGATCAGCTCAAGCGCTGGATTTCCGACGGGACACTTCAGACGAGAATTCCCGGTGTGATTTCATGAGACGTTTGGCGACGTAGGGCCAATGCCTGAATTAGCGTGTCGTAGCCGCCTTTTAAAGAGTACTCATGAGGCTCTTTGAGCTGTTGGGCTAGGCGATCGCTGGCAAATCCGTGAATACTTAAGTCGTCGAGTTCGCCTGGCATGTGGCCGGTAAGTGCCATGGCGACAAAGTCTTCCCCTAACCCTTGATCAAGATTGAACGGACTGTGATACCTCTCCACCCATTGGCGTGCACTCAAACGGGCCAGGGTTAAGTGGCTAGGTATCAAAAACTCCGCTGCGCTAAGCGCATGAGTTGAAACAACATGCAGGCAGAATCTCGGAAAGGGCGAACGGTAGAGGGTCTGATGGGGGAGGCCGTTTCAACAGAGAGTTCAATGACGGGTATCCCTGCCTTTTCAGCGGAATAAATCAGCTCGGTTGAAAAAAAGTAGTTTCGGGCTTTTATGTTAGGGACCAGCCGCCGAGCGATATCCGTGCGAATGAAGATGGATCCTTGGCAATCGCGTGTCCGCATACCCAGGAGACACCGGCGCAGCAGCCAATACCCGCTACTCATTGTCCGGCGAAGTAGTGGCCCCCGAAGATTCTGTTTGGCCTGGTAATATTTTGATCCCACGGCAAGACACAGTGACGGATCTTCAGTCAAGCGGTTCTGAAATGCCTCCAAATCGGAGAACCCAAAAGGTAAGTCGGACGCCGTGAGGACAATCCAGTCTGTCATTTTTCCCTTAACAGTTTCAACAATCCCGCGCACGTAGGCGTATCCAACACCGGCCTTGGATTCGCTGAAAACCCGCACTCTGGAATTCTGCAGACTGAGCGCGGTACTCAGTGAGTCATCATGACTCCCGTTCTCGACTAGAAATACCCGAGATCCTTCAAATGGCACAAGCCTAGCACACACTCTGTCGACGGTAGATTTTAAAATTGAGGCATCATTGTGAACAGGTACAATGTACGTAAATGTGGCACTTAGGTTTGTGGGGGAAGCTGTAATAATGTTAATCTATAACAAATTTCACTCGGAGAATAGAGTATGGGCGACGCGGGAGTGATTCATCGGGTGGTGCCTGTTGAACGGGGCGTCAAAACACGCCTATGAACCCACAGTTAATGCGGCACGCCACTAAGCTTTTCTACAAAAAAAACTCGCTTCCCATTTATGTCACCTTTTTCGTAACCAATAGATGTAACTTCAAATGTCAGCATTGCTTCTACTCAGAAGAGTTAAACCGGCCGACTCAAGAACTCTCACTTGCTGAAGTATCGACCCTCTCACAGTCGATGGGCAGTATCTTGGTAATGCTTTATTCCGGGGGAGAGCCCTTTTTGCGAAAGGATCTCGCCGAGATCACAAAAGTTTTTTATAATCAAAATAAAATTAGATACCTTTCGATTCCCACCAATGGGTCCCTCCTGAGGGAAACGATCCAGACCGTCACAAACATTTGTGAGTCCTGCCCTCGACTCACCCTGGTGCTACATTTTTCTATTGATGGTCTTAAGGACACCCATGAAAGAATTAGAGAGACAAGGAATTCATTTGGTGAAGCCATCCAGACCTTCACTCGAATCAAGGAGCTCAAGCAAAAATTCAAGAGATTAAAGGTGGGGTTCACCATTACTTTTAATGCCTTTAATCAAAATGAGATCGGTGAAATCTACACCTATTTGAAATCATTGGGACCCGATAGTGTAGGGATTAACCTGGTTCGTGGTTCGGCCAAAAACCCGCTCACCCAAAACATAGAGTTGGAAAAGTACACTGCGATTACCCGGGAAGTTCAAAAGGATTTGGCCAATTCCGTCTTGCCCGGGTATGGCCGATATCTCGGAGCCCTTGCGAGTTACAAATATTCCATCATCAATCGACTCGCCCGAGAAAATAAGTTCATTTCGCCCTGTTACAGCTCCCGGTTAGCGTGTGTAATTTACCCCAATGGCGACGTCTACCCTTGTGAAATGTTGCCAGAGACTAAGATCGGCAATGTCAGGGAGTTTCAATTGAATTTCAGAAGACTGTGGGAGTCGAAAAAAAACAAAGCTATTGCAGAGTGGGTGGTCAAGAGCAAATGCTTTTGCACCCACGAATGCAACGTGGGGTGTAATGTTACCTTCAATTTAAAACACCTTAGCGCCATCGGACTGGATATTCTAAGGTCCGGGCTACGAAGCCCTTGAAAAAAAGCCAAGGTTGGACGAGGGGATTTGAAGTGTTTGTAAAAACGAATCAGGTGCCTTGCCGCTTTATCCCAGCACGCCGCCACCATACAGTTCCTGTAAGAACCGTTGAACGGGTAGAACCCAAGTCCTCCCAACCTTCAACTCTTTACTCCCAAGATATACCACGAACGAACGTTTCAGTTTTTTGCTTTGAGAAAACGAATTTATTCCCTTAAGGAATTCCGTTCGATAGTCCCTTGAGGCTTTTACCTCGATGGCTATGAATTCGTTTCCATACCACCACAGGAAATCAATTTCGCTTTGGAAGGGAGTTGACCAATACCCTAGCGAGCCCTTGACCTTCCCATAGTGCAGGTAAGAGCGTAGCTCATGGTGGATCCAGTGCTCAAATAGCACTCCTCGAAAATCCGGGGGGATGGGCTGGCGAAAACCGGTGTTCGCGGATTGCAATACACCGGGGTCAAACCAATAGAACTTTGGGAGCGCTACCTCCTTGATTTTGGCCCGGGGCCGATACGCTTCGAGCCAGGTTCCCAGGAGAGTGTCCTCCAAGATTTCAAAATATCCGCGAACCGTTTCCCGATTCACTCCGGCATCGCGTGCCACTCCTGAAACGTTGGTGGTCTGCGCAGCTGTCAGGGATGAGACCTCGATGAACCGAGCAAACGAGCCTACATCTCTCACCAGCGCTTCAGCCTTAATCTCTTCTTGGAGATAGGTCTCTACATAGGCATTGAGGTACTCCGCCCGCTCTTCATCGGTTTTTGCGTTAACACTTGCTGGCAAGGACCCAAAGTTCAAAACCTGCTCGATAGGCAAAGAGAATTGAGTCTCAAAACTGTTGAGGGGAAACAAATTTTTTCGCAATGCGCGGCCAGCCAACAGATTGGCGGCTCCACGCTTGAGTTTCCTCGCTGAGGAACCCGTCAGAACAAATTTGGTGTAACCTTCATTTTCGATGAGTGCGTGCACTTCATCCAATAATGCCGGAACTTTTTGAATTTCATCGATGATAATCCACTTTCCTTTGGATACCGCCAAAACCTCAGCCGTGAACGTCTGGGGCGCCTTTTGAAGCCGCAAGCACTCCGATGCACGGAGAAGATCAAAACGCATGGCGCCAGGGAAAGTGTCTTTGGTCCAGGTACTTTTTCCAGTCCCCCTCGGTCCAAAAAGAAAAAAAGGGCGGTCAACGGGCCTGAGCATTCTTGTATACATTGACACCAATTTTACCGTCAAAATGGTGTCTGTCAATACACCGGCTAAAGCCCGGGCTACGAAGCCCTTGAAAAAAGGCCGCGTAGTAGCCCGAAACCATAACTCATGTGACCGATGAAAAATGTCGGCCAGGTAAAAGGGGCTTCCCACAGGCTGGACACTCTGAGCGACTCCACTAATGTAATAAAAAGATAGGAGCCCAGAGCCAGTGGAAAAATGCGCCTTATCGGTAAGCTGAAAATTGAGAAGAGTGCCCCTCCCACGACGGCCGCGAAAAAAAAGGTCGGAACCAAATACCACCCATGCCTGACCTGTCTGTTTGTGAGCTGTTTCCCCCGAAAAAAACCATAGTTGAAAAGCTGGCGTGCAAACGCCAGAAATACTCTCCTTCGATGGTGATAAACGATCACGGTAGGCGAATACAGCACCTTAAAACCTCTATTAATCAGATCAAAACACAGTCGTGTGTCCTCGCCGGCAAGGAGCGTTTCATCGAATGTTACACTGTCCAACAAAGTTCTTCTGACGATGAGATTGCAGGCGGGGAGTTCATCGACTGCTCGAAGGGATACGGGAGTGTGCCTGATGTATCCGCCACCAAAACCCAGTCGGCTTCGTAAGAAATTTCCGGCAATTCTTTCCAGAAAGGGATCTTCGCTGGGTGTAAGGTTGGGCCCCCCCACAATGCCTACCGCAGGGTCATCAAAATTCGGGAGCGCGCTACTCAGCCAATTGACGTCCGGGTACGCGTCGTCATCGATAAAGGCTATCCATTGGGAGCGGCCAGCTGAAATGCCAATATTTCTTTTTTGAGGAATATTTAATTTGCCGGTAGGAATGATCCGGATGGGAAAGGAGTATTGTTTTAAAGAAGTGGTAAAGGGTGTGCTCTCTTTGTCGTCGGGAAGTAGGATTACCTCAAATTCTTTGAAGTTAAGTTTGGAGCAATGGTCCAGACATTCGCTCAGGGTGGGATTGGATTGCCGGTAAATAATACAGATACTGACTCTGGTGGCCATTATTACTCGCTAAAGTGCGTCCCAATCACCTGTTTGCACCAACCAAGGTGCTGCGAAAAAAGGTGAGGGGCTTTTGGTTTTTTGGTGAATAGCCAGGTATTGCCTTTTAGGCAGAAAAAGCGGGGGGACGGGAAGAAATCCTGCCCCAATGACTTCTGCCAACGAGACCGCATTACCGAGCAGAGCGATCATGGGTCGACTTCGTTGACCCTTTCCGCGAGCTACCCAGGCTGCGATGTGGCGTAAAAGACAGGCGGGCCTCTCCGTCATGAGTTCCATGATGATTATAAATTCCCGATTCAAAATTCGAGCGGCCCGTAGAATGGCGATGCCCACGCAGGCGCCCCCCTTCAAGTGTCGCAAATACGTATAGCGGTGCACCGGATGGGATTGGTACCTCCAATTCAAATAGACTGAACTTCGTTCCACACAGGGCTTCAAAGGGGTCGGTGAAATATTTGGCCGCGCAAACTCATCGGGCAGTGACTCCGATTCACTCACCTCACAACACCGGCAACCCCTCTGGCGAGGGAATGGATTGATCCAGGTGGTCACGCCACAGTTTTGATTGAGAAGAACCCGGGTGAAACAGCCCGTGGAACTCTTATTAGGAAAACCAAAAAGGACATCTCCGTCAGGGGTGTTGGCTACTAGCGCCGCCAAAATACGTTGTGCCAATCCATGGCTACGGTCTTCAACGCGCGTACCCAGATCCACCGTCTGCCATCCTTGAATAGGTCCCTTGTCTCCGATTAGCTTGATCGGTTGAATCGCACCGGTACAGAGGAGCGAGTTTCCCTGACGAACGATTCCTACCAGCGCCTCTCCGTCTGGCGGGTTGTATTTCCAGCGAAAGTATTCTGGGGTTAGGTGAGAATCGCTGACTTTTATTTTTAAGAACGCCTCTCGAAAAACCGCCCTTTGAAATGCGGCGTGTTGGCCATAGTCGATCTGACTGGCGGGGACCACTTCAACATTAGACTCAAACGCTGCCATGGAACTCTCTGTGTAGCGACGACAGGCTTTGATACTCCTTTTTCCGTTGGGGACTGAGCGCAAATGAAGCCCAACTTTTAGCGTCGTGCGATACCTCGGCAGGAATCGCATTGCCGACATGCAGGACAATTTCAATTGCTTGAGCCCCGCCGCGCTTTGCTTTTGAGACTCCCGATTGTACGTTGGCTGGGTTTAAGATTCCACTGTACAAAAGACCCACGGTCGCCTCGGGCCACCTAAGGCCGTATTCATGAGCAATACGTCGATTCTCGATAGAGCATAGGCTCAAAAAAAGCCACTTCGCTATATTGACGAGTAAGCGAGGACTTAACCAGTCGGTTGGCTTTGATGACCAGTGAAACGGTTCCGAGACAATTCGAATTTCCGGTATCGACAGCTCAGCGGCTAAACGGGCAGCGATCCGAAATAAATTAGGCAACATGTGAAAATACCGGTGACCATCCAAGACGGTCACAGGCCTTGGATGAATCATCACCTTGACCTTCTCGATTTGGGCTCGCCATTCTTGCTCAATTTGTGTGGCTAGCTCCCGTCTACCGGAAGAACTCAGGAACAAATAACGAAAGAGAATTCCCGTGAATGAATGCTTGAATCTTCGATCCGGACCGGTCAAACGGGTAGTGGCAAAGGCCGGAAGCACCGGGACTCCCTCGGACAAGTTGAGGTGAACACCGATTCTAGCTCTTCGCGGCGCGTCTAGGGAAGTCGAAATTCGGCCAATGTCCTGTGCGTTTCCGAGAATACTGAAACCATCCAACCAACCGTTCTTCCAAGCATTGAGAATCGCGGTGTTCATCGTGGGCGTTGCTCCGAGATCATCGGCATGCAACAAAACCACCACCTCGTTGACGCGCGGATCTGAGGTTGTCACCAGCGGAGAACCCTTCGGGTGTTGGAGGACGTCATTATTTTATGGGCCCTAGGTGATCAATTGCAAGCGTAAAGGGTCAGAGATTCTCTGTGGAACGGGGCAATTCCCAGAGGCATCCTCAGGTACTCGGTGCAGTACTGAGAAAATAGAAAAGGGGTACCGGTTCGCCAAAGAAGGTGCGTGAATTGGAAACGCTGTTTGAGATCCAAAAACCCCTCCGGTGAGGGATTCTTGAAAAATCCAGCCAGAAGCGCGGTGCGCTCGCTCCACTCCTTAAGGGGTGCCTCGACCTTTGGAATGCATTTGAAATCGGCAATAGTTCCGCGATGAAAAGCACTCCGAACCCAACCCCACTCAGGCGGAGCTACGATCAGTGTGTCGGTCGAGAGTTGGGCCTGTAGCGCTGCATGGCTGCGTAAATCACGAAACATTTTTCCGTTAAGAAAATACTGAATGGGTGACTGGGAGTGGGAGCGACCGACGGGTTCGATCCAGCAGAACGCCCAAAGCAAAATGACGAGGGTCATCCCAAAAGAGAATCGATTTCGAAACGTGTGAATATTCACCGACAGGGAGAGAATCGCTAGTGCGGTAAATGGATAGAGAAAAGTGATCCAGCGAAAAATATTCAGCTGTTTGGATAGGTTGGGAAACGGCCAAATTGAAAAGAAATCGCCCCCTATTCCCCCAAGAAGTATCAAGGCAGGAATGCCAATGAGTATTGTGAAATTGCGATGCCATCTGTGACTATTTAACAGCATGGCTATCGGTCCGAAGAAGACTATAAATTGCAACAGCATCTTCGAAACATTCCACGATTTCGGGTAGCAGTGATAGCGATAATGGTTCTTGCACAGTTCAACGATATTGGCGGAGAGGCCCGGAAGCCGCCAGCGTGAAACCAGGTAAATTCCTATGAGCAAAGTGGCACAGCAAATAATGATTGCCGGTCTCCATCTTTTGAATTTTTCATCGATAATACCGAACACACAAAATGCAACGGTCAAAACAGCTAAGTGTAGTGCGTGTTGGACGTGTGCAAATAAGATAAGTCCCAAGGATATTAATACGAGTCCAGCGCGCTGCTGAACCAAAGCGCCACTACCGAGAAAAAGGAGACTCGCGCCGAGACAATGAGGCAGTGCCAAACCCAATAGGGGAGTGGTCGAGCCGAGAGCGCTCACGGGTCCCCAAATCACCAAGGCAGCTACCCAGGGTGGAACCCAATGGGTGTTTAGGTTCAGGCGTTGGGACCAGAGGACGGTAGCGTAATAGAATAAAAAAATTGTCAGAACGAAATAAAAAAAATGGACGGGCACCAAAACGTCGAACGCTTGGCCGAACCAATTGACAAAATCGAATCCAAAATGGGGTTGCGGGACCACCTCGTTAAACCAGTCTCGTTGGAACGCCGTCGGATCACCCCACGAAATTCCTTTCGCCATGAGCATCCAGTGGTCTGAGCTTGTGCCCACCGAAAACCCCCGGCGGAGTAGTACGATCGCAAAGACCGAACAAAATGAAACAAGGTGCGGCAATAAACTGTGATTATATTTTCGCAAAGAGGCTTGAGAAATTTTACACTAAATTCCTAACCAGCGCTAATGAGGTGACCGACTAAATAGTGGCTGGCGCGAAAACGCGATTATCGTCTGAGATTTGTTAGGCGGCCCACTTCATTTCTCGCCACCTGGCTCTTTCCTGATGGCATTGGTGGCCCGGGATTCTGTTTGTTGATCCCTTTGGTCTCTCATCGTGTCTTGCCTTCGTCATGCGATGCTCATCATCATCGCCCAATCTCGGGTGAGATGGGTCAAATTGGCTCCGAAAATAGCTGTGTGGCCCTTCAAAACGCACCCCAGCGATGACTTCGCCAGAGGTTTGTTGAAGCCGTAACGAGGATTTTTGATCGTCGCAATCGTCGCCTCTGACAGGGCCCGCTCTCTCTTTGCCTGCAATCGTTTGTTTCGGCCAACTCCCGGAAGACTCTCTCGGCCCTTGCGAAAGATAGAGTTTCTGATCCCGGCCTTCTTGAGTGTCGAGTGGTTTAGGGGCCCATCGCCTCCACGGTCGTACACCACGGTATCGGGCATCGATCCCATTATTGATTCGAAGTTCGCAAGGATCTGAGGCATCAAGCCCGTATCCGATCCACCACCCAGACGCTTGCACACGGTGCCGATAATGTAGCCCTTCGTGAGCCTGGTGATGATCCACCGTCGACCAAACTCCGTCATCTTGCCTGCCTTGTTCCGAGTGATTGCTCTGGCATCCGTAAGCCACAGACTCACGATTTTCCCAGTGGGATGAATGCCCGTCCGTAACCACTGTTTGATTTGCCGCAGCATCTTTTTGAATAGCATCAGAGACTCTTGATACTGCCCAGACGAATGGTCTCCCATCAATTTGATTTCGCCATTCACGAGTCTGCGCATCTTGCTCACGGTGCGGTGTAATTTCATGCTGAGTTTTTTCTTCTTCGCCCTGACCTTTTCCCCCTCTCCTCGGGTAAAGAGCCTTATCCTCGTAAACAGCCGGCCAGCCTTCTGGGAGAGCACTTGGAGTTTCTGCGATAATCCCTTTCTGATGCCAAGGCCAATTCCCAATAACTTCTCGCCAATATTCTTCATGTGCCCAACCTCGGTCGGATAGGCAATTGGTGCTTCTTGGACCGTGGTGTCCGACGAGCACAACCGTGTGTCGGTAAAACCCGCCGCCTTTGCACTTTTCACAGCGATTTGGTTGAGCCTCTCCAGCCCTTCCGGCCCCAACTGATTGCGAAAACACTCGATGTTTGTGTGATCTATCGTCTCTGCCGACTGCTCTAACCCACACAAGAGCCTGACCCCAGCGTGATAGGCAACCATTTCCTGAGTCTCTCGATCCGTCCAGCGATTCATGCTCTGCGCGATGAGCGCCCCCAAATGCATCCTCAAATTCAAAGGCCGACCAATATTGATGTCCACCTTTCTTGACCGAAACTCGTTTGCCGCCTCCCCCATCTCGGGCCACGGTAGATTCTCTGCCAAAATCCGATACCGATCGCCTTCGGGCACCACTACGTCTAATCGCAATGTGCCAAAGGAAAATAAGGACGGCTGTGTAATACCTTCCATACGCGTAGACATTGAATAACCCTCGATGTTGTTTGTGGTGAGAGAGAAAAATAAAAAACAAGATGCTAAATCCCATGCTGATCCCACACAAATCCCACACTTCACGGCGTACATCAAGCGTTTTATCGTCGATTAACTAAGAAATATGATGGGAAGTTTCGCGCCAGCCACTATGTAGCAGAGCCCTCTGACGTAGATCTTCCTTTCGCCGCAGCACTTTATGCATTTACCGATGGGATAGGCGCAGGGTTTACAGAGTCGTCCTTTTCCTCCAAGCCAGCGGTATTTTCTGCAGATAGGGCAAAGACCTTTCATTTGTAATTCTTGGGATCCGGAAATTGACCCAGCGCTCTTTTAGAGAGCGGCGTATTCTCATAGGAAAGTTTCTTTGTCTCTCCGACGGAAATCTCCGCTGGCTTAATTTCCAGAAAATGGGAGAGATCACACTCAAGAGAGGTTACGATGAGTTGCAGTGTTTTAAGTTTAATTGATTTTGGTTTTCGGTTAATGTAAGAGCACAGGTTTTGGACGGAGATGAGAGTTCCCGTCTTTTTCACAATTCTTTTTTGGAACGCTGTTGCGCTATAAATCCCATGTGAGGTCGCAAGGTATGTCTTTAATCGCCAGTGGATTGCCATTTTCCCCCCAAAACTTTTTGAATTTCCGAATCCATCCAGGCTTCACTGTGTCGGATATAGCAATGCACCGTATTGGGCGTTGTATGACCCAAAAGTGAAACAAGGACGGAAAGCCGATTTGGATAGTTTTCAATAAAACGCGTCGCAAAAATTCGCCGAAACCAATGCCAGCCCATATGGTCGAGAATCGGAAATTTTGTTTTTTGAGAAATCTTCACCATTTCCCCGAGCGCCTGGTGGATTACGCTATAGCGAAGGGGACTCCCCGATGGAGATAAAAAAACCAGGGGGCCGTCGCCGCGGTATAATTTCGGGCGAATCGCCTTGAGGTAAAAAGAAACGGTGTCCCGTGCCAATGGGGGGAAAAGGGTGAGTCTTGCTCTTTTCCCAGAGCCGTGAGTGCCCTTAGCGTAACGGGTTTGAATTTTCGCACTTTCAAAAAACAGGTCACCTATCTCAAGATGGAGCAGCTCGTCGGCCCTGAGCCCACTTTCGCCGGCTAAAACCGCAAGCGTGTAGTTTCTGGCTCTAACCGTTTCCCAGCTACTACTTCCAAGATAGTGCTGCCGCAGACTGGCAAAAAAATCATAGAGCCTTTCGGGATCGAGTGGCACCCCCAGTCTCTCGCCGTTATAGACGTGGCGAGGCATATCGTATTCGGTCACCGGCTGATCGATAGGGCCATAGACTTCTTGGATTCGGCGGACGGGGTTTCCTACAAAGGGAAATTCGAGAATGTAGGAAAAATATCGACGAAGAGTGCCAAGATAACTTCTGACGGTGGCAGATCGGATTCCAGCATCGATAAGCGTGTTGCCATAGTCGGTAACCCTCTTGCGGCCTGCCACCGGCTCCATGGCCTGCCAGGTAAGAAGCGCTACCCCATTCCCGTGTTCCAAAAGCCAGCTCTCAAGAAACCGTTTCTCTTTCTCGATCGTCCTCGGGGAAAAATTACGCACCCGGTAAGATTGAAAGTAACTTGAGAGAAGTCTCTCATGGTCGCGGTGGGCTACGTCACTTGCCGGAAGACTAGGCTTTTTTGGCTGTGAGACGAGTTCCAGCATCTACCACAACCGTCCTTCATACTGTAAATGCCAGCGTCCTGATCGAAATTCGATAGATCTCTTCAGCCATTGTCGAAACCGGCTTCGGTAAGAAATCTTTTTCCACGATGGCTGATCCAAGATCCAAGCGTGGTACTGCTTTAATTCCTCCCCAATATCGAGCTCCGGAAACTCCAAAAGAAGTTTTCCAAAGTACTTCTCGTCCTTCTCCCACTCATAGGGATA
>CAZRVZ010000037.1:0-63783 GCA_964603655.1 uncultured Pseudobdellovibrionaceae bacterium | reverse complement strand
GTCGAAATTGTAGCAAATGGTATCAGCCCAGAATCGCGAAGGCCGAAAGGTTTCAGAAACGTTCCAGGTGAGGTTGCTAAGTCAGTCTGACTGTTCATTGAAGTGGCACTGCCGGACTGTCTATCTTTGTTTCGTGTTTCCGGTGTCAAAACAACGTGTTGGCCAACTCGGCCAAAAGACCGTCCAAAGTTTGGTCGGGTGCGGTTCATTTATACAGCCCATAAATAGGGAATGGAAGTTGCAGTCCATCCCTGTGTAACCAACAGTTTAAGCACAACGGGTAAATGGATATGGCTTTTCGCTACGCCTCAATTATTTTTCTCCTGATGCTGACCCAGTGCGGTCGTAAGGCGATAGTTGTCGCTAGCGGTGGTTCGAGTGGTCTGCCAGTTTCTGGCGAGGGTGCAAGCGTGCCGGGAAGGATAGTCCAACTCGAGTTTTACGGGCCGGACACACTTGGAAGAGGGGTTTGCCGAGCCGGATTTGGGGTTGCCGTTCAGGGGGGTGACTTTGCCGGAGCAGCGCTCTTGGCTGAGGTTGAGTTGGTGCTTTCCGCCGGGTCGGTGCTTAAGGCTTTTAGAGATCCTCTCTGCGCTGAACCTTTCGAAATTGTGCCCGCAGGAAATCTCGGGATGGGTGTTCCTATTTATCTCAAGGGGACGAGGGCGGAAACCGTGGCTCTTTCACTCAAGGGGGCCAATGTTGTTTCGCGTGAAAAATCAATTCGCGTCGGTTTTGAAACCAGGCTGCAGTTGGATGGTAATGCCGGCTATTCGTTTGGAGATGTGGGGGTGCTGGCGACTCTCAATCATATGTTCATGTTGACCAATACGGGTGCGGAATCGGCACAATTTACGGCGGCCCGGATTGCGGTGCCACAGGGGGGATTTCGAGTAGTCTCTCATACCTGTGAAATGCCGATCGATCCGGGCGAAACCTGCAACATCATCGTCTCGTTCACACCGGCTGTCGCGGAAAGCGAAACGTCCAAGTTGGCCGTTTCGTATCGGGTGGCAAGCGATGAATACTTGGTGGAAAAGGGAATTACCGGAAGGGGCGTGCCCGGCACTAATGTAAACTATCTTTTTGATGCCACTCGGGTCGCGAGTTATTTATTCTCGAATCAGCTCATCGCGCTCATGCCGTTAAGCTTGGGAGGGTACGCAGAGTTGGCCCTGCGCGATCAGACCGATGACGATATGGGATCTCTCGGATTCGGCGGGGGGGTGAGCGCTAATTTAGTTTCCCAACTACCGCTTCAAATTGACCCGCTAGTTACGACATTTCCTCGCATCGGTAGGCAGACCTCCCGTTTAATGACGATGGAAACCGAGGCGCTCTGGAACCGGCTGGCCTGGATTCCCCGCGCACCCTATGGAAAACCACTCCCTGATTTGGGCGCCGGAGAGACGGGGTACGCAGAGGGGGCGCTGGACATGGGCCCGACGGGACTCAATAATATTCTCCTACTGCATTCCGACGAGACTAACGGTGTTCCGCGCGATACCTCTGGAATGCAGTCGCCGACATCGATTATTTCAATGGGAAACCAGTTCGACCCGAACGGGCGTATTCTAGGGGCCCGAGCATTTAATAGTACAGTTGGTAATTACGTTTCTGCTACGAGTTTGCGTTCGATGAGAAACGACGCGCTCACTGTTTCCTCTTGGGTCAAGGTGCCGCCCACCACGGGTACTCGTTATTTCATTTCTTATTCCAAAAGTACAAACGACAACCATCTGCTGATGGGGCTCACCAGCACCACACTGGTTTATTTCTATAGCAATCACAATGTTTCAGCGACCGTGAAAATCGATGATGGTCGATGGCATCACGTCGCGCTGGTCTGGGCAAAAAGGTTGGGCACGAGCGGGAGCAATTCAACCCTCTATGTCGATGGAACGGCTGTAAAAACGAGTTCCCACACCGAGTCCACGATCTCAACCGGGGGGACACTGGTGCTAGGGCAGGAGCAAGACACGGTCGGTGGTGGATTTAGCGCCAGTCAGGCATTCACCGGTTCTATAGATGAGCTCGCGGTTTTTGCGAACGCTCTGAGCGTCACTCAGATAAGAGATCTCTACCGACGAGGCGCTATGCGCTTGCAATTTCAGGTGAGAGCGTGCCCCACGACAGATAACTGTGACATAACGAACTACCCGTTCGTCGGTCCAGACGGCAGCGCGAACTCCAACTACTCGGAGCTCACGAACACATCTCTTTCTCGACCGTCGATCCCATTTCCCACGGCCCTCACTGGCAAGGTTTTTCAATACACTGCTAGATTTGATTCGGACGTTCAAGGCGACTCGCCCCAGCTCGACTCGGTGACCGTGGACCCCAGCCATTACTCGGCGTCACGCCCCACCCTGTCCCCCGCCGCCGGTGTTCAGTTCAGCGCATTGAACGGTTTTTTTGACTCTTACGGGCCGCTGCACCGCGGATCAGTTGTCTATCGAATGAGTAAAGACGGTGCTAACTGGGCCTATCACGATGGCACGGTCTGGAAGGCATCCGCTGATTTGGCCCAGGCCAACACTGCAGCGGAAATTAATTCAAAGATCGCCTCGCTGATAACCTATTTGGGAGGTGCGCCGGTCTCGCTCCGCTTCCAAGCCATTTTTATTTCCCCGACGGGTTTGGAGCGCGTTCAACTGGAGCGCGTAACCGTCATCGGAACAATAGTTCCGTAACGCAGCGTCTATTACGCAGCGACTATACGCAGCTAGACCAATGCAAATGGTCAAGGCGCCACCCGGATTCGAACCGGGGAATAAAGGTTTTGCAGACCTCCGCCTTACCACTTGGCTATGGCGCCGCACCAATCTAAAAGTTATAGCCCACCCACATGCCGTGATGCAAAAAGAATGTCGGGACATTACGCGTCCAAGTTTGTGCCATTATGGTAGAATGGCCTGGCACTTGTTTCGTTGAGATACTAAAAAACCACCTGAAGTTGTTGGCAAGGGTTTGGGGGCCTATGTCCGCGAAAATGGTACGGCTTCATCGCGTCGGTAAGCAGTATTCGGAAACACGCAGCGCTCTGCGCGATGTGAGCTTTGATCTGGATCGCGGCGAGTTCGCCTACGTGACCGGTACTAATGGTGCCGGAAAGACTACTCTCTTGAAACTTCTCTTCGCGATGGAGCGCGCGTCGAGCGGTTCCATCGTCGTCAATAGCCGAGATATTAGCGAAATTCCGAAGTCGCGCATTCCGCAGTATCGGCGCGAGGTGGGGTTCGTTTTTCAGGACTTTAAGCTGCTCCCGGATCTCAGCGTGTACGAGAATGTCGCTCTCCCGCTCGAGATTCGCAAGATGACACGGTCCGAGGTGGACCACCGGGTGTTGGGGGTGCTTTCGTTGGTTGGGCTCGAGGATCGTCGGGGTGATTTCCCGCTGACGCTATCGGGCGGTGAGCAACAGAGAATCGCCATCGCTCGGTCCATCGTTGGAAAACCGGCATTACTCTTAGGGGATGAACCGACGGGAAATCTCGATAACCGAACCGCACGCGAAATCATGTCATTGTTTAAGGAGATTCATTCGATGGGAACGACGGTGTTCATCGCCACTCACGATGAGAATCTGATGGACGAGTTTCCCTCGCGCGTGATCGAGCTCGAGCACGGCGTGATGATCGCCGACCGGCAATTGGGGTGGAGCTAAATTATGTCGAGCTTACGCGGTCTGAGGCGAATTGGTCTCGATTTCAGACGGCACCCTTGGCTCCACCTGGTAAGTACTTCGACCATCACGGTCGCCATGGTGATCCTGGGTGTGTTTCTGATCTGCTATCGGAATTTCGAACGATTGGCGGAATCTACGAATCCGAATACGACGGGAACGCTGTATCTCAGGGAAAATTTATCGGCCGGACAGATCCAGTCTCTCAAGGATCGCATCCTTTCGCTGGAAGCGGTACAGCGAGTTACCTTTAAGGCCAAGGATACAGTTCTGCAAGAGCTGTCGTTGTTTCTCGGGGCTCCCGAGGGAGCCGCAATCCCGGCCGGAGAACTGTTTCCCGATATTCTCGAATTGGAGATGCGCAAAGATGCACCGTCGACGGCCGTATCGGTGGTGAAGGCGACTCTCGCACAGTTTTCCGAAGTTGCGGAGGCGGATTTTTCCGAGGATTGGCTGCTCCAATACAAGAATATTCGGGGACTCTTGCGTTCCATTGGAATCATTCTGGTGGCAGGCATCGTGTGCGGGTGTGCGTTTCTGATCGCCAACTTCATGGGAATGCGACACCAACATAGAAAGGCGGAGATTGATATCGTGCGCCTGATTGGCGGGAGCCAGAAGTTTGTGATGAGCCCTTTCCTTTGGGAGGGGCTGATTGAGGGAGTTCTCGGTACCGTTTCCGCCTTGATCGTGCTTCTGTTTTTGCGCAGCGGAGTCACCGCGTGGGGGGCGCGTAATTGGGCAAATGCCCTGGGTTTTAAGGACTGGCTGTTTCTTTCGCCGGGTCAATTGGTGGGTTTTGTGACTTTGGGTATCTGCATGGCGTTTCTGGGAAGTATCGGGGTCTTTCTGCGGTTTCGCGAGGGACCGTTAAAGTGATTGAAAAGGTGGTCGTCGCCTTGTTCATCATTTTTATCTCGATTGCGAGTGCCCAAGGCTGGGGTGCCATAGAGCCGTCCCCTGAATCCGATCGCATAAACGCACGTGCTGGTGCCAGCGCAAGTATCAGCGCAAGTGTCAGCGAACTCAAAGAGATCCTTCAGCAGGAAAAGCCTCAATATGAATTAAGAGAGGCTTCCCGTCGCAGTCTGATCGAGGAGTTGGACTCCATCAATTCCGATCAGAATCGCGTTCGCGAGCGGATTTCCGAAATCCGCCTGAACCACCGTGAGCTGGCGATGGCTTATGATAACCTGAGCATGGAATTCCAGAAACAACAGGACGCCCAGAGAATCGAAAAAAACCGACTGGTCGGGCTTGCCCGTTTTCTTTATAAAGTAAAAAAAGATGGATTCTTGAGGTTTGTGGCGCGCGGTGAAAATCTTGCTCATTTAGCCGGTCGAATTCGCATTCTCTACCGTACGTTTCGCTCGCACGCGGAATTGACCCAAAAACTGGATGAACGGGCCGGGCGGCTGAAGTCGAGTCAGGACCGAATCGCAACGGTGCATTCGGAGCTCGAGAAGGTGCTCCGTGAGCTGGCGGAACAGGAGCAGTTGCTCGGTGGGTATCTCCAGCGCAAGCGCCAGATGATTTCCCATATTCTTGAAAAACAGTCAGCCTATGAACGCGCCGTTAGGGAATACCGGCGTCTGTCATCGGAGCTCGCCCAGTTATTTTCAGGCTTTGATTCGGCACGGACCGCGGGTAACTCCACCGGAAGCCCCAGCGGACGAACCACCACTGGAACGAGCCAACGCCCGAAGAAACAGTCGCTTCCGCTACCGGTAGCGACGGGCAAAATAATTCGAGGCTTCGGAAAAGATGTTCACGCTCAATTCGGAACCGTCGTCTTTCACAAAGGAATTGAAATCGGCGCGGAGCACAATGCTCCGGTAGGGGCGGTGTTCGGTGGTTGGGTGGAGTTTTCGGGGTGGCTCAAGGGTTTGGGCAATGTGCTGATTCTCAATCATGGCGGGGGTCTTTATTCCCTGTGTGGGCATCTATTCAAGGCGACGAAGGAGAAGGGGGACGCCGTGGTTCAGGGCGAAACGATCGGGTATGTCGGTGACACCGGAAATGTCGAGCGGGCGAGCCTTTATTTCGAGATCCGGGAGAACGGCAAGGCCGTCAACCCGCTTGCCTACTTTACATCCGAAACGCTCAAGGGAGTTTTGTAATTTTCTCAATCGAGTGGTACCTCTTGAGTTTATGGCCTTGAGATGACTCGCTACCTTTTGGCGGCCGATCCGCTTTCGACGTTTCTGCCCGCGACCGATACCAGCATCCTCATGGCATTTGAGCTTTTGCGTTGTAAAATTCCCACCGATTATCTCGACCTCTCCCAGATGGACTGGAAACACCCGGATTATTTGCAACGGCTCAGGGTCGCCGAAATCATCGAGGTTTTTAGACACGATAGCCCCCCATTTCGACTCGGACCCTGGCGAACCGCATCCGTGGAAGAGTACGGCGTCATTTTGCACCGGCAAGATCCACCGGTCGACGAGGAGTTTGTCGGCCATTGCAGAGCCTTCATGAGCTCGCCCAGTTCTGTATTGCAGATTAATGACCCGGCTGTAATCTGGCGGATCAGCGAGCACGAGATCCCGATGGAGTTCGCGCAATATTCTATTCCGACTCGGATAGTGCACAGTTTGGATGAACTCATTGACGGCGTGAAGCGGTCTCAGTGTGATTTGGTCGCCAAACCCAAGAATACCTACTGCGCCCAGGGGATCGAATTCTTTTCTCAGCAATCGGACCGGTCCCTCTTGGAGCGCTATTGGGCGCAGTGGGGCGGGGCGGGGAGTATCGTGCTCCAGGATTATGCGCGAGAAATGGAGACTATCGGAGATCTGCGGGTGCTTTCATTCGACGGAAATATTTTAGGACACGTACTGCGAAAGCCCGGGAAAGGCAGCCGGGTTGGAAGTCTGCACCAGGGAGCCACGGCACATCCCTGGAATCTGACCGAGAATCAGCGCCGCGCCGCGCTCGAGATCTCCAAAAATTTATCCGAAAGAGGTCTCTATTTTCTGGGATTGGACTTTATCGGAGAACGGATTAGCGAAATAAACTTCACCTGCCCCTCGGCGTTGATACAGGTCAATGCCGTGATGAAAATAGAGGGGCAGATTGAGCTCATGAGGCAGATTGAGGCACTCAGAGTCAGGCGACAGGGGCAAACGTGATACCCGTAAGAATCATAGTTTGTTTTGGATTACTGTGGATTGGAACCGTCGCCAAAGCCGCTGACTACACCGATCCCGGTAGAATCGACGATGCTTATGCCATTATCGATTCCAGTTATCCGCGTTACCGGGATTATTGGGGGGCATTTTCGGTGGCTTCCGGTCTTTACAACGGTGTCTGGGGAATCATTCAACTGACGTCGGCTCCCGCTGGGTTGGGAGCGATGATGGGTTTCGGACTTTCTTTCACCGGCTGGGTTACTTTTTTTGACGGAATTAGGCTACTCCAAGGTCTTTCGGGAATCGAGGTGGTGGCACAACGTTACCAACGCTACGCGCCTGGCACGGCAAAAGATTTCGGCGGAGTGGTCTCACGGGAAGAGTTTGGCAGGACCCGTCTGCGGGTGCTAGCCGATGAGGCCTACACCGGCCGCATCATGAGAATGGCGTCCCACCTACTTTCGGGCACGTCTCTGCTTTATTTTTTCGGCACCGGTTCTTATAGCGGTAGTCGATACCTATTGTTTCCGGGAATCATAATGATTGGAGCCGGCGTCTATCGTTTGCTTCAGGATTCACCAGAAGAGCGGGCGCAGATGTCGCTGGGCTCAGGTCACTTTGGCACAGGGGGCAGTTGGAACATCATTCCGGGAATCGGCTCGGCCTGGATGGTTGCGCGGTTTTAAGAGATTTCCCTAGTGCGGAAATTACTGACACCTCTTCGGATCCGCCACCAATGCCTGAACGATTTCCGATAAGAGAGTCAGTTCACCCAGATCTTTCACGTACCCGTTCCACGCCTCAACATCTGATTCGCTCACAGAGTACGCCGTGCAGACCGCCTGACGTTGAAGCCTCGGATGGTAAGGCATCGACTCGCAGCATAAATCAAGCGCCTTTCCTAAGTGAGCATCACCAGGAATAATCATTACTTTGGTGTTTATGGGTGCTCGACTTTTTATTCTTTTGGCCAGTGTTTACGTACTACGCGCCACCCCCAGCCCGTCGGCCCTGTCATTGGACTGGTACAGCGAAAATGTCATGCAGGGCTGGATCTCGTCGAGCTCCAGTCAATCGAGGGTGCGGGTGTTCTCGCGCTCGTCTTCATTTGGACGGCTTTCTCCGTTTTTGCAGGTGGGGGCCGATTTTTTTTCCGCGATTCAGCAAGGCGAGACCGGTTTTTCTCGCCTCTATGGCGCGCCAGGCGCTCGGTGGGTTTTCGGTGGCATCGAACTTCAAGGTCAGTGGCGCGCGGTCAGACCTCTAAATGCGACGAGCGGCTGGTTAGGCGATGCGAGATTTCTCATGATCGGGAGTCGATTCGATTCGAGCCCTCTGTCTTTCGGGCTTTTGGGTGATTCCGAGCTGTACGGCGAAACGGTCTATTCCTCGCTCGACCAGAATAATCTCATGGCTGCCGCATTTTGGAGGTTGAGCCTTCGCGCGCAACTGGATACACGCCATGCTCTCAGCCTTTATCTGGAGCCGTTCGGATGCATCGACAGATCGGGTGTTCTCTTCAATAATCGCGTCGATTTGAAAGTGGGCGCTCGGTTTCAGGTCAGTGAACCCGATATTTCGCTTTCTCTACTTCTGGCCTATGTTCGTAATTCATTCCTGAATCCGGATAGTCACCGATCGGAAGGCGTTCGCCTGATGCTCATCGTGGGGGGTGGAGCCTGAACGTATTCAGCGATTGGCTTTCGCCTGTACTGATCGTGTTGGGATTCGTGTACTTGGTGCTGGGGGTTGACGACCTTTGGATCGATTGGGTCTACTGGCGGCGGTGTCGCTCGCGAGCGCGACACTTTTCCAGATCGGCCGATCTCGTGGCCGTTCCTGTGGGGGGGCCGATTGCGGTCGTGATTCCGGCGTGGCGCGAAGCAGGAGTGATCGGCAGAATGCTGGCGGGTAATCTCGCGCGGGTGCCAGATTCGACAATTCATTTTTTTGTCGGCACGTATCCGAACGACCCCGCAACCCAACGCGAAGTTTCAGAGGTCGCGAGAACTCATCCCAATGTGCATCTCGTTTCTAATAGTACTGGTGGACCTACCAGTAAGGGGCAGATTCTGAACTTCGTGGTGAGCGAGCTTTTGAATTGGGAAAAGGAACAGGGGCAGGATTTTTCCGGAATTGTTCTTCATGATTCTGAGGACGTAGTCCATCCGCAAGCCTTCGATCTTATCCGTCAACTTTGGCGAGATCACGATTTCGTTCAGATTCCCGTCTTTTCGCTGCCGCGAACCTCGTGGCAGTGGGTTGGGGGAACCTATATGGATGAGTTCGCGGAGAGCCACACCAAGGATCTCGTTGTTCGCGGTTATCTCGGCGCCGCCGTGCCTTCTGCGGGAGTTGGGACGGCCATTTCGCGAGAACTGTGGATGAAAATCATCGCGAAACAAGGAACTTTATTGAACGAAAGGTCCCTCACCGAAGACTATGAATTGGGCCACCATGCATTTCGGTTGGGAGCCCGATCGATTCTGGGAACCTTTCGTGTCGAGAATGAATGGATTGCGACTCGCGAATATTTCCCCAATTTCTTCTGGCAAAGTGTTCGACAAAAAACGCGCTGGACGCTGGGTATCGCCATTCAGGGGGGGCGAAATTTGGGCTGGTATGGAAAATGGGTCGATCGCTACTTTTTGTGGCGAGACCGGCGTGTGGTATTTTCTAATATCGTCGGAATGTTTGGGATGTTTGCCCTGCCGTGGATTTGGATTTCAAATGGCCCGGATTTCACGGACACGGCGGTTCGGTGGCTGTGGTGGGTGAATGCCGGGTTAATGCTCAATCGCCTGGGACAGCGGTGGGTGGCTACCCGTCGTGTATACGGGATTGCGGCGGCATTGGGCGTATTTCCCCGGTGGCCGGTGGGTGTTTTTATCAATGCCTTTGCGTCCATAGCCGCGATTGTGACCGATCTGCGGGCGCGGTACTTTCAATCGACGATTCGGTGGATCAAAACGGACCACGAACTGCCCAGCCATTTCGGTGAGGCGGTTTTCAGCGGGACATCATTTAATGGGGCGTCTTTCAGTGGGGTGTCAAAATGATCCGATGGCTTCCGGTATTTTTGGTCGTGTGCGCGACCTCGGCTTCGATGGCAACCGAGTGCATTCAGATCTTTTATGATCGGGTCGAACAGGTTGTTCCCCGTTACACATTTGGCCGAGTACATGCGACGCTCTTACAAAACCTGTTGGGTCATTTTCCGAAGTACCAGCAGCGAGTGGCACCCATTGAAAAATATCAAAAAGGCGATTTCGATCTTTGTAAGGTAAATTTTTACCTGGGCACCTATTATGACAATCCCTTGCCGGTGAGTTTTCGCTCCGATCTCGAGGCCACCACTCGAACCCTAGTTTGGATGGGTTACAACGCGTGGCAGTTGGAGTCCGATGTTTTGGAGAAGAGTTTTGGAGTGCGCTTCCTGGGGTTATCAATCCTTGATGAGAAAAAGGACCCCGAAGGTTTTCCCGGGTTTTTTCGGTTTTACGATTATCTCGGTGAACGGTTTGAAAAATATGCCGGCTGGGATAGTGCCGACCCCAAAAAACTCAACGCCGCCTATGAAATTGCTCTCTACGAACCGCTGGGCCCACAGGTGGAAGCAATTGCGATGGCCAGTCATTCCACTCAAAACATATCCACGCCCTATGTATTACGGAAGGGTAATCGGTGGTTGGTGGCGGAGAGTCCGTTCAGCTTTGCGACGGAATCGGATCGCTACCTTATTATGGCCGATCTCCTTTTTGATATTTTGGGTGAAAAGCCCCGCCATGAAAAGAAAGTGGCTCTTTTCCGACTCGAGGATCTCCACCCGCGCGTGCCGCCGTGGCAGATTCACCGAATGGTCGATCTGTTTAAAAGTGAGGGGATCCCCTTTAGCGCGACCCTGGTCCCGGTATTTCGCGATCCGCTGAAAATCACGACGTCCGATCCGCTGGAAACATTCGTTCCGCTGACTCAGGCGCCGCTCTTCTTGAGCGCGCTCCATCGGGCCAAAGAGTCGGGGGCATCGTTTTTTCTCCACGGGGTCACTCACCAATACGGCGAGACGCCGAACCCGTTTAGCGCGATCACCGGTGATGATTTCGAGTTTTGGGACCGGGTTCGCAATAGGCCGATAGGTGAAGACTCGCCGGAATATGTGACTCGTCGATTAAGTGAAGGTTGGGGACTGGTCGATCGCGCGGGCATCCAACCGATTGGTTGGGTGACGCCACACTACCAGGCATCGGCGCTCGACTCGATTCTATTTGGACAGCTTTTTGAGTGGTCGGCTGGACGAGTCATCTACTTCCCCTTCCACGCTGCCCAAAAGAAGCGATTGCCGTCCTCGATGAGGTTGGGATCTGTGGCGTCAATTTCGGATCAGTTAAAATTCTTATCTGACCTCCGCGTCACCACTCACGAAGACCGACCGAACGGGCAGTTTTTTCCCTATGAAATTTTCGGCGATGTATTTGGGCAGAGGATCATTCCCGAAAATATTGGAAATCTGCAACCCTTCATGAACGAGCAGGTATTCAAGGCACAAACTGTGCCTGACATGGTGCGCATGATGCGGCGTAACCGCAAATTACGAGATGTCTGGGGATCGTTTTTCATCCACCCATTTCTTTTAGAGGAGACTAGCGAGGCGGGTGCGGGTAAATTTACCGGAGATGTTGAACCGATCCGGCGTTTAATTCGAGGGGCGAAAACGAACGGATATCAATTTGTTGATTTGAAAAGTTGGATCGAGAATCAATCGCAGGTACCGAATCGACCGGATCCGATTGAAATTGACTGATAGTGCTTTTTTTTGGGGGGCGATGAAACATCTTCTGCTTTTGACATTCGTGACTGGGATTTCACTGGCGGCGCCCACCCAGACATACTGGTCGCTGCCCATCACAACCGAGTCGGTTTACCGGATTGCAAAAATGCACTGCTTGGGATCGTCTACCTACCGTTACCAGTTTCCCACGATTCAGGAGTTGAGAAGTCATCGGCCGGCCCTGGCCACTATCGTCAAGGATTTTGATAAATTTGAATTGCCACCGTTCGTCTGGTCTTCCGAGTCCGCCCCGAACGACCCCAATAGTATTATGGCGCTTAACGTTGAGACCGGTGAGATTAAACCGGTACAGACTATTGTTTCCGAAGGAACATACGGTCCTTATGGAATCGTTCTGTGTGTGTGCCGGATGGTAAATCCGCGGCCCGCTTGCAGTTTCAAAGACGTGCCCGAAAAGGGGTATGTGTTTTCAACGACAGTAGAGACAGGGGGTGAACCCGGCGGTGAGCCCGGAGGTGGTTCAATTGAGCCCGCATTGCCATCACCCGATCGATTACTGGAATTAGCTAAACAGGATCCGGCGGCGTTTATTCGCGCATTATCGGATGCAGAACCTGTCGTGACGAATCTCTCCGACGGGCCGAAACTCATTCCCTATTTGCGAATTCTCGACGCGCTGAAGGCGGCCTTGCCCGGCGCACCCGGATCGCTTGCAATGGATGCCTTGGCCCGTTTTGCCCGAGTGGTCACCCGAAATGCGGTTAAATTTATTCAGCTGGACCGCGATGATTTTGCGATAATCGATGCATTTTTGCGATGGGCGGATGACGATAGCCGGGCTCGGCTGGCGACATTGCACGGAAAACTAGCCGTAACGTTGACCGATCGTGTGCGCGCGTTGGAGTTACACCGGTCCGTGGGTAAAGCCATCGCATTATTGCGAGTGATGCTGGTTCTCCCCTATGTGTTGGACGAGTTTGAATCCTTGGAGTCGAACCTGGTGGGGCGTCTGCTATCGTTGACATTCTCGCTGTCGGATTCCGAAATTTCCGAATGGGTACCGAGGCTCGAATCGGGTGGCGCCTTCCAGCGGCTTTCGGATTATGCGGCGGAGCGATCGCTTAAGTCTTCGACCGCGGAGGGACTGGTAGGCCCCACCCATTGGTTGATACTCGCCGTTGAGAAGTTGAGAAAATCTCCTGCCCTGGTTGGAAGCGATGAGATCGCTAAGGGTATCGGAAGAACGAACACCGAGGTGGTGGCGCGATTGCTTTCCCTTGGAGGCGTATTGGATGAAGTCTGGATTTCACGGTTTCTAGCATCGTTGACCCTGCTCATAAGAGTCGAATTTTCCGAGGCGGTCGAGAGCGCTTACCGATTTCAGCGCGTTCCGGATCGTCAGTACCCAATGCTCTTAATCTTCGTTGATAAGTTACTTGCCGAGTTCAAGCTCCTGCAGTTGACGGAACCAATGGATCAAATGGCGCGCTTTCGGCGACGGCTGGTGATGATGCGGGTGCTAAATACGGGAATTGAGGGGACCTATGGTGTGTTCATCGACGGGTCCCCCGCAACGCTGACCCTGACCCTCCGAGATTATGGGACCCTCTTTGCAGTGCTATCGTTCAATGGACGATCGGAGCGACGGGACTTCACGTTCTTCCATGTTACCCAGTCACCCGAGACGAACACCTTCGAGGCGGTTCATTATAATAAGGAGTATTCCCATCTTGTTAAAAGTAGCTCCAACCATTATTTGACCTTTCAGCTCACGAAATCCCAAGAATCTTACAAGATTTTGGGACGGTTTTTCGACGGGGCTGCGTACCACTCGGTCACGGGGACCCAAACCGCCCAATATCAGGCTCAATATGGCCTGGCCATTTCACCCGATAGTCTTACGGGTAATTACCGCGGTACGGTCGGTGGCAAGATCGTCGAGCTCTCGGTCACTCACCTCGAGGAATCTCTGCGCGCCCAGTTTCGCTTCAATGAACAATCGGTTGGATTGGCCGAGGGGTATTGGGAACGACCCGAGGCTGCCGTTTTTTTTACATCCGGTGAAACTGAAACGGATTTTCGTTCGCACCACGTCAGGGGTCAGTTCACCGCACAAGGAATGTTTTTTAAAGGAGTGTTTATCATGGGGGGAAGCGGTATTCGGTTTCCCCTCGAACTGGTAAAGGTCGCGGATTAATCCCTAAAGGTAGTTAGTTCCTTTAGGGATCTTAGGGAGCATTGCATGCATATCATCTTGGGGTTATTCACCATTGGTATATCTTCATTGGTGTTCGGTAATTCTGAATATGTTCGGGGATTCAATCTGACCGAAATCGGTAATTTCAAATACGATGCGGCGGAAAGCGGGGAACAGACAGTGGCTCAAAATCGCGTCGATGAGCTTTTTGCTCTTGGAGTGCGCCAGATCAATCTGATCCCCCGAGCGGTGATGCGAAATCCTCGAGGTGTCGAACTTTCGCCCATGACGCCGCCAGGCGATAGGCCGCAGGAGCGCAAGCGCTATCAACGCTTCATGAATTACCTGCATGCTAAGGGAATGAAGGTAGGGATTCGCCCCATTTTCCTGGTGGTGGATGCTCAGGGAAACACGCCGTATATCGAGGTTCTGCCCAATGGTGACAAAAAGATATGGTGGCATGGCAACATCCAGCCGGCTGATCCGAATGCGTGGTTTGAGTCTTTCAAAACTTATCTGGATATATACCTGTTGATAGCGAAATTAGGTCGGGCGGACGAGTTCACCCTGGCGGCCGAGCTGTATTCTATGACTGTAGGTATCGAGGATCAATGGCTGGCGCACCCGCACGGATTTCCCGGGCGGTGGCTGTCGATTCTGAATTATGTAAGGGGTCAGTTACCGAATACCAAACTGATGTATGACGTCAATTTTACCGATGATAAAATTCAAACAGGAAGTCTGGCGGAATTCGGCGGTGAGTTGGCGCGTTGGCGTTATCGTTTGGTTGATTTGGCCCACCCCCAGAACGAGGCGGAAAATCTGATTTGGAAGGATCTGGTCGGCTTCTGGTCGGGACTGGACGGAATCGGTGTCGACATCTACCGCTCCCTTGCGACGAAAGAGCAGCAGATTCCTAACGATTATTCCGAGCTGGTTTCAGTTCTCACCCAAACTGCCGAGCGTTACGCGTCCCAAATCGATAATACGGTCGTTCAAATTGAATCGGTCATTGGAAAACAGGTCCCCATTTGGTTCAAAGAGGTGGGATTTCGGAGCGTGGAAAAAGGTTTTATCGATCCCTTTACTTACGCGGGGCCAGGAACTCTGAATATCTCTCACCAGGCGGCGGCCTACGAGGCAATGTTCAGGGCTTTTTGGGAGCCCGGTTGGGACTGGTTTCGCGGCATAGTCTTCTGGGATGCTTCGGTCTCTCCGGGACTGCATGGCAGTTCGGATAAGGGCTTTAGCCCGATAGGCAAACAGGAGACCGAAACGGTTATCCGTCGGTATTTTAATTAGCATTTCGAACAGACCTTCGAATACTGGAATGTCAAAGGCGCTCATCATTTTAGGCACTCGCCCCGAAGCCATCAAGCTGGCGCCGGTCATTTCTGCCTTCCGGGATTCGAATCGCAAGCGAGTCGGTGAGTCCGGAAAAATGGAGGTGATTGTTTGTAATACTGGTCAGCAACGTGAGCTCTCCAACCAAACCCTCGGTGTTTTTGGAATCAAGCCGGACATCGATCTGGACATCATGTCGAAGGACCAGGATCTTTTCGATATCTCTGCCCGACTCATGCTGCGCTTTCGTCCGGTTTTAAAAGAGGTCAATCCCTCGGTCGTCATCGTGCAGGGAGACACAACGACCGCACTGATAGGCGCTGTGTCCGCATTTTATCAAGGATTTCCGGTTGCGCACGTAGAGGCTGGTCTAAGGACGCGCAACAAGCACTCCCCTTTCCCCGAGGAGATAAACCGTCGTCTTGTCGCGCCGGTAGTCGATTTTCATTTTGCACCCACCGAGGGGGCCAGGAGGGAGCTGTTGCGCGAAGGACACGCCGACGGCACTATTTTTGTGACGGGAAATACCGGCATCGATGCGTTATTGGAGGGCCTCACCCAAAACCCAACGCTTCCAGACACATTTAAAAAGCATAAGGATTTCGTGCTGCTCACGGCCCACAGACGTGAAAATTTCGGTGTCCCGCTCGCATCCATCTTTCAGGGCATCAGGCGTTTTGCAGAGGCCTATCCCGAAACGGCAATCGTCTACCCGGTGCACCCAAACCCCAACGTTTGGCGGATGGCCGAAGAGTGGTTGGCAAAAACGAAAAACATTTGCCTCATTCCACCCGTGAGCTATCTGGAATCAATTGCACTGATTCGGGATTGTCGATTCGTGGTTACCGACAGCGGCGGCATACAGGAAGAGGCGCCTTATTTGGGAAAACCTGTCGTGGTTTTGCGCGAATCGACGGAACGGCAGGAGGCGGTCGATTGCGGCGCCGCTGTATTGGTCGGGACCGACGCCGATCGAATTTACGATGTCATGGGCGAACTCATGACCGACTCGAATCCACGGTACCCGATGATGCGGGTTACCCGCCAGCCCTTCGGCGACGGGCAGGCCGGAGGGCGAATTGTGGAGACTCTTTGCGGGGCGTTCGCCTAATAGTTTCAGCGTCTCACGCTAACTTTGCCAGTCTTTTCAACCCGTCCTGCCACGGCAAGAATTCCTCTGGCACAAAACAGGAAAAACGACGACCTCTTTTTTACCAAATCAACTACACGAAGCTTCCTTTCAATAATACGCATGCTTAATATTTATCGGATAAATCCTCAGTATTACTTAACAGTATGAGTCAACCACGGGGGCTCGAAAAGAGCAGTATTGAATGCGCAGCGTTACAGCGAAGCTCCTGAAAGCCTCACCGGAATCCGAATGTCGGGCCTTTAAGATGGCACCGCGAACCGGCGCCGCTGACGCGATCTTCAAAATCGGCGTAAAACACCAAACTTGTAGGTGCCTCGACCGCAATGAATAACTGCGACACCTGGCTTGACTGCGCCTTCGGCGGGCCATTGACGACTCGAACCGGAGACGTCGAGGCAAACAAAAAAATTCGGTCGGTAATGGGTGCCAGCTGAGTGCCGCGCGCGGTAACTGTGCTGCCGGAGAGATTCGTCCAGGCCAGCGCATCATCAGACCGGTAGAGATCCGATGTATACTCCATCGTTGTATCGGTACAGGCCGTGGGAAAACTTTTGACGGCCGTTGCGTCTGGACGAAACGAAACACTATCGTCCATTTCTATAGCGAGGCATTTGTACTTCGTTTCCGATGGTTTTCCATAAAACAGAACAGGATCAAACGAGAGGTCCTTTTCCGCTCCGAATTGCCCGTAATCGTGAATCAGAACCGGTGAGGAACAATCGTCCTTGGCGCTGGCGTAAAGCCTGTAAAAAGTTACGTTTACAGCGAGAGGTTTTCCGGAACCCGCGGCCGCAAAGCTCTTTTGGCCGAACAGTAGCCCCGAGGAAAAATTGATGAGATTGAAGAGATTGAAAGAGTGGGTTCCAAACGTATGCACGGGCGAAACAGAGCCCGTGAGAACTAGAGTCGCGATTGAGTATGGAGGCGGCTCGCCGCAACCGATCAGAAAAGCCATCGGCAACCACACATAGAAAAATATGCCAAACCCCGTTTTCACAAATTCTCCAACTAGAGTGTAGAGGACGAATGTGAGGAGAGAATCATGTTCGAGTGGGGTTTTCTTCATGATTGAGACACGGTTGATGGGTAATTGGGCGGGTTATGTTGGAGGTAGACGTTCGGCGAGCGGGTTCTCCAATACCCACCGAGCGGCTATTCAAGCTGCCAAAAGCTCACCAAAGTCCAACTCTGGGAACGCCCTCTTAATTCGGATAAGGGTTTCAAATTCCGGATTTGCAGTTTTGGGATTCTCTAGACGTTGATAAGAATACGTCCTTTCAAGCCCTTTTTTTAGTTCCTTGTGCATTGGGATCGTTTCTCTGTGGAGGCAATGTTGGTACCAGCAAATGCAGTTGGTCCATCGTTCCTTGTAAACGGTAAGAGAAAAACAAGTCCAAAGCCACGGCCGCAAGACGGTTGACATTAGGCATACATTAGGTAAACTCTAGACTATTGGATAAGCCGTTCACATGGAGCCTTGAAAAAAATGAGTGGCTAAAGCACACCCGAGGAATTTCATTTGAAGAGGTGGTAGAAAAGCTAGGCACGGATTTGATGGATGTTCGCCAGAACAGGAGTAAACGGCACCGAAACCAGTTGGTCTTCATTGTTAAGATCAACGATTACCCTTGGGTGGTTCCATTCGTAGAAACTGCGGCAGAAATTCAACTACAAACAGCCTTTCCAGATCGAAGGCTTGCAAAGGAGTTTAATCTTGAAAAATAGACTGACCAAAGAGGAAAAAGGGATTTCCAATGACATTGCGTCTGGGAAATATCGCTCGGTATCGGGCTCCAATATCGAAAAATTTAAACAGATGGCAAGAGTGGATGTGGAAAGACGTAAAGAGATACGGAAAGAAGAGCGAATAAATGTACGCCTCACGGAAGAAACTCTTGCCTCACTCAAGGGCCGAGCCGAAGAAGAGGGAATTCCCTATCAAACTCTGGTTACTAGCGTGCTTCACAAGTATTTGAACGGAAAATTGATCGATATTCAGAATGTCTCAGCGTTGAAAAAAGCTTTGAAATAGCACCACGCATTGTTTCAAGACTTTTAGGAAAGAACGCTTTATTGGAAGTTCAAGTTTTGTTTCTCGGAGTGAAAATCAAGCGCTTCAATCCGCGGTACACGCGGGGCTCTCGGGCACATTCATCGAGCTGATCGCTTGCGGGCGCGACGGTGAAAAAACAACCAAGACTTTGACAGGGGGGCTGCAGACTTGCCACTCGCCAGTAGCACTACCCCGCACCACTCAATACCCTCTTTCTCATCCGGCCAAACGCAGACACGTCAGCGTTGACGCGGTCGTGGAATGCACGGAGTCCTTTCTGCGCATCGACGGCAAGACGAAGTTGGTCGGTGCCGGCGATTAGGTCGATGGGCAGTTTTTCTAGCTCGTACTCGTACGGCGGTTGTTTCCACTGGAGCTTGTCCCCGTAAAGCGCGCGAACGGCATAGAGCAGTTCGTTGCCGGTGCGAACTGGCTTGAACTTTTTAGGGTCCGTGATGTGCAGCTGGACACCGCCACAGACTCTGTCCTTCTGTTTTTGATATGTCGGCTGAAAGTAAACCGGTCGAAAAAATACGCCGCTCAGTTTGTGTTGGTTCATGTGGGCGCTGAGTCGATCGGGGTCGATAAAGGGTGCCCCGATCCACTCAAACGGTTTCGTGGTGCCGCGCCCCTCGGAAATATTTGTTCCCTCAAAGAGAACCGTCGCCGGGAAAAGCCTTGCGGCGGCCAGCGTGGGGATATTAGGTGACGGCGGAATCCAATCGCGATCCCAGGTATCTGCCTGGCGCTCGCGCTTCCACCCATTCACTCCAATCACCTCGAGATCGCAGCCGATACCGAAAACACCGTTAAACAGTTTTGCCAGTTCCCCAAGCGTCATCCCATGCTGTGTGACGATGGGGTATTGACCAACAAAGGACGCAAATGCCGGTTCGAGAACATTTCCATCCACGGCAATTCCACCAATAGGGTTTGGTCTGTCGAGCACGACCACTTTGCACCCGGTGGCTTTGGCAATTCGCATACAATTGGCCATCGTGTACATGAAGGTGTAGATGCGGCAGCCAACGTCTTGAAGATCCACCAAGAGGCAATCGATGAGCTTGAGTTGCTCCGCCCTTGGCTCTCTAGTTTTTGAATACAGGCTGACGATCGGAAGGCGGGTCCTTGAGTCGATAAAATCATCCGACTCGACCATGTTATCCTGCTTTTCGCCCCGAATCCCATGCTGGGGGCCGAAGAATAGCTTGAGATCGAGTTTAAGTTTTTTTTGCGCGAGCAGATCCGAAGCATGGGATAAGCTGCGACTAACCGATGCCTGGTTGCAAAGCAGTCCCAGGCGCATTCCTTGAAAGCGTGTGAACTCCTTTTCGCAAAATCGATCGAGTCCGGTTAGGATCACGGCTTCTTTTCCCGGCGATACTCATGGAAGACCTTGGCAATTTTATCGCGCCATTCGATCATCGATCCGTACCTCAATTTTCTGTCGTTGAGCAGTACGACAAAAACGATGTCTTCTCCATCTCCCGAAACCGTGTAGCCTGCCAGACTCGACACGCCATCGAGACTGCCGGTTTTGGCTCTTAAGAAGGTTCCATCAGTCTCCTTCACGCTGGAAAATCGTCGACGAAGCGATCCATCCTGGCCGGCAATGGCCAGCGACGCCACGAATTCGTGGGAGATTGCAAAGTCCTTGTGGGCCGCCCTGAGGACAGTCAGGAGTTGCCTGGCGCTAAAATGGGAATCGCGGGTGAGGCCACTCCCATCGGCCATGGCATAGGAACCCTTTTTTATTCCGATATCTTCCAGTGCCTCTTCCACGGCGGAAAGACCTTTGGCGAGGGTACCGGGCGCGCCCCAGGTATCCGCTCCCAGTTTTTTCAACAATTGGTCGGCCACAAAGTTGTTGGAAAACTTGTTCATTCCCCAGATAACCTGCCACAGCGGCAGCGACTCGAACTCCATCAGCTGCCTGGCATTTTCGGGAACGGTGCCCTCGATGATATTTCCCTGGACCTTCATCCCCCGTGCCTCAAGAAAAGTTTTGAACATGTGCCCGGCGTAAAGCCCCGGGTTTACGATATTACGGTAAAAGCGAGACTCCTTAGCGTCCAGGGGAAGCGACCCCCTAAGGAGCACCGTATCTCCCAGAACTCCCTTTACATAATCGAGGCGCATTGCCACCAACGAATTATTCGATCCGGCTTTACCGGTTAAAGCCTGATTCACCACATCGATATAGGGGTTCTCCGGATCGATGAATACGATAGGGGGTACGCCCGGTTTCTCCGCGGCTTTTACATAAATGGTGGTGGTGTTGAAGTTAAAGGAAAGCGCGCCAATCGGTGCGGCAAATGCCTGATCCTTTAAATATTTGGGGCGCGAATCGGGGTTACGTTCGAAATCAAAGTAAGACGAATCCCCCACAATGTTTCCGGAAATGATCCGGATTCCCGAGCGGTACAGGTCGTTGACGAGCATCCACATGCGCTCGGACACCAGACTCGGATCGCCGCCACCTTTCAGGAATATATCACCCAGCAGATTGCCGTCCCGAATGCTCCCGGTGGCGAACACCGTAGTCTTAAAAGTGGCGGTTGGTTTTAGCCGCTTGAGCGCCGCGTACGCGGTAACAACCTTGTTCACACTTGCAGGAATGAGCTGTTTGTCGGCGTGGGCCTCAAACAGGGTGTCCCCTTTTTCAAGCGATTGGGCCATAACTCCGAATTCTAGGGCGGTATTCTTATGGGGCTGTAGGATTGCCCTGATTTCCTTTGCGATTTTTGGGGTGAAATCGGTGGCTAGGGCGTTTTTGGCGATAATTGGCTGCCACAGATTAATCCCCCACAGCAAAACACCGAGTCGAAGTAACTTTTTCATAGTTGCATATTTAAGAAGAGATTATCCGTTTTTGCCCCGCTACCGTCAATTTTATGGCCATCCGAATGAATACGACCTGAGAATACACACTTTTCGGGATGCGTGTATTCACCCAGGATGCGCTGAGAAGGCCATTGAGCCTTTTCGATTTTCGACGAGTTGGCTGTATCATTGCATGTTAATGACTCAGAGCGACTAGGCTCTGGGCGAGTCCAGAACGGCCTTCCTGGACCGTACACCCTAGTCGCTCCATTTTGTTTTCTAGTGTATTCTTTCCTCCGATGCAGGTACTCATTGTAGATGACGAGGTGGATAATTTGCGTGCGTTGGAGCGAACGCTGCGCCCTCAATTTGACATCGTAAGCGAATCCGATCCGGTACGGGGATTGGAACTCTTGAAGGCGCGTCAGTTTGCCAGCGTCATCTCCGATCAGCGAATGCCCCAGATGCTGGGAACCGAATTTTTAACCCGGGCCGCCAAGATTTCACCCCTGACAACCCGAATTGTCCTTACAGCATTTCCAGAAACGCGAGAAATTTTAGAGGCGATCAATCGGGCGGAAATCTATCGCTATGTCACCAAGCCCTGGGACAATCAGGAGCTGGTCGGAATAGTGAAACAGGCGGTCACCCACCACGAAATTCTTAAAAAGAATGAAAGTTTGGTTCGCGAGCTGACCGCGAAAGAGGCCGAGCTTCGACAGCTCAACGTCAGTCTTGAAGCGACGGTTCGCGATCGCACCCAGGAGCTTCGAGAGGCCAATGAAAGGTTGTCCGAGTTGGCAATGACCGACCCGCTGACCAAAACGCTCAATCGCCGGCCGTTTTATGCAAAACTTCAAGAGGAGATCGAGCGTTCGAAGCGCCATCGCCGGCCGATTGGTGTAGCCATGGTAGACCTCGATCATTTTAAAGAGTTCAATGACATGGAAGGCCATCTGGCCGGAGACGAGGCGTTGAAAAAGGTCGTTCAGATTTTTTCGGCCAATTTGCGCAAATCGGATTCGCTTTGCCGTTACGGCGGCGAAGAATTTTTGATTTTGTTTCCGGAAACCCATCTTCAATCCGGTCAGGAAATTTGCGAACGCTTGCGCTCCCAGGTAGAGCGCAATGGATTTCAGGGCGAAAGGAAACCGGCATACCTCACGTTGAGCGTCGGTTTGGCAGGTTACCCTCTGCACGCTGAAGACGCGGAATCCATTATCCACGCGGCCGATCGCGCTCTGTATAAGGCCAAGGAAACTGGTAGAAATCGAGTCGTGGTTTATCATGAATCGTTTTCTAAATAGGGGCCCTTTTGTGACCGGGCAATCGGTCACTCTCGATTCCAACGAATCACACCACGCCTTGAAGGTGTTTCGAGCCAAAATCCTGGATCCAATTCTGCTGATTGACGGCAGGGGCGGGTTGGCTACGGCGCGAATCGCAATGATCACGAACGGCCTTTTGACCGCAACGATTGAGTCGGTGAGTGTTACTCCCGCGCCAGTCACCCTGACATTGGCCTTTGGGCTTCCGAAGGGGCCGGCCTTGGAATTCATCATCAAACGTTGCACCGAAATTGGCGTTACGTGTTTTCAGCCGCTCCTGACTCAGCATAGCCAGCCGGCTTCGTTCTGGAATCGCAATCGCTGGGAGCGCGTTGTTCTTGAGGTGTGCAAACAATGCGAGAGACTCCACGTTCCAGAATTGATGGATCCTATGGCGCTTGGGGATTTCATCTCCGCACGATCGAATAGGTCCCCTCTTTTCTTTTGTAGCGAAGCCCACCGTATCGAATCGCTCCCTACGCTGCCATCGGATGGGATCTCAATCCTGGTCGGAGCCGAGGGTGGGTGGAGCGACGACGAAAATCGGCGAATTCAGGGCGCCGGAGCCTTGCTAATGGGTCTTGGGCAGAATCGACTGCGTTGCGAAACAGCCGCCCTGGTGGCGACGATTCTGGCGGGACTGCAGCGCCCGAATTAACAAAGTCCTGTATATGTTATAATTTCTAAGATGTGGAAAATAATACTCGGGTTCGCGGTGCACCGTATGGTGCTTACCGCCGTAGCGCTTCTTGCTGTCAATTATGCGCTCAATCTACGGCTCGATGTAAAGGGTCTTGGCGGGATTCGCAGTTGGAAAATTGAGTCTTCCGCTGTATTGGTGGGTGAGTTGAACCAACGTCTCCATCGAGTCGCCGAGATCGATCTCGTGGAACGCCTGGCCGGGGTTCCGCTGAACCAGGTTTTTGCTGAAAACCGGTACCCGTTCTTCTGGGTCGTCCGTGGCTGGATGGAGCTATTCCCGATGGGCGCGATTGCTTCGACGCTGGTGATTTCCAACGCGTTTTTTCTCCTGTTTCTTTTCGAAATCTATATTCTGCTCAGTCGCATGGTACTCCTCGACACTGCACTCTGGGGCGTTTTGCTCATCTTAGTGTTTCCGTCCAGCTATGAGATGTCGCTTGGCTCATCACTATCATTTTCATTGTGCATGACCGCAATCATGCTGAGGCGCGCTCTGGACAATCAGTGGTTTCTCGCCGGGGGCGCCATTGGTCTACTTGCGTTGGGTGACTGGATTGTGCTCGGTTGGTTGCCGCTTCTGGCAGGCATATTCTGGTATTACCAGCGTCACTTTCAGTTGGCCCAGGTGGTGAAGCGCGCCGTGTTTTTAGGAGTTCCGCTCGCGGTGGGCATCGGCATGCGTTGGGAGTGGTACCGACACGCGATTCCATCTATTGGCGGGAGCGCGCTGGCGAGTCTCCTCTACTCCCCGGGTCAGTGGGTCGCCGGACTTTCGATGGGTTGGCAAATGTCGGGCGCTGGCCCGGTCATCTCGCTGATCGTGTTTCTCATCGGCGCCGTGTTAAGCCTTGCCAGCCACACGACGTGGCTCAACCGGCTCATCCCGATCTATGCCATGGGTGTGGTTTTGGCTTTTTCGAGCGTGGCCAACACATCGACTCGACTGCTTTTTGCCGGAATTGCTCTCGCGGGAATCGCACACGTCTCCTCGGGAACACTCGCCAAACTATTCGCCGCGTTCTTTACCTCACTCACCGCGGGCGAAGTATTTCGAGTGTTCAGTGTAACGTGAATCGCTTCGGGTGCATGGTCACCCCGCATCCCGGGCATCGACTCGTCTCGATTACCTGAAAGTAACTAATGTTGAGGTCGTGGCTGAACACGAGCTTGCTTTGGCAGAAGGTACACCTATCGTACTTTTCTACCTGCACACACCGTGTCCGTTCGATTTGATCGTCCTCATTGAAAAACTCAGGACGACTAAAAGGAGTACTCATATACTTCTCCTTCTAGAAAAGGTTAGCTGACTTACTTGGCTTACTCTGTGGTATCGGATGGCTGGGGCGAAAACTTGAGAGTTATGTTTTAGATGCTTTACACAACGTCATGATCCGACCAGCTCAGGTACCATCGGTCCAGAGAAAGCAACTGAACGTCAGGTGAGCGCGCGTTGGACGCAGTGTTGTCTCTCAGGCAGAAATGGACGTCGTGAGGCATGAGCCATTTCGGAGGTTGTCGAAATCCACACTGCGTAAACAGTGTGTGAGTTCCCAGAGGCTTGCATCCAAGCGCCGTGACGAGATGAACGCCTGAGTCCAAAAATTTCCGAAGGCCGAACTCCAGAAGGGATTTACCGATCGCGGGCTCTTGCGGCTCGAACATGAGTTCGACGATGTAACCCAAATTGGAGCCGAATTTGCGATCGCATCGCGTGACTATAAGTCCTTTCAGATCCTCTCCCGATAGATAGCCATAAATCTGGTACTTGTTGGGGTTGTCGGATATGCGCCAATTCAGGTAATTCGAATTCCTATCCGTTCCGAAAGTAATATGACGTCGAATTGATTGCCAAAGCGTATCGACTCGTTCGTCAAAGTTATCCAATTTAACAATTGTGTTGGGCCCACAATTCGCTGGCAACGGCGGTGCCAGCAGAGCATTCGCAACAAGCGTGGTGTATCGGTGCAGCATTCGTGTCCAGCCGGAGGCCTTCCAATATCTTTCGATGAGCGGACTGGCATCCAGCACTCGAACATAGATTGGCAGGCCGCCGGTAATTTCGTGCCAGCCAAGCCGATCGGTATAGACGGGAAGGGAGTTGTCGTTGAGAAATGTCGCGCCGAGTTCAATGCCGTCCTGGGCCAGCTGTTGTTCCGCCGAAGCAGCCAATCTTTGCAGTAGTCCGCGACGTTGATAATTTGGATGAATCATACTGTGAATCGAAAACCCTGCCTTTCGAAGCGCCCCCTTATTCCACAGGGGAACGGGAATGAGGCTGTAATGTCCCACCAGGGTTTTTTCGGGCGTTTCAGCGAGCCAAATGATCGGGCGCGAAAATGGGTTCTTGATAAATTGCCAGTCCCACCATTCGGGGGTCCGACTGGATCCGAAAACATCCCTGAAGAGGATAAGAATATTCTCTCGGTCGGAAATGTGAAATGGGCGAATGTCGATGGTTTCCATTATTAGGCGGCGAGCCCATGCTCTCGAGAACTCTGAAGTTCCTGAGGCCACTGAGAGTTCTGGGATAGTAGAAACTCCTGAGCGTGTGTCGCGAGCCAGTTTTGAAATGTCGTTAGCTCCTGGTCCCGGAGTAGTGCCGACAACTTGGGCATCGTACTATTAAGATTTAAATAGGACTTAAATTTACGAAAGGGGCCCATGGGAAGTCTGGGGTGCGAGGGATCGATCTCTCTCGGGTGAACATAGTATACGACGGGCCTTCCGTCGGCATGCACAGTGTGAGACATTCGTCGAATCAGCGAGTAGGGAAACAGCCGGAGGTATCCCCCCCCAAAAAAGCAAATCTTCCGTCCCAGAAAATTGGCGACTGAGATGGGGAATTCAAAAATTGCGCCGCTTGGAGTGGCGATGGAGTGAGGCGACGTTTCGGCACCGACCAATCCCCCGTGGCCGCGTCCCGTGGGGAATATCGAGGAGTCGTATTGGTGGCCGGCGGTGACGAGCTCTTCTAGCGCCCAGATCGTTGATTTCACGATTGAAAATCCCGGTGCTCTGTACCCTAGGACGGGAGTTCCGGTAGTGTTTTCCAGAATGTCCTTGGCTTTTCGAATGTCTTCTCTGAACTCCTGGCGAGACTGCGTGTAGATGAGCCGGTGCGAATAACCGTGTGACGCGATTTCGTGCCCCCGACGCGCGACCTCCAAAACCAAGTGCGGGAATCTCTCAGCGACCCAACCCAAAAAAAAGCAGGTCACCTTGATGCCGTTGATATCAAACTCATCGAGCAGGCGCATCACGTTCCGTTCAACACGCGACTCTAACCGCGCCCATAATTCAAAGCGAGGGCTGGAGTTCACCTCGAGAATGTGAAACCAGTCCTCTACATCGACTGAAAGGATGCTTTGCATGGGAGTCTCCGACGGGGGGCGCGCTTCTATTTGCCGATCTACTTGTCGGTAGAAAACCAAAAAAACTAAAATAATCTGCACCTACGGAGAGTGTTTGCGTTAGACGCGTTGCTATGATGCACTGCTCCGGGTTACGTGGGAATGGTTCCCGTGATCCAGGCGCCATCGACGGTAAGACCGATTTCGGTTAATCTTTTTCGGTGCGCTGGGGAAAAGGCGAGGTTTAATTGATGGAAATGGGAGTTGGAATAGTCGGAGCGGGCCTGATTGGGCGCAAGCGCGCGGACGCTGTCGAGGAGGTTAATGGCACGCTAGTGGCAGTGGCCGATAAGCAGCTGGATCGGGCGAAGGAGCTGGCACGAATCTTTGATGCCGAACCGCATGATGACTGGCGGGATCTGGTTAAGCGCAACGACATCCAACTCGTCATCATTTCGACGACTAACGATGTATTAAGCGAGTGCGCCTGTGCCGCGCTGGAATTGGGAAAGCATGTCCTGATCGAAAAGCCTGGCGGCCGATCGGTGGCCGAGCTCAAAAAGGTGGCGGCGACCGCTAAAAAGGCCGACAGAATCGCCCGCATCGGATTTAATCACCGATTTCACCCGGCGATCTGGCAGGCGAAGACTTTGGTGGCAAACGGTGAAATCGGTGAGATTCTCTATTTCCGCGCGCGCTACGGCCATGGCGGCCGAATCGGGTACGAAAAGGAATGGCGAGCCGACCCGGCCATTTCGGGGGGCGGGGAGCTCATCGATCAGGGGGTTCATCTCATCGATCTGTGCCGTTGGATGGGCGGCGAATTCGATCTGGAATTCGGCAAGGTCGACACACTCTTCTGGAAGATGCCAGTCGATGATAATGCGTTTCTGTTTCTGAAGGGGCGAGACGAACGGCGGTATGCGTGGTTGCACGCCAGCAGTACCGAATGGAAAAATCTTTTCGATTTCGAGGTCTATGGAACCACGGGGAAGATTGAGGTCGAGGGATTGGGCGGCAGCTACGGTGACGAGATGTTGCGCATCGTTCGTGTGGATCGCGTTCGGGGTGCGCCCAAGGTGGAGACCGAAAGTTTTGCCGGAACCGATTCATCGTGGCGGCAGGAGCTAAAGGCCCTCAAAGGCGAACTTGCGGGGCGATCTTCCGCTATCGCTACCATCGACGACGGTATTCGCGCGTTAGAGATCGTGGAGGCAACTTACATTGCATCGTCTGGTGCACGCGGCAGCGCGTCCATTGGCATCACTACAGATAACATAGCCCACCTACCGGCGGCCGCAAAAAAGCGCCGCGCGCGATGAGGACGAATTATCGAGCCTTCGAGGCGCTCCTTGCGGGAACTGTCGATTTTGCTGGAATGTTTCCCCCGGCAAAGCTCAGCTTCCTCGAAACTCTGACTAAAGCGGCGGCCTACCGGCATACCGGCGCTGTTTCGTGGATGATGAATCGAGTCGTTTTGCCGATGGCCGAGTTTTCTCAGGTAACCGATCGCCTGCTTTTTGATCACGGCGCCGACGGCTCGCCGTGGAATTTTACCGTACTTGCATCACAGGGCGATCCCTGGGGTGTCGTGGAGTCCGACTTGGCGAAGCTCGCACAGTTTAATCGCAGTGAATTCGAGAGCCCGTTGAGAAAGCGCGCCCTCAGTTACGAATGGAAAGCTCCGGAGACTCCGGACCTCGTGTCGGGGTGGCAAAGGACACTGGCGCGCACGGCAGTCGAGGCACTCGTGCCTTTTACGGTTTTTGTAGAGGTGACGCCGACTCCAACGGATCTGGATAGAGTGGGTGAATTGAGTCGGCTTCGCCAAATGGACGGAGTTCAATTCGGCCTGAAGATTCGAACCGGCGGTGCCACCGTTCCGCCCGCCGATTTGGTCGCATTCTCGCTGGAGTGCGCGAAACTTCACGGTCTGAAATTCAAAGCGACCCAGGGTTTGCATGAAGCGGTGTCACACGCCGACAATTTCGGGTTTATCAATCTTTTGGCCGCGCTCAACCTGCATTTCTCCGACGGCCTCTCTCAGGCCGAAATCCAAGAGTGCCTGACCGAACAGAAGGTGACCGCCTTTGAGTTTTCTACCGGTGAGCTGAAATGGAAAGGCCATTCTCTGACAATTGCCGGAATTGAAGAGGCGCGTCGACTGCACGGGGGCGCCTTTGGAAGTTGTTCCCTTGACGAGCCTGCGGAATCGTTGAAAAAAGTGATGGGAGTTAACTCATGAAACTTGCCAGCTACCCGTCGCCTTTTGACAAAACACACCGCCAGCGCAACGGAGAGCTTGTTGTGGTCTCGCGAGATCTCAAATATGCGGCGAAACCGGAATCGAAACTTTTTACCTCGTTAGTGGATGCTCTGGATGATTGGGACGAGATACACCCGAAGTTGGAAAACATCTATCGATTGTTAAACGCCGGCAAAATGCGCGACGCCTTCGATTTCGATCTGAAAAAATGCCTAGCCCCGATTGCCAACGCGCCCGGATTTTTTGACGGCAGTGCCTTTTTGTCACACGTCGTCCGGGCCAGAAAAGCTCGAGGCGATGAGATGCCGCTTTCGGCGAAAGTAACGCCGCTCATGTATCAAGGGGTGGCCGACAACGCGCTGTCGGCCTACGCTCCTCTGGAACTCATGGATTCCGCATTCGGCGGGGATTTCGAAGGTGAGTTCGCCGTGATTACGACACGGGTCGATAGAGCCACGCCTGCAATCGAATGCGGCTCTAAAATCGCGCTGCTCACATTGTTTAACGACATTACCTACCGCGAAATCGTGAAGGTGGAGATAGAGTCGAAGTTCGGTTTTTTGCAATCAAAGCCCAACTCGGCTTATGCCCCGGTGGTGATTACCCCCGATGAGCTGGGTGCTGTTTGGAAAGATGGCCGATTGGCGCTGGATCTCAGCGTGCAATTCAATGGAACGCATTTTGGAGCCCCGAACGGGCGCGAAATGCATTTTTCATTCATGGACCTGGTAGCCCACGCGAGCCGAACCCGACCGCTGTCGGCCGGCACCATCGTCGGTAGCGGAACCGTCTCCAACGAGGACAAGAGCCGAGGATTTGCCTGCATCACGGAAAAACGCTTCCAGGAAGTGTTAGATGGCGGCAAACCGATCTCACCGTGGTTAAAACCGGGCGATCACGTGGAAATGGAGGTTTTTCATGAGGGCGTCTCGGTGTTTGGAAAAATTGATCAGGTCGCTGTCTTGTAATACTCTAATGAAAGAGTTTGTTCACAAGGCGGGAGGCACCGATGGCATCCATTGAAATCGTTATCGCGGGACAAAAATACGTTTTGACCGGTGAGGAGCCGGCGGAGCATCTCAACGAGGTGTCCGAGCTCGTTCGCCGGCGAGTCGAATCTATTCGGAAGAAAACGCCCGGACTCAACATTCAAAAGGCGGCGATGTTGGTGGCCTTGGACCTGGCAAGTGAATACATCAAGCAGAAACGCCGTGGCATCGACACCCGAAATGGGGTCGTCAATCGAGCCCAAAAATTGCTTGAAAGGGTTGAGGGGGAGTTGAAGCGCTCCGGATCGTCAGCGTCGCGATGATAGAAACCAAGGCGTCGCTCAGGCGCTTGAAGGGACTTTCGCTTCCCGAAGGGCAGCGACGAACCGAACTTTCTGCCCGTATTTGCGGCCACCTAGCCCATTTTGAAAAGATCAAACTAGCTAAGCGGCTGGGGGTTTTTGCTGCGCGCCCCCGCGAACCCGATCTGAGCGAATTTGCCACGGGGCGATTACTAGACGTTGCATTCGCCCGCGTTGATGGAAAAACCCTGAAATTCTTTTCGGTTCAGAAGTTAACTGAATTAACGGCGGGTTATGCTGGCATTTTAGAGCCCCCCGAGATTCCGGAAAGACGAATCGAGTTCGCAGCGGGCGACGTTATTCTGGTTCCGGGCCTACGATTCGATCGCCACGGTGCACGTTTGGGATCGGGTTTGGGTTTTTACGATCGGTATCTGTGCGGACTGGCGCCGGGGGTTATCACGATTGGCATTGCCTGGTCGGCACAGATAATTGAGGGCATACTGCCGCAGGAGCCTCACGATGTTCGGATGCGGTACGTGTGCACGGAAGGCGGAATTGTCAGCTAGATTCGGGCTGAAGAATAGCGAGTGTTAGTCCGCGAGATACAAAAGCCGGCATTGTAATTCTTGTGGGACGCTGTACCATGCTGCCGCATGGTCGTTCTATACTTCGGTGACATCTTTGGGAAACCCGGCCGTAGAGCCGTTGCAGCCGCGCTTCCGGGGCTGAGGGATCGATTTAAGCCCGATTTCATTTTTGGAAACGCGGAAAATCTTGCCGGTGGGAAGGGCACCAACTGGAAAACCGCGAACGAAATTCTGGGTCTGGGATTTCACGGCATGACCTCGGGCAACCACATCTGGGATAACAGGGAGATCTATCAGATCCTGGAGCACGAAGACCGTATTCTTCGCCCGATTAACCTTCCGTCTACTCGTCGTCGCCCGTGTCCGGGCAGCGGCGGAAAGCTCTTCAAAAACGAGAAGGGTCAGTGCCTGTACATCATTAATGCGCTCGGCAGGGTTTTCATGGATTCCGTACAGTGTCCTTTTTCAGCCATTGAAGAGGAGTTGGACCAAGTTCACGAATCCACGCCGGTTGTCGTCGATTTTCATGCGGATGCGACCAGTGAAAAGACCGCGATGGGCTGGTTTCTGGACGGGCGTGTTTCTGCTGTCGTGGGGACCCACTCCCACGTGCAGACGGCCGATGAGCGGTTGCTGCCCAAAAAAACAGCTTTTATCACTGATATTGGCATGAGCGGGGCATTCGATTCGGTTATCGGGATGGTCCCTGAGGAGATCCTGCAGCGCTATCTGACCAAACGCCCCGTGCAGTTCAAAACAGCAACTCTGAATCCTGGAATTAGCTGCGTCGTCATCACATTGGGCGCCAATCGAGAGGCCAAGGCGATAGAGCGTGTGCGCGCAACCGTATCGCTCGGGCCATCCGACGACCAGGGCAATGAAGATGGCGGCCAAGATCGCCGCGACCGTGACGGAAAACAGCGACGTGACCAGTCCAATGACTAAAACCACCGTAAAGAAGCAGCTGGAGCATATTCGTCGAGGCGTGGATGAAATCCTCCTGGAAAAGGATTTGATTGAAAAACTCGAGGAGTCTTTAAAAACAGGACAACCCCTGACGATTAAGGCGGGATTTGATCCCACAGCACCGGATCTTCACCTCGGCCACACCGTGCTCATCCAAAAACTGGCGCAGTTTCAGCAATTCGGACATCAGGTGGTTTTTCTTATCGGCGATTTCACCGGAATGGTGGGTGACCCGTCCGGAAAATCCAAGACGCGGCCGCAGCTCACCCGAAGCCAGGTGGATGCCAACGCCGAGACCTATAAAAATCAGGTATTTAAAATATTAGATCCCCAGAAGACGCGGATCCAGTTCAACAGCGAGTGGCTCGAGACACTGACGGCGCATGATTTTATCAAGCTCACCAGCCACGCCAATGTAGCTCGCATGCTCGAGCGCGACGATTTCAAAAAGCGCTATCAGGAGGGTCAAAGCATCAGCCTCCACGAATTCATCTACCCCCTGCTTCAGGCGTACGATTCGGTTGTCATGAAGGCCGATGTCGAGCTCGGGGGCCGCGATCAGAGATTTAACCTGCTGTTGGGTAGGGAATTGATGAAAGATCGAGGGCTTCCGCCCCAGGTGTGCATCACCATGCCCCTCTTGGAGGGGCTCGACGGTGTTCAGAAGATGAGTAAAAGCCTCGATAACTTTGTTGGCGTCACCGACCCTCCAAACGACATGTTCGGCAAACTCATGAGCATGCCCGACACGCTCCTGCGTCGTTACTATGAACTGCTCAGCGACACACCCCTCGACGTGATCGATCGTATTTTTTCCGAGCTCTCGGAAGGAAAGCTTCACCCGAAAGATGTGAAGGCTCGATTTGCGATGGAGATGGTGGGTCGCTATCACGGCGCCAATCTCGCGGTGGTTGCCAAGGAGCAATTTGAATCGGTTTTCTCCCGGAAAGAGGTGCCTGAGAATTTGCCGGAGTATCGCTTTCAGTGGCTCGGCAAAGACATCTGGATTCCCAAGCTCCTCGTCGAGCTGAAATTCGCGGCCACCACGAGTGAAGGCAAGCGCCTGGTCGCTCAGAAGGGGATTCGAATCGATTCCGAGGTACTCGAGGCGGAGTATTTTATCCCCGAGGAGAAAAAAGTTTTTGTCATCCAATGTGGTAAGCGCAGGTTTGCGCGCATTCTGCTCTAACCCGATTCAACTGTGAACTTTGGCCTGCTGGGATACCACTACGCCATTTTCTCGGAACGCGCGCAGGATTCTCTTTTTGATCTCATGCTGGGTGAAGCCCAGGTCGGAATACTCGCGCACATGGAAGCTGATCGTGTAATCGATTCCCACCCACATCGTCCCCGGGTTGATGCGCACCAGAGGTTCCGGCTTGGAGAGCACGCCCGTCACATCCTCGGTTGCGGCTCTGAGCACGCCGTGAACAATGGACTCCACCTTTTCTAGATCGCTATCTAGTGCGACGGCAATGCTGAGCGAGGTACTTAATTTTCGGTCCGGAAGACTGAAGTTGGTAAGAATGCTCTGGGACAGCTTGATGTTTGGCACGATGGTGACCGTGTTGTTGGCGTTGCGAATGCGGGTGGTCCTCCAGCCGATATCATCGACCGCCCCTTCCTGCCCGGAATCGAGCCGAACGATATCCCCCACGCGAGCGGTTCCATCGGTTATTAAATAGATACCAGCGAATAAATTCTCCAGCGTATCTTTCAAGGCCAGGGCTACCGCCAAGCCGCCGACACCGAGAGCGGTCAACACCGGCGTAATCGGGACGCCCACTATTGCGAAGATGACGAGCGTTCCGAGTACCATGACTGCGCCGCGAACAATGCCGAAAGCCAGGCCACTGCGAATCGGAGTTCCATCGGGAGTGCGATAAAAGCTGCGCAGAATGGCAGCCGCCAAGTTGGCCGCCACGACCGTGACCGACAATGCCAGCAGAACATAGATGGAAAGCACGATGGGGTGCGCGTAGCGTGCCTGCAGATCCGATACCGTTACGCCCAAATGAAGGCCAATCGCGAGCACCCAGAAGAACGACGGTGTCTTGAGAGAAAGTAAAATACTGTGCTGCAGAATCTTCGAATCTCGATTTTGCTTTGCTGCTGTATTAAGCCAGCGCATCAGGACCGCTCGAACGGTGAAGAGAACGACGATTGCGGCCAACGCGATGCCGAGTGGTTTCATCAGGCGATCGAGGTGCGTGGGAATGAATGTGGAAAGGCTTGCCATGCGGCGATTAGCTTACCAAAGTTTGGGGAAGGTTGTCATAGGGGTGCTGGAGGATGTGGTGATGGACGTGGTGTTCGGATTTGACACGCACGCGGAATTCCTCGATAAATATTTTTTCAGTCGAGAAATGCGGGTTCATTGAAGATCGCGTTCGTATTTAATCGTAAAACCAACAATTCACTCGAACAGGCCGAGTTCGACACGCCTGAAACGGTGACGGCGATTCACCAGGCGCTGGTGTCGGGCGGGCACGAGGTCTTTGACGTTGAAATGACGCTCGATGTCTCGGCCTTCGGGTGGGCCACGCGTCTATCTGAAATCAAGCCGGACATCATTTTTAATACGGCCGAGGGCTACTATGGTATCGGGCGGGAGAGTCTCGGTCCGACGGTGTTCGAGCAACTCCAGTTGCCCTACGTGGGTTCCGGCCCCTACGGCTGCTTTCTGACCCTGGACAAGTTTTTGACCAAGCAGATGGTGGCAAGTCGAAAGGTTCCCACCGTAGAAGGGCATTTCGTCACGACCCTGGAAGATATTTCCAATATTGCCCGTGAAGTGACCTACCCGGTATTCGTGAAACCCAACTACGAGGGGTCGAGTAAGGGAATTACATCGAAATCCCTCTGCCGGGATCCCGAGGAGCTCAACCAGTACGCCGTGGAGTTGCTCAAAACCTATCCTCAGGGGGTATTGGCGGAGAGGTACATCCCGGGACGCGACGTGAGCGTTCCTTTCATTGCCGGTCTTGGCGATGGCGGAGTGCTCGAACCGCTCGAGTACATCTTCGGGAGTGAAGGTGGTGAAGGCATCTATGATTACGATCTGAAAAACCTTCTGGACGATAAGGTGTCGGTCAGGTGTCCGGCGCAGATCGAGTCCCATATTCGCGGCCAGCTCATCGAGATGATGAAACGAATCATTCCGGCCGTGGGTGTCGTGGATTTCGCTAGGGCCGATTTCAGGATTACGCCCGACGGCGAAATATATTTCTTGGAGATCAATGCCCTACCGAGCCTGCAACCCGGCGCCGGGGTTTTCGAGGCGGCCAGACTTCTAGGACTCGATTTCAACCAAACGATTTTGAAAATCCTCGAAGCGGCTCTGACGCGTGTAAAGCCGGGGGTTCGGACCGCTAAATCACCACGGCGTTTGCTCACGAACCGCCACCCGCGGGTGGCGCTGGTCTACAACCTGAAGCGCAAAGATATGGCCGATCCAGGGTACGAGCTCGAAGCAGAGTTCGACTCGCAGCCGACGATCGATTCCATCCGCGTGGCGCTCGAAAAATCGACCCCCACTGTAGTACCCGTCGAAGCGACGCGAAATCTATCCGAGAACCTGAAAGAAAACCGAATCGACATTGTCTTTAACATCGCCGAGGGATCGCGCAAGCGGGCGCGCGAGGCCCAGGTGCCTGCCGTCTGCGATCTGTTGGGAATCGAGCACACCGGGAGCGATGCCACCTGCCTCGCTATTACTCTGGATAAGGCCATCACCAAGCGGCTCTTGACCAATGACGGCATCCTCACTCCCAATTTTCGTCTGTATAATGGTTCGTCACGCATGACCGACTCTGGGTTACGATTCCCGGTAATGGTGAAGCCCAACTCCGAGGGGACGTCCAAGGGCATCGATGATAAATCGGTCGTTTCGAACCACGAGGAGTTGCAGGAGGCCGTATTAACCCTCTGGAAGAAGTTCGAGACGCCGGTATTGTGCGAAGAGTATATCGACGGGCGCGAATTTACGGTGGGGATCCTGGGAAATTCCGCACTCAAAATACTGGGGCCGATGGAGATCGCATTTTCCAATGTCGCGGGAAAGTATCCCGTCTATTCATTTGAGGCCAAGCAAAATCCCGAAAATCCGTTTTGCAGCTATGTCTGTCCCGTGAGTCTGCCCAAGGAGATCGACCGGCGAATAGCCAATTTCGCGAAAAAGGTTTTTCGATCGTTAGGTTGTCGGGATGTCTCCCGGATCGATTTTCGCCTGGACGCCAAGGGTAATATTTATTTTCTGGAAATTAATCCCCTGCCCGGCTTAGCACCCGGATTCAGCGACCTCGTCATCATGGCGGACCGGCAGGGAATGGGTTACGAGTTTCTCATCAAAAGAATTTTCACTCCGGCCGTGCAGCGCTGGCGAAGTATATCCAAGGTAACCAGCTGGTGAGCAATCTGTTTGAACGTTATCGGGACGAAGGCACCAGACGGTGTCGCCTGCGCGATCTGGGAATTCATGTTGGTGAGTATCAGCCGGGTCCTAAAAACGCCCTTACCGACGTGCCCGGGATTCGGGTCGGCCACTCGACTCTGATTGAGGGATCCGGGCGCAGAAAGCCCGGTAACGGTCCGGTGAGAACGGGCGTGACCGTCATCATTCCGAACGACGACATCTACCAAAAAAAATTGGTGAGCGGTGGGTTCATCTTAAGTGGCGCCGGTGAAGTCACCGGGCTGACTCAGATAATGGAATGGGGATTTCTGGAGACGCCGCTCGCTCTGACCAACACAATGTCGGTCGGGCGGGTTTCCGACAGTATCATCAAATGGATGGCCCAAAAGTACAGTCAGATAAGGGATTTTCAGGAGGTCATCATCCCGGTGGTGGGGGAGTGCGACGATAGTTTTTTAAACGACGCGGTTGGTTTGCACATCAAGCCGCAGACCGTTTTTTCGGCGCTGGAATCTGCCACTGATGGACCTGTCGATGAGGGAGCGGTCGGAGCCGGAACGGGGATGGTCTGCTGCGATCTTAAGGGGGGAATCGGAACGGCGAGTCGTATCGTGCCGATGGGCGAGGTGAATTACACGCTGGGCGTATTGGTACTGTCGAATTTTGGAGTCATGGAACACCTTCGTGTCGATGGCTACCCGGTTGGCAGGGTGCTGGCGGCAACGCAGGGCGGGTACTCCAGGCGGACCTCGAGTTACGGCTCTATCATCGCGGTCGTTGCCACCGATATGCCGCTGACATCGATGCAGATAAATCGTATTTGTCGGCGAGCGGCTCTCGGAATCGGTCGGGTTGGAAGTTATGGCGCCCATTCCAGCGGTGAAATTATCATCGGGTTTTCAACGGCAAACATTGTGCCCCGCCAGCCGACTCAGCCGCAGGTTCAATTCACGATGATACTGGACCACTACCTCGATCCGGCCTACAAGGCGGTGATCGAGGCCACCGAAGAGGCAATTCTGAACTCGATGACCCGGGCCGTGGATATGGAGGGGGCCAATAACAACCGCGTGCCCGCCATCAATCTTGGGCTTTTGAAAGGGCTCTTTGAGCATTATAATTCCGTTAAGCCCATCGTTTCAGCCAAGTAGTGGCTGGCGCTTTTTTGAGATAATTCTGCATGGAAATTTTTCAGGCCGCCATTTTAGGGTTTGTCCAAGGGGTTACCGAATTCCTTCCGGTGAGCAGCTCCGCCCACCTGGTGATTCTTCCTTGGCTGTTTAACTGGAGGGACCCCGGGCTGGTGTTCGATGTGTTTTTGCATCTGGGCACGCTGTTGGCGGTTTTTTTTTATTTTTTCAGGGAGTGGGTTGTGCTTGTTCAGGCGGGGGGTGCCAGCATTATAGAGCGACACATCGGGTTTGATAGAACACGTCTTACCTTTTGGTTCCTGGTGGTGGGGAGCATCCCCGCCGCCCTGGCCGGCTATTTTTTTCACGAATTCGCGGAGACTGTGTTTCGATCGCCACTTCTGATCGCTGTGATGCTCGCCGGGGTTGGATTCGTCATGTATTGGATCGATGCCAGCTTTCCCGGGCTGAAGAAAATGGATGATCTGACCCTGGGAAATGTGATGTCTATAGGATTGGCCCAGGCATTTGCGATTATCCCCGGAGTGTCTCGCTCCGGGTCGACGCTCGCGATGGGTCGACTAATAGGCCTTTCCCGCGAGGCGGCCGCCCGCTTTTCGTTTTTGCTCTCATTCCCGATCACCCTGGGGGCCTGCCTGTTCGAGTTTCGAAAATTGTCGGGGGCCATTGGATCGGAATTTTCATGGGAGTACTGCCTCATCGGTTTTTCGACCTCGCTAGTCTTCGGCCTGATCAGCATTCACGGGCTTTTGATCTATCTTAGAAACGCGGACTTGAAACTTTTTGCCTGGTATCGCCTGGTGCTGGCGATCGTGATCGTTGGGATCAGTTTGATTTGGAAAGTTTAGGGTGGAGACAAAATCTCACGCAGACCTCTTCTTCATCTCCGCTACCGATTCCGAAAGGAACAACTTGATCAGGGCCTGATAAGGAACGTCCTTTTGCGAGCCGATTGCCTTGAGTTCATTCAATAGTGCGGAAGGCAGTCTAATCGAGACTACCTGTGTGGGCGCGGTTGCTGGCAATTTCAAATCGATATCTTCGAATGTTAAAGGCTTTGAAGCGTCCACCCAATTGGACGTATCGGCAGAATCGTATGCTTTGATTTCACTCAATAAACGAGGCTTACTTCGTGGTTTCTTTTTCATAGAGTTCCCTTTCTCTTCGAGAAGCGGGCCTGGCCGTAATCACTCTTACCTGGGTCCGCCTTAACGTAAATCCAACCATGAGAATTCTCTGTTCCAAACTCTTACCATAAAGGATAAATCTCTTCTCGGAAGGACTGGAGTGCTTGCGGTCTTCAAACAGTCGATACCGCGGATCGAAGAAGGCACTCTCGGTTTCCATACGCGAAACACCATGCTTACCCTCGTTCTTTTGGATATTCCACTGATCCCAATCAAAGGTGATTTCGTGCATTCCGTTTGTAGTGTATCACACTACAAGATGTAGTGTCAAACACTACATAAATTGCGGGTGGCTAGAATTACTCTGGTTCCGGATCCGGGAGAATACTCCGGCCGCCAGAATCAAGATGCCCCAGGTGGGTAAACTCAATTGTTCCAGGCGATTGTTGAGGCTCTTGCCCACGACAAACTCTGTGGTGAATGCGATGAGGGCCACGCTTGTCGCAAAAGCTGCGGAATTGAGAATGTTTTTTCGGGACAATGACTGCGTCCAGAGGCAGAAGGCCGGCACATAAAAAATAAAATAGTGAACCCGGGTGCTTGGGTTCAAGAGGGCCATGAGCAGCCAGGCCATCTCCCACGTGGTCGGAGTGGGTTTGGATCGCCTGCGCCACGCCCATAACAGGAAAGCGCCACTTACCACGCTCGTGATCATGGCGGTGGTGGATGCGATCTGGGTCGGTGTTAACCACGCCGAAAGTGTTCGGGCGATCAGCGAGGGAAGGCACAGAATATCGGGAACCACCGTGAGGGAGTTTTCGGCGCCATAGGTGGTCAGGTTCGCGAAAAAACCCCGGTAGAGTGAGACTGCGGACTCGGGTGAGAAAAAACCAAATGGTAAGACAAGGAAAATCAGACCGCCCGACAGGATTCCCCACCGCATGGAACGGCACGCGGTCAGAAAATAGTAAAGCGCCAGAAACACAGGATATACCTTGATGTGTACGGTGAGCGCGACCAAAAGCCCCGCGGAAAATGCGGTCCTCCGAGACTCCGCACGGGACATCAATTCCGCTGCGAGCAGAATTGCCGCGAGCCATATCTGGATATTGTTGCTCTGAAAATTATTATGAATAGGGTTGATGGCGATGACGATTACGCAGACTGCGGGCCAAGGAGAGCGGAAGATGGTCGGGTAAAGTTTATAAAGACACCACCAAAACACGCCGTAACTTGCGGTTTGGAGCGCCATCCAAACCAACTTGAACTCCAGAAACGGGAGCCTGGAAAGCGGTGAAAAAAGAACGAGCGTAAACGGAGGATAAAAATAGCGCCCGAGCTCGGGGCCGCGCGCCGGGCCGTAGATCGAGCCGAGCTCCGTGGGGATTCGCGAGATGGCCGAATAGGCGGTGCGAATGTCGACCTCGTAAAGCCATGCGATGACCCAACACGGAATTAATAAGAGAATTAATATAGCAACCGGCACGCGCGACACCGGGCTATCATTGTGGCTCCAGTGAATAGCGTCAACGATTACGGTGGCATCAATTGCAGGGTGGGTATCAGAAATTATAGGTGAGGGTCAGTGCCGAGGTAATGTAGTCTCCGGAACGGTCGTCACCGGATATGGTTAATTGGCCGGTATTTGAGTCGACGATGCCATCTTCATCCTCGAAAAACACGGCGTGGTAGCGGAAATCGATGCCCAGGTAGACGTGTCGTCGGTAAATACTGAATTCGAGCCCGCCCCCGGCCTGGAGGCCAAAGTTAGTGCCCTCGCTCTCTCCGCTGATAATGGAGCCCGGATCACTGGTCGGCCGCTGGGATCTGTAATAGGAGCCCGCGCCCATGACGACGTAAGGGTTAGCGATTGCCAAGGCCCTCGGCGACTCCTTGGTCTCAAAATAATAACGAAATGCGCCGGTAAGAGGGATGAGCTGTACGTCCAATTCGGCGATGGATGAGCCATTGGAAATCTGGCCCAAGTGGCGGGCGTAATGGGCCGCCACTTCGAAGCCGATGTGTTTGTCGAAAAAGTAGATCAAGCGGGCGCCGCCATAAAATGCGGCATCGGTGTTGCGCCCGAGCCCCATCGTAAAAATGCCCGCGCCGACATCGAAACCGAACATGAGGTAGCGTCCCAAATGGAAAAACTCCTTGTCCTCTTTTTCATCCTCGGCAAATTCGTAGTTAGCGGGATCCCCGAAAGGGTCGGTGATGCCCTTGTACTCGTTCTCCTGGCTCTCAGCCCATGCGAGTGGAGGAATGAGTAGAAACGTCGCTAAAACCAACAGCGGAATTAGGTTGCGATGCAGCATAAAGGCTCAATAAAAACGTCAATTATATTATAACCGCTAACGCCGTCATGCGTCGATACGCAGAACGTAGACAGCGTATTCTCGTGGAATTCAGGGCGGATGGGTCGGTGCAGGTCGCCATTGCCGACCCTCGTCTTGAATGGCCCAACTCCTGCGATTTGATTATTTTTTAACTGTCCATTATAATGTCCACTATGTGGGCCATTCGCCTTTCGAAACAGGCTGGTGAATTTTACCAAGAGTTGACCGGGAAACATCGAGTGCAGGTGGATAACGCACTTTCCCTGATTCAGCAGGACCCCCGCCAAGGAAAAAGCCTTCGTGGGGATCTTAAGGGTTATTGGTCATTTCGAGTCGGTATCTATCGAGTTATTTACACGATTCACAAACAAGAGGTGGTGGTGAGTATCTTGAGAATTCACCACCGTAAAGAAGCTTATGAACGACTGAGGAGGTAACGATGGCACAAATTATTTCGATTACGGAGGCTAAACAAAAACTCCTGGAGTTATCGCGCAGAAATGTAGAACTGGGTGAGTCTTTTGTTGTTGTCAAAGATTCGGTGCCGGTGAGCGCCTTGATTCCGTTTGAGGAATACGAGTCGATATTGGAAACTTTGGATATTCTGGAAACGGAGCCTGATATTCTAAAAAAGCTAAAAAGTGCTGAAAAGGAAGTGGCAAGCGGTCGTTTCACCCGTTGGGAGTCACCAAAACCCAAGAAAAAACGGGGCTAAACTTTCCCGCCTATTCGGTTGTCACTTGTCGACTATGAACCTAAAAATAATAGTGAATACCGGCGCCGCCGAATGCTGAACCGAACGCCTGGAAAGTAACGCTTCGCAGTGAGCGCAGGGCCAGTCCCGTCTCGACGGAAATTCCGAGCGAGGGGAGGCCGGAGAGAAAAAACTCGATTCCAAATATTCCGTCGAGTTCGATCCCTCCGCTCAAAGTCGAGTCTTTCTGTTTGTCCGCAATCGTGAATAGGCCAGCACCGAGATAAAAATTGACATTCTCCTCCATCGACACGTTTCTGCAAATTTTCGCTCCAATTCGGATCGAGTTGTTTGAATCGTCGGTATTAAACCCGACCTGGAATGCGGTGCTCAGAAACGAGTCGAAATGGTACCGCAGGCTCATGGCGGCCAGGTCGTTGAATCCGGTGCTGGCGACACCGAATCCAAAGCGGGATTCGAGATTCTTGGCCGAGAGATTTGCGACAACTGAAAATGCCAGTACCAGACCGATTTTCTTCATGAATAACCACCTGTGCCTCAATTTACTCTGGCAACCATTGTAGCGGTTTCAAAAAGTCCGGCAAGTTCAATCGTTTAAAGTCGGAGGGTCGCCCGAGACCGTTTTGACTTGGGCTCGTTTTGGAGTATCCTCGTTTGAAAAATAGGAGCCAAACGTTTGAATAAACCGCCGCGCATCGACAGAAAAGAGCTTCGCACTCCGGATGCATTTGTAAAAAAGGGAAGTACCGTTCTGGGTTTCCTTTTGGAACGCAGGTCCTTTTTCGTATTGATGCTTTCCCTTACGGCCACGGGCGTGGTGGCATTTTATGGTTACGACTCCTGGCAGTCCAAACGATTGACCCGGGGGTGGACCGCGCTCCACGCGGCGGAAAAGTTGGATGAGGCGAAACGTTGGGAGGAGTATAAGAAGGTTTATGAAGCCCACTCGGGCCTACGTCCTGGATTTATTGCCGCAGTCCGTGTTGCCGACCACCTGTTTGACGACTCCCGCAAGTTGTCATTTACGGACGCGGAAAAGGCCAAACCAATCTCCAATGAATCGGCCGATTGGTACGCGAAGGCGCGGAAATTCTCCGGTCTACTTCCCACTGAAAAACAGCTCCTGGGTATCAATTACGGGTCCGCACTGGAACTGGGCGCGCAAATGGATTTGGCGATTTCCGAATTTCGGATCGCCGCGGAGCTTCCCGGAGATGCCCGACCCTTCGCGCTTTTCAAGCTCGCGGGGGCTTATGAAACCCATGGGAATGTCGCGCTGGCCGAGAGCACTTATCTTAAAATCACCGTCGATTTTGCGAGCTCCGAGTATTCAAAGCTTGCAAAAAATGGGCTTCGCAGGCTCAAGAGCCCAAGCTTCGCCCCGAAGGCTTAACTAAGGAGTTCATCGGTTCGATGAGTGTTATCCCGCTTTTTCTTTTACTTTCCACATTCGCAGCTGCGGCCGGCTGGGTTCCCATGATCAACTCCTGGACGCTCTCGACTCACGAAGAACGCAAATTTGAGATTATCTCCCAGGAGTCGACTCGCCCGCTGGTCGTGGGGGATCTCCTGTACATCGCTAACAGTCAGGGGTTGGTACGCGCATTGAAGCGGGCGGAGGGGATACCGGTGTGGGAAACCCGGGTGAAGTTCGGAGTTTCCGGCGCCTTGAGCTACGGCAGATCTAAGCTGTTTGTGGGTGATACGGGCGGATTTCTGACCGCACTAAACGCTCGTGACGGGGTCGTTTCATGGACCGTGAAGATTCAGTCGGAGTGGCTGTCGCCTCCGGCGATTCAACGCGAAAAGGTTTGTGCCAGTACCAGCGCTGAGGAGATTTATTGTTTTAGTGAAAAGGACGGCCGCGAGCTTTGGCACTATTCCCGCCGTGGTGATGAAAAGATGGTGATTCGAGGTACGGCGTCCCCTTCGATTTACGGGGATGTCGTGTATCAGGGATTTGCCGACGGGAACCTGGTAGCGCTGTCTCTTGAAGATGGCCGAGTCCTCTGGACGAAAAAATTGAAAACTCGGGCGCGATTTTATGACGTAGATATGCCGGTGTTTGCCGATGGCGCAGGGGTTTTGGTCGCCGCGTTCGATGGTAACCTTTACCATCTCAACCGCGATAACGGATCCACGCTGTGGAGCTTTGCCGTTGGAAGCCATGATTCCTTTCTGGTTGAAGGCGATCGTTTTTACTTTTCAGGGCTGAACGGATTTTTTTATGCGATGGATCGCAACTCCGGGACACCGGTTTGGAAAACTCCGATCGAAGTTGGACATGGCCTAGCGCCGGTACGCGTGAAGGATTTAATTCTTTTTTCAACGACGAGCGATCCAGTCTACGCGCTCAATGTCGCTACCGGTGAGGTTGTATGGCACCGAAGGCTGGGTGCCGGAACGTTCGCAGGCCTGGCATCGAGTCCCGCCGAGGGGGTCTTTTACGCGATGAGCAACTATGGCAATCTCTTCGCATTTGAGATGGCCAAAGGTCTCTTGTGTCGGGAGACACTTGATGCCATCGCCCTACCGTCCGCGTTTTGGCCGCACCCGTCAGGCTCCCCGTGTCGAACCTGACCCATTTGCAAAGTGTGCTGGAGGAGGCGCGATCGCATTACCTGTTTTCCGGGTTCCAACTCTTTTGCGAGAAAAATGCAAAACCGTTTCAGCTTTCGGGGGGAGTGACGAGTTATTGGCCAGGGGCCGATGCCGTCGATCACGAGACGTTCTTTGATTTGGGTTCCCTGACGAAAGTAATCTGCACCGCGTCGGTAATCGCCCGCTTGGTTGACGGTGGAACCTTACAACTGGAGGCTTCGGTCGACCGTTACGTGCCGGCGCTCAGGGCAACCCGATTAGGCGCCCTCTCGATTCAAAATATTTTATCGCACTCGTCGGGTCTAATAGGCTGGACACCTTATTTTCGAGACGGGGACGACTTGGTCCGCTGGTTGATCGCTCACGAGTCTTCGCTTTTTGTTGAGGGCGGTAGAAGGCCTCCATTTACCTGTTACAGCGATATTGGTTTTTGGATTCTCGGCCTGGTGCTTCAATCCTTCGGAAAATCAATCACTCAGATTTATGAGGATGAGGTTTCTAAAAAATTGGGAGTGAGCTGTCGTTATGGAAGCATCGCAAAGAATGTGGCGGCAACCGAATTCTGCCTGTGGCGGAATCGGTTGCTGGTCGGCGAGGTGTTCGATGAAAATTGCGCGGCCCAGGGCGGCGTTGGTACTCATGCCGGCCTTTTTGGCAGTGCCGAGGGGGTTTCCGTTTTGGCGCGCGAGTGGCTCCGGGCGCTGCGTGGTGAGTCCTCTTGGCTGCGATCGGATACGGCGACGCGTTTCACCTCGCGCGCAGGGCATGTTTCTGGTAGCGACTGGGCGCTGGGTTGGGATATGCGGGCCCAAAAAAATTCCTCGGCGGGTGAAGGCTTTTCCCGAAATAGTTTCGGTCACCTGGGGTTCCCGGGCTGTAGCGTTTGGATTGACCCTGACGTCGGCGGATTTGCTGTTTTTTTGACGAATCGGATTCACCCGTCCCGGCATGATGAACGCATCCGGGTTTTGCGGCCATTGATTCATGACCAGATCGCCCTGATCTGGAAAGCGCTGTAAACTGGAGAGCATATGTTTGAACCTCAATCCATTCACTTTGTGGGAATAGGTGGTGTGGGTACCGGCACCCTCGCGGTCAATCTGGCCAAAAAGGGATTGGCGATCAGCGGGAGCGACGGAAAACTCTATGACCCGATGAAGTCGGTGCTTTCTGATGCCAACGTCACGCTAATCGAAGGCTACGACCCCCAGACTGCCGACAACCTCAAGGTCGATTTGGTGATTGTCGGAAATGTCGTCACCCGAAACAATTCCGAGGCTCGGGCCTGGATTCAAAAGGGAACTCCTTTCATCTCCTTTCCCGAGGCGGTCAGGCGATTTGTTATCGAGGATCGCAAAAGCGTGGTTGTCGCCGGTACGCACGGCAAGACCACGACTGCGGCATGGATAGCGTTTCTCTTTCAGAGCCTCGGGATGAATCCTTCCTATCTCATTGGCGGGGTCCCCAATGACCTTCCGTCGGGGTCTGCGGTTGGAGATGGTGGAGGCGATGCCGGAAACAGTGGAAACGGCGGTGTCGGCTCGGTAAGCGTGATTGAGGGAGACGAGTACGACTCCGCCTTTTTCGACAAGGGGCCGAAGTTTTTGCATTACCATCCACATTTCCTCGTGCTCACCAGTATCGAGTTTGATCACGCCGATATCTACCGCGATTTGGACCACGTTAAGATGTCATTTGAAAAACTGGTCGCTCTTCTTCCGGGTGATGGTCTTTGTATTGCGCGCTTTGACGATCCGATCGTTGTGGAGGTGGCGGGTGAATCGTTGTGTCCCGTCCAGAGCTTCGGTCGCGGACCTAATAGTATGTGGCGCCTGGAAAATGTTGTTGAAAGTGCTGACGGGATTGAGTTCGAGATTATCTATAAACGGCGAAGTGTCGGCAAATTTCAAACTCCACTTTATGGTGAACATAATTTGTTCAATTTAATGAGCGGCATCATATGCGCAGTGAATTTAGGGATGCCGATGCAGCGAGTGGTGCCGATAGTCAGTCAATTCACGGGGGTCAGGCGGCGCCAGCAGGTACTTCAGAAAGAGCCCTATTGGATCGTCGATGATTTTGCCCACCACCCCACCGAGGTTTTGGCAACGCTCAACGCCGTTCGCAACCGTCACAAGACTGGAAAGCTGTTTGCTCTTTTTGAACCGCGCTCGGCAACAGCCCGTCGCAACGTGCACCAGGCGGTTTACCCCAAGGCGTTTGCACCTGCCGATGAGATCTGCATCTCCTCGCCCGTTCGTCAGAACGAGCTCGATGCCGAGCTGCGATTCTCGGCCGACGGCCTAGTCGGTGATCTGAAGGCGATGGGAAAATCGGCCCAGGCCTTCGATTCACCCGATCTCATCGCCCAGTTCGTGCGCGATCAGGTACGGCCCGGTGATGTGGTCGTCGTGATGTCGAACGGCGATTTCGGAAAGATCCAGGAGAAAATTCGCGCATAGATCCCGGATAATTCGAGATCAGACCTTGGAAAAACAGAGTCGATTGTGAAGATTTTCGCATAGTTAATGACTCGGTGCGTACGCGGCCTGGAATTCTGCTAAAATTCATAGGGAAGACATTCTTCAACGGGGGACGGGGCTTCATGGGTGGCGGGCTGCGTTTAAACACCAGGCAAGGTCAGGCTTTTTTGGATTATATCCTGATAGCCTTGGTCATCGCGGGGATCGCGATTCCGCTCGTGATGAAAATATTTGGCGAGCCGATTCGAAAAACCCTATTCGATAACCGCCAGCAATTGGTGAGTTTTCTCGCGCAAACACCCAAGCGTCCGGTCCCCAATATCTGGTTCGCGTCCGAGCGGGCTGCGAGTCCCGGAGATCCCAATGTTCCAGACACCGGTCCCGGCGATGAGATCGGAGACGGCGGGGAGCCGCCGAATGTTCCCGGGCCTGGAAATATTCCTGGACCCAATGTACCGGAGCCAAAAGATATCACGTCGCCAAACGTCCCGTCGGTCGCGCAGGGAACCGGTGTGGGTTCCGCGGGCCCAGGTGGGATCGGGGGTGCTGGTGGAGCGGGAGGCGCCGGCGGCGCAGGCGGAGAAAATGGAGACGGGTTTAACGCCGATTTTTTTGCATCCAACGGCGCGGGCAAGGCTGACGAGGAGGGAGAATCGGGTTCAGGATCGGGCCGAGGACGCGGCGGACCGTCGGTGAGCGGTTCTGAGGTAGGTACCCCGGGATCTGCGGCACCGGGCGATCTCGGGAAAAAGTCGAGCAAGAAATCTGAAGAGGAGGCCAAATCTCAGTCCGACAGTGAGTCTCGCAAATATCAGAATGAACAGCTGCAGCGAATCGCTGAAGAGGAGCGCGCCAAAAGTCGGGCCATCGATTGGTGGATGGTGATTAAGATACTTATTATCCTAGCCATCTTCTTCTTGGTGATAATTATTATTTTGGGAAACATGAGAAAGAAGTAGTGTAAGGGCTCGCCCAAGAATAACTTAACATTTTGGACGAGCCCTAACTGGGAAAAAGTTAGGCGTTGACGCCGAAAGCCGATCGGACCAGCTCGCGATTTAGCCGCGCGATATTCTCCAGCCGAATCTCCTTCGGGCAGGCGGCTTCGCAGGCGCCCGTGTTGGAGCAGGAGCCAAATCCCTCGGAGTCCATCGCCGCCACCATCGATCGGGCCCGTATTTCCCGTTCCGGTTGTCCTTGCGGCAAAAGCGCTAGGTGAGAGACCTTCGCCGCGACAAAAAGCATCGCCGAGGCATTCTTGCAGGCGGCCACACAGGCTCCACAGCCGATGCAGGCAGCTGCATCCATGGAAATTTCCGAAACATCCTTGGCAATCAAGATGGCGTTACCATCGGGTGCCGAGCCGGTGTTGACGCTGATAAATCCGCCCGCCGCCATGATCCTATCGAATGCCGTTCTATCGACGGTAAGATCCTTGATAACGGGAAACGCGCGTGCCCGCCACGGCTCGACTGTAATCGAATCGCCGTCGTTGAATTTGCGCATATGGAGCTGGCACGTCGCCGTTCCTGTTTCGGGACCATGAGGGTTGCCGTCGATAGTCAGCGAACAGGAACCGCAGATGCCCTCGCGACAGTCGTGGTCAAACTCGATGGCCTCTTCGCCCTTAGCGACTAGGCGGATATTTAAGACATCCAGCATTTCGAGAAACGACATGTCGGCACTGACGTCTTGCATCGAGTAGTCGATGAATTTTCCGCGATCGTCTTTGCCCTTCTGACGCCAGATTTTGAGAGTGAGCTTCATTTGTAGTTTCGACTTCCCGGTTTAAGGACCTCAAAGTTCAGTTTTTCGATGTGGAGTTTTGGGTCGGCGCCGGAGTATTCCCACGCGGCCACATGTGAGAACTTGTCATCGTCACGCAGCGTTTCGCCCTCTGGCGTTTGAAACTCCTCGCGGAGATGGCCGCCGCAGGATTCGCGTCGTTCGAGTGCGTCTTGGCACATGAGGACTCCCAATTCCAAAAAATCGGCTACCCGTCCCGCCTTTTCCAGTTCCGAGTTCAAAGTTTCTCCGGATCCCGGAACGCTCAGCGATTTCCAAAACTCTTCGGTCAATCCTTGGATTTCGGCGATAGCTTTTTTTAGACCGGCCTCATTTCGGGACATCCCGCAATGATCCCAGAGGATTCTACCAAGCTTCCGGTGGATAACGTCCGCGCTTTGAGTCCCTCTGATGGAGAGCAGTTTTTGAGATTGCTCCGCTACGAACTTAACGGACTTTTGAAATGGCTCATCGGATTTTTTAAGAGGGCCCAGTTTTTCAGTCGCCAGATAATTCCCAATACTATAAGGAGCGATAAAGTAGCCGTCGGCCAGCCCCTGCATCAGCGCTGAGGCTCCGAGTCGGTTTGCGCCGTGATCGGAGAAGTTGGCCTCGCCCAGAACAAAGAGGCCCGGCACCGTGCTCATCAGATTATAGTCCACCCAAAGGCCGCCCATCACATAGTGGACCGCCGGGTAAATCCGCATCGGTACCTGATAGGGATTCTCATCCGTGATCTTTTCATACATCTGAAATAGATTGCCGTATTTTTCGGCGACACTGCTTTGGCCCAACCGCCCAATGGCATCCCGAAAATCAAGGTATACCGATAATCCGCTGGGACCCACTCCCCGGCCTTCGTCGCACATTCGCTTGGCCGCCCGAGAGGCCACGTCGCGAGGCACTAGGTTTCCGAAGGCCGGGTACATCCGTTCCAGGAAATAGTCCCTGTCGGCTTCGGCAATCTCATTGGGACTTTGCGGGGCGCGAGGCGATTCGCCCCGACCCCCGCTGGTCTGGCGCTTTTTGGGAACCCAGACGCGCCCGTCATTTCGAAGCGACTCGCTCATGAGAGTCAGTTTCGACTGGTAGTCGCCCGAGACCGGAATGCAAGTGGGGTGAATCTGGGTGTAGCAAGGGTTGGCCATGAACGCGCCACGCCGATACGCGCGCCAGATGGCGGTGCAATTCGAATACTTCGCATTGGTCGAAAGGTAAAAGACGTTTCCATACCCGCCGGTCGCGAGAATGACGGCGTCAGCCAAATGGGAGGCGATCTCGCCGGTCTTGAGATTTCGGGTCACAATCCCACGCGCCTTACCATCAACAAGAACCAGATCCACCATCTCATGGCGGACAAACAGCTCGATGGTCTTCAGGCCCACCTGCCGCATCAGGGCACTATACGCTCCCAAAAGTAGCTGCTGCCCGGTCTGTCCGCGAGCGTAAAATGTGCGGGAGACTTGGGCGCCGCCGAACGAGCGGTTGGAAAGCACGCCGCCGTACTCGCGGGCAAACGGAACTCCCTGCGCGACGCACTGGTCGATTATATTTACAGAAACCTGGGCCAGGCGGTAGACATTGGCCTCGCGCGCCCGAAAGTCGCCACCTTTGAGCGTGTCGTAGAATAGCCGGTCGGCCGAGTCTCCGTCGTTTTGATAATTTTTAGCGGCGTTGATACCGCCCTGCGCGGCGATTGAATGGGCCCGGCGCGGGCTTTCATGGAACGTGAACGCCTTGACCCGATAGCCCTGCTCGGCGAGAGTGGCCGCCGCCGAGGCGCCGGCCAGCCCGGTTCCCACGACGATAACCGAATGTTTACGACGATTGGACGGATTCACCAATTTGTTTTCAAATTTGCGTTGGTCCCATTTCTTCTCAATCGGACCGGAAGGGATTTTTGAATCGAGCATTACGGTGTCCCTTTCAAAAAGGGGCCGAATACCCAATAAATGTACAGCGGCTGCGCGGCGAAGCCGAGTGTGATGACCGTCGCAAAACCAAGCGCGAGTTTTCGAAGTCGACGATTCCCGGAGCTCAAGAGCCCCACCGTCTGGAAGAGCGCCGATACACCGTGCGAGAGGTGTGTCCACAAAGCACCCAAGGCCAGAAGGTAGATCGCTATCTCCTCGGTTTTTGTGAATTTCTCTACCACCAGTCGGTGTAGATCCCTCATCAGATTGCCCTCGTACGTGATCTCATAAAACGGCCCAAATCGAAATGACTTCAGATGCCAAATGAGAAAGACGAGTACCACCAGTCCCGTGAGCGCCATGCTTCGAGCAGCGAACGAGGACGATTTATCCGGGCCTTGGGGAGCGAGCGGTGTCAGTCCGCGGGCCTTTCGGTTTTCAAAGGCCAGGCGGAGGGCCGAGAAGATGTGAATGAGAAAAACGAGACTCAGAACGAACTCGGCCGGATACAGTAAAAGGGGGTTGTGGGTGATCTGGTGAGCGTAGCGATTGTAGCTTTCGGCGCTGACCAGGATGAGTAGGTTTCCCGACATGTGCATCAGCACGAAGCCGCAAAGCAAAAATCCCGTGATGGCTACGGTGTATTTGCGACCGATGGACGAACGGCAAAACTGCCGGCAGCGGGAAATCGACTCCATACGAGTGATTTAATGTAACGACTCTCAAATGGCCTGTCACGCGGTTCCCGTTGAAATTCCACGACTTTGTGTCTATCGTCGATCTAAGAGGTTTTTGAAACAGCCGGAAAGCTTATGGGAATCTTTGGAATGTTACGATCGGCAGAGTCTTTTGGAATCGCCAATGGGTATCTGCCTGGACAACTGGGGGCGTGGGGAAAATGGGACGCGGCTACGGCGGTTCCTATCGAAGTGCTTCGGATTACCTTGACCGTTTACCACCCGAGCGGCTCGGCGCTACCGAAATTTTCATTTAGTTTTTTGCCGTCCCACGATGCCCCGTTTTATCGATCTCTTGCGATTCCGCAAGCAGTGCTCGAGGTTATAAGGGGTCGCGAAGCGCTTTTGGGCCACCGGTTCGAGTTTGAGTTTTTAAGAAATAGCGGGGGTCAAGAAACCATCGTCTTGGATCAGCAGGCGTTTGAGCGTGCGGTTCATGGAAAGGCAAAGACCGGACCGTTTAAGCGCAGCGAAATTCACGCGACGGCGACGCCCGATGATGCATTGACGGCGTCACTCACGATCGAACAGCTCAAATCCAAGAGTGACGAGATTCGCAGCGCTCTTAAAGAAAAGGCGAGAGTAGAGGAAGAGGCCCGCGCCAAAGCGGCTGCCGATAAGGAGGCCAAGCAAAAGGCCGACGCCGCCAAAACTTCCCAGCCGTCGGCACCGGCTGTGAGAGCTGCTTCCTCAGGAGATCCCAAAACCCCGACACTTCCCGCCTGCAAGACAGTAATTTTTTACGGCTCCAGTACCGGCAATACGAAAAATGCGGCGGAGTCATTAAAGGAGTGCTTGGGAACGGTGGACTATGTGAAAAACATCACCGAGGTGACTCCAGCCGATTTCGCGGTTCCGGAAAATATTATTCTCGGAATTCCAACGTGGCATATTGGCGAATTGCAGGATGATTGGGCCGCGATGTTGCCCCTGATCGAATCGGTCAACCCGAACGTTAGCGGAAAAAAGGTGGCCATTTTCGGATTGGGCGACCAAAAGGGTTATCCCGACACCTATGTCGATGCTATTCAGATGCTCTGGGAGCCGTTTGAAAAGCGCGGCGCCAAACTTTTCGGTCTCTGGCCCACGAAGGGTTACGAGTTCAAAAAATCCAAGGCGCTCCAGGGCGACAAGTTCATGGGACTCGTCATCGACATCGAAAACCAGGATCACCTCACCGATGGCCGCATCAAGGCCTGGGCCGCCCAAATTAAAACCGAAATGGGGTTGTAGGCTTGTAGGTGCCCATCTACTTTTCAGCTGAAAAGGTAGCGGGTAATTGAGCGGCACGGAGTTTGCTACACGTGGGGTATGGCGCGACGCTCACTAATTCTATCGGACCTGTTTCCTTACCATGTTTATAATCGCGCCAACAATCGAGAATGGTTCTACATTCCTACGGCTGATACGTGGGAAATTTTCGTGGGTGTATTAGCGAGAGCGACGGAACGGTACCGAACCGAAATCCATTCATTCGTCCTGATGTCGAACCATTATCATCTAGTTGTTTCAACGCCGCAGCGGAACTTGGATTTATTCATGAGGTATTTTCAGACAGAAAGTTCACGGCACATCCAAAGAGCGGCTGGAAGAATTAATCACGTGTTTGGTGGTCGTTACAGATGGTCGATTTTGAGCACTTCTCAGAGTGTCGCATATGCCTACAAATACACCCTAAGGAATCCGGTACGTGCGGGAGTCTGTAATTTGGTTCAAGACCATCAGTTTGGCTCATTGAGGCATCTCTTGGATTTTAAGAACGAACTTCCAATCTGTGAACGAAGTGACTGGCTCTGGAATTGTATTCCCCGAGGGCTTAGCCAACGCTTGGAGTGGTTGAATCGGCCCGTTCAGCTCGAAGCGGAGCTAATGATAAGGCTTGCACTTCGAAGAGGTACATTTCAGTTTTCGAGGGGAAATGAGGTTAGAAATATTTTGGAAACTCTGCACAAGGCGTACGGGGTCGATTCATACCCGCCCCCTTTTCAGCTGAAAAGTAGATGGGCACCGAGCGGGGGCCCGTGCTAGCATCGGCGCATGTTTATCACCTTGGAGGGCGGTGAAGGGGCGGGAAAGAGTACGCAGGCGCGGCTGATTATTCGTGAGTTGAAGCGGCGCCGCATCCCGTGTCTGCTGACGCAGGAGCCAGGTGGCACTGCCATCGGCCGAAAGATTCGTAAGTTGCTTTTGGATCGCACGAACACGATTTTGGATCCGCGGGCCGAGCTTCTGCTTTATCAGGCCGATCGGGCCCAACACGTCGCTGAAAAGATTCGCCCCGCGTTAGCAGCGGGATACGTTGTGGTTTCAGATCGCTTTTTCGATTCCTCGGTCATTTACCAGGGGCATTGCCGGGGACTGGGTGTGGATACGATTCACTCACTCAGCCTCTTTGCTACCGATAAACTGATCCCTAATGTTACCTTTTTTCTGGACCTAGACCCTCAGGTCGGCCTGGAGCGTATTAGGCGTCGCCGGACGCTGGATCGGTTGGAGCGGGAAAAAATTCGTTTCCATCGGGAGGTACGTAAGGGGTTTTTGTCTCTGGTACGGCGCTCCCGATCCCGTATCGTTATCGTAGATGCTGCCGAGCCGACTGCGATCGTGAATCGGACCATCTTGGCAATTCTGGAGAAGCGATTGAGGCATTATCGATGAAGTCCACCGCGGGCACTATTGGAGCCGGGGGGGCACTGGGCGGACACGGAGCTTTGGGAGTGATCGGGAACGCCCTGGTACAGGATCGTCTTTACCGATATCTCAAACACCAACGCCTTCACCCGGCGCTTATTTTTTCCGGGGCCAAGTCGGGTGCGAAGTTGGCTATCGCAAAAAACGGAGCCAAGATGCTGTTTTGTTTGCGAAGCACATCGAATCTGCCTTTTTGCGGATCCTGCAGTGTCTGTGACCGAATTGAGCGGGATACCCACCCTGATGTCTGGGTGTGGAGTGAGCCAGAACCAAAGGATGATGTAATCAAGATTGAAGCCGTTCGGGAGATCTGTGACCGGATGGTGCTTTCTCCTGTCGAGGGGGACTGCCGGATTTGTATCGTCGATGATTGTCACCGCATGACGGTGGCCGCGGCCAATGCGTTTCTCAAGACCCTGGAAGAGCCGGGACGCCAACACTATTTTTGGTTACTGACGTCGCAGTTGGGTTCGCTACTTCCCACGTTGCGATCCCGCTGCCTGGAGTTTCCCTTCCAGCCCGAAGCGGGCCATTCAGGGACGGTGGGTTCGCCAGGGCCAGGCCATCAGCCGGACCGGCGGGAGGAGTTCACCGCTCTTTTTCAGGAGTTTTTGCAGTTGCGCAATCCGTATCGGGTCACCCAGCGCCTGAAGGAAAAGACCGATGTGGCGGCCTTTGTGCATTTCCAACAGGAGCGTATCCGCCTCGCCGTTTTAACCGATCCCCAATGGGATGTAATTTACGAGTTTGATAGCTGGTTGGAGCTCGAAGGGCGTTTACGTTCGAATGCAAATTTCGGCTTGTTATTAGAGAGTACGCTTGCTGCAAAATGATGAAGCCATTCTATATTACGACGCCCATCTATTATGTAACCGATGCCCCGCACATCGGCACACTCTATACATCGCTCGCAGCCGATATCATGGCACGTTATCATCGTATGTCGGGACGGGAAGTATGGTTTTTGACCGGTACTGATGAGCACGGCCAAAAGATTCAAAAAAAGGCGCGGGAGAACGGTGAAACTCCTCAGGCGATGGCAGATCGGGTGGTGGAGCGCTTCCGAGCTGCCTGGAAGCGTTACGACATCCAGTATGACGATTTTATCCGAACTACGGAAGATCGCCATAAGCGAGTGGTGCATCACTTTGTGGAAAAGCTTATGCACACTGGCGATATTTATTTGGGGGGATATGAGGGGTGGTATTGCATCCCCTGTGAGGCCTACTGGAACGAGGCGCAAATCGTCGATAAAAAGTGTCCGGATTGCCAACGCCCCGTCGAATGGCTCAAGGAGGAAAGCTATTTTTTCAAGATGTCCGCATACGAAAAAAGGCTTCTCGAGCACATCGAAAAAAACCCAGACTTCATTCAGCCCGAATCGCGAAAAAATGAAGTGCTTGGATTCATTCGTCAGGGGCTGCGCGATATCAGCGTGAGTCGTACGACCATCAGCTGGGGCGTCGCGATGCCGAAAGATCCCAAGGCGACCAAAGAGCACAAGGTTTATGTCTGGTTCGATGCGCTCACGAATTACATTTCGGCTCTCGGTATTCTGGAGAACGATCCGAAATTTGAAAAATTCTGGCCGGAGGCAATTCACCTGGTGGGGAAGGATATTCTTCGCTTTCACGCGGTTTACTGGCCCACCTTCCTGATGGCGCTCGGTCTTGCGCTTCCGAAACGAATAATCGCGCACGGCTGGCTTACGCAAGGGGCGCGCAAGATCAGTAAGAGCGTGGGAAATATCGTCGATCCGATGCAGCTCGCCGACACGTTTGGTGTGGACGGGATTCGTTATTTTTTATTTCGGGAGTTTGTGTTCGGAATGGACGGCGAGTATTCGCAAGAAGTTTTGGTCAACCGCATTAACGCGGATTTGGCCAATGATTATGGTAATTGTGTCAGTCGGACCTGTTCGATGATTATCAGGTACCTGGGAACCAATCCCGTGGATGCGTCGGGTGTCCTTTCTCAGGACTCTGAATTAAGGTCGGTGACCGAGACGTCTATTGGGGCCTTTCACCCAGCAATGGAACAGTTCGCCTATCACAAAGCGCTCGAGGCACTGTGGCGGGTAATTTCGGAAGCGAATCGATTCATTGAATTCAATGCACCCTGGACGCTCGCAAAATCGAGTGATCCCAAATCTCGCGAGCGCCTGGCTTTGGTTCTGATGCATTGTCGCGAGGCCCTGCGAGTGGTGAGCGTTCCGCTTTTGGCATTTATACCCGATGGGGCGCGAAAGGCCCTCGAGGCGCTGGGCGGAGCCGACGCTATTTCCGCACCGATACCGATGTCGTTTGCGCTTTGGAATGCGGGGCTCCCTTCGGTTTTGGTCCGGGCTCCGACACCAATCTATCCCAGGCTGGAAATCGACAAATGATGGATTACGTGGATAGCCACGCGCACCTTTCGATGTGCGATCAGTCCTCAACTGAGGACATTCTTGAACGGGCCAAGCAGGCAGGTGTTGGCCGGCTCATCACCGTGTCAACGGACGAAACCAACTGGGATCTCAATAAGAATTTCGCCTCGGTTCACCGACAGGTTTACTATAGCTTAGGACTTCACCCGCACACCGCGAAGCGTTATGCGGAAAATGCCCCGCGCCTTGCCGGCTATTTCAATGAGGGCGTTCCCAAGAAATGTGTGGCGATCGGAGAAACCGGACTCGACTTTCATTACGACTTGAGTCCTCGAGAGGTGCAGATAGAGGTTTTTGAGGCCCAGTTAATACTGGCGAACCGGGTGGGACTGCCGGTAATTATTCATTGCCGCGATGCCTTTAATGAGACCTTTGCCATCGTTCGAAAAATCGGTCTGGCAAGGGCGGGCGGCGTGATGCATTGTTTTACAGGAAATTTGAATCAAGCGCTCGAGGCAATCGACCTTGGGCTGCACATCTCCTTCTCCGGAATTCTTACCTTTAAGAACGCGGAACCCATTCGCGAGGCCGCGCGAGAGGTACCTTTGAACAAAATTCTGCTGGAGACCGATTGTCCCTATCTGAGTCCGGAGCCCTATCGGGGAAAACCGAATGAGCCGTCTCGTATGGCGATTACCGCTCAGCGACTGGGGGCGATTCGCCAAATGACCATTGAAGAGATCGCCTACGCTACCTGTCAAAACACCGTCGAGCTTTTTCAGCTATAATTATAGTTCATGACGAAAGAGCGGCGAAAACACACTCGGGTGGACGTTAAGATCCCGGCCGGAATCTACTTCAAGGGAAATTATCAATATCTGGATGCCGAAATTCTGGATCTGTCCGAAACTGGCGCCTACATTCAGTGCAGCACTCCGTTGGAGATAGGCAAGGAGATCATGCTCGAAATTCGTTTCGGGGAGTCCCGAATTGTGGCGGGAGAGGTGATGCAGGATACTAAGAAATTGAACGCCACTTTTAACAAGGATAATCGTCAGGTGTCGGTGGTGCGGTGGAATAAGGTCGGTGACGATGTCGGGTTTGGCATCGAGTTCAAAGATCTAGCGCCCGATAAGCGGATGTATATTCGCACCGTCATCCAACATCTCATGGTGCAAAAAAAAATGAACCGGGAGCGAAAGAAGTAGCCACACGGTCCGGTCACCCTACCCGGTCGAAACAGCTCCCTGGCGCGTCGCCATGAGTTTGCCTTGAGTCAGAGCCACCGCCCCGGGTGCTCACCATCTAGCCAACTGCAGGATCAATCCCGTAACGGTCGTAAACCATCGGAATACCGGGACTCCCGGTTTTACACCGTCTAACCAATCATAAGTTCGCCAGGCGGCGATCTTTTAGCCGCTATTTTTACCTTTAAATTCAAATACTTGAGTACAGACAGCCTGGCGTGCCCATTGCAGCATTTGTTCAATTAGAGGTACGGCATCGATGAGGCGGCATCTGATTATTGCGATTCTTTTGCCAGTGGCTATTTTTGCCACTGTCCGCGATCTCTCTTCGAGCCAGATGCTCGAAATCGTTCGCTTGGCTCGGCTGATAGCCTTCACCCAGCCGAGGCTTCACTCTACGAAGTATTTCGAATACGGTTATGGGATTCTTCTCGCTTCCCAAACTTACGGAATCGATCCCGTTTTGCTTGTCGCCATCACTCACCAGGAGACGAGCTTTCGTGAGGACCTGCCGGTTGGGAAGGCCGGAGAGATTGGAATCGCCCAAATTCGAAAGGCGTGGCTAAAAAACCCCCTATTCATCAAACAGTTTGGAAATCTTCGAGTGCGTGACCTCAAAGATCCAATCAAGGCATTTACCTACGCTGCCTGGATTCTAAAGGATTTAAAAACAATCGAACGCCCTAGCCGAACATTGCCCTTTTGGTGCTATTACAACTCCAAGCAATTTGATAATCGGCTGAAATACTTTCTTTCTGTTAATAAGAATATTGTGATGATGCGAAAGAACGAGCCGGATCTGAGCAATCGCTCGTTAGCAAGTGTTCGGGAATTGGCCCGTAGGTCGAGTTCTAAAAAGTATCTAGCCAAGGCGACGAAGCGCTATGCTCCCTACCGCGCCTCTGTATTTGATTAAAATAGAAACACACCGAACGGGTACTAAGGGCCCGCCCAAGAATAACTTTACATTTTGGACATCGCATCTTTGGCCCATCATAGAACGCTGCTCGCTCACAAAACTTTCAACATCTCGTCGAGATATGCCACAAGTTTTGTGAGCTCTGATCGTTCAAATCTGGGCCAAATCTGCGCGCCAAAATGTAAATTTATTCTTGGGCGGGCCCTAAGTCAAAAAAGAGTTCTTTCGTTTTTCGATTCCAATGGTGCTACTCGGGCCGTGGCCAGGGTGGACGGCCAATGCATCGTCCAGCGTGAGTAAGCGAGTTTTGATGGAGCGGATCAGCAGTTCGGTGTCGCCGCCCCAAAGATCGGTACGGCCGATACTCTGCGCAAAAAGTGTGTCGCCTGAATAGACTGCCTCATCGTCGGTGAGTAGCTTATAGCACACGCCTCCAGGGCTGTGGCCGGGGGTGTGGATCACCTGAATGCGGTGTTTGCCGAAGGTGAGTATCTCCTCATCCTCGACGAACTTTTCTACGGCTGGGGCAAATCCGAATCGTTGAAGGCCAAACATGGCCCCCTGCACCGGTAACATTTTGTAAATGAAGTCATCCGCCTTGTGCAGGCAAACGGTACCGGAAGTCTCTGCCTTCACCTTCTTAGTTCCTCCAATGTGATCAAAATGGGCATGGGTGTGGAGTATGTATTTTACCTGGAGATTGGCCCGTTGGAGGCGTTCGACGATGCGTTCGCCCTCGTCACCCGGATCGATGACGACTGCTTGGCGTGTTTCAGTACAGCCCAGAATGGTGCAGTTGCATTGCAGCGGGCCGACCACCAGTTTTTCTTGAATGAGTCCTTCCATCTACAGGGAGAATAGCGCCGATTATTGCGAAACGCTACCGCTAGAAATTCCATTGCTGCCGTAAACTCACGTCGCCGCTAGAAGCATCGGCGCAACCGCGCACTCGAAACAATTGGATCGGGCCGCGCCTGGAGTTGCGTTTGGGATTAAGCCTAATTACCAGCGATTCGGTAAGACCAGGACGTGTTACGGCGACAACCTCGAATCCCTCGTGTGACAGGTTGTTTAAAAGGTCGCTTCGGCACGCGATCAGTGTAAAGCAATCGGGGGTCACCCGAACGAAGGACTCCGTGCGAAGCTCGGTGACTGGGCGAGCCAAGTATGCTCTTGGAAAGACCGCCAGAGTGTCCGAAATCCCGTAGAGCGTTCGAATCTCGGGATGGCCATTTAGGTATTCGGCGATGCCGATCACGTTGCGCTGAGGCGTATTGAAGGAGATGGTGACGAGAAACAGGCCGTTCAGCCCAATAAGAAAATTCAACGGGAGAATACGCGCCATCTGTTTTGCGTGATGCCAGAGAGGCATCAGCAATATTATAAAAATCGGTAAAATGGGAATCATGAAGCGCTCTTCTTTATGCGGAACTAGCGAATGTGCGATTAAGAAAAAAGCGAAAAAGAGGAAGACCGGTACGCGACCGCGGTACGCGGAAGCCCAATTAATTCCTCTGCCGAGTATTATGAATGGAATACAAAAAACACCGAAGAGGGCCGGGTATGAATAGACAGGAGATACGCCATAAGACGAAGAGTGCGCGAAATTGTAGGCGACATATGATTGTAGCGAACCGTGAAAATGCCCTTTGAGCCAAAGATCGGCCAGCCCCACCATAGAAAAAATTGCCAGAGACATGAATCCGACAACGAGAAGATCGCGCCAGCGTCCTCGCCAATCTCTACGCAGGATTACCGTCAATAATAACGCCGGCAGTACGACACCGTTCTGATAGCGAAAGAGCGTGGCGATGCTCAGACACGCCAAGGAAAATAATAGTTCTCGCCGTAATCCGGTCCGCCAGTAAGCGGACGCCAGAGCTGCACTCGCCAATAGCCACGGAGCACTGACACCCTCGATCAGTACGCGTGTGAATAACAGAGGGGACAGGAAAAAGAGACCGAGAAAAATGGCGGAATCGAGATTTCCGCCATCCGAAAGCTTGCATGTCGACAACGCAAACAGCCCAAGTCCCACGAGCGCGATAAGGCATCTCAAAATGGCGAGTTGCGTTTCAGGGTGTTCAACCCCCAGGATCTGCGCGAGCCGGGTAATTGAATAAAAGGCCAAGTTTGCAAATGGCGGCCTGAAGTCAGAGGCAGCCACAATCGTGGAAAAATTGGTGGACTGGGCCGGTACGATAATTTCGATGTTGGAGGCATAATCGTCGACGGCGATGAATCCGGGGTTGAACCATGCCACCATTAAAAAAAACGGAATAACAACGGCAGCAAATTTAGCCATGGCCGCCCATTAAAAAGGGCTGCCCATCATCTATTCGGGGCGATTCGGCAATTTGGCTGAAGTAGTCGGTGACTAGAGATCGCAGCGCATCGACGTCATCGGTTTGAAATATGCGGGATCGGAATTGACTCGAGTGGGGGTAGCCCGCCGCGTACCAGCCCATGAATTTTTTCAGCGACAAAAACGCTCTTCGATCCCCCTTCCACTCCAAGGCGAGTTCGAAATGGCGTTGGATTACGTTCAGAATATCGCGATCCGCGTCTCGTCCCAATATTTCCGAGAATATCCACGGGGATTTCAGTGCGCCGCGCCCGATCATCACTCCGTGGGAGTAGCCTTCGTGAATTCGACGAGTCGCCTCCTTGGCCGTTAAGATGTCGCCGTTTCCGATGATAGGAATCGGGCTGTGGGTTGCTATCTGACGAATATATTCCCAATCGGAAACGCCCGAATAACCTTGGGCGCGCGTGCGGCCGTGGACCGCCAGCCAATCGACGCCACAATCCGCAGCGATCTCGACGACCTCGCCCAGGTTTCGGGTGCCTTCGTCCCATCCGGTTCTCACCTTGATTGAAAGCGGGATCCGCAATGCCTGGCGGAGTCCCGTAAGCAGACGGCCCAATGCGAGGACGTCCTTGAGCCAAGCGGCCCCGCCCCCGTCACACACAACCTTTTTTACCGGACACCCGAAATTTATATCCACAAAATCGGCACCCTGTCCTTGGACAATGCGTGCGGCTTCAATGAGGGAACTGGCGTCGGAACCGAACAGCTGGATTCCAACGGGGGATTCGATAGGCGAAAAGGCCATCAGATCGAGGGTCTTTTGGCCGCCGCGAACCAACCCTTCGGCCGAGATGAGCTCCGAGACCACTGCTTGGGCGCCCATTTCACGTATGAGGAGCCGGAAAACGACGTCAGTAATGCCAGCCATGGGCGCCATAAAATAGCGAATGGGTCCAAAGCGGGCATCGAAAACTGTTAGCGGTGGCAGCACCGGCTCAATCTACCGGGGAATATTCCCGGGCGCTACTGGAGACAAATCCAATCTGCTATTGGGGAAAATCCTTGGGCGCGACATCCTGAAACCCCTCGCCCGAGAGGGATTCCATCATTGCCACGAGCGAGGTAATTTCGGCACCTCTCAGTTTGAGGGGCTTTATTTTGGGCGAAAGATAGGGATTCCTGTTCCCGCCTTTATTGTAGTGCTCCACGACAGCCTTCAGTGTTTTCAAAGAGCCATCGTGCATGAAGGGTGCGTGCCGGGCTACCTCTCTAATGGTGGGCGTTTTAAAAGCGCCGGTATCTTCAATCTTTTTGGAGACGACGAAGCGGCCGGAGTCTCTAAAAACCTTTTTACGAACGTCCCAGCCGACACCAAGGTTATGAAAACTACTATCGGTGAGATTCGGGCCCAGGTGGCACTGGTTGCAAGCCGCCTTGCCAAAAAAAAGCGTATCTCCGCGTTTTACCGACGCCGAAACCGCCTTTTCATCACCAGCCTTCCAACGATCCCACGGTGAATTTCCGCTCATGCGGGTGCGCTCGTAGTCGGCGATAGCCTTGGCGAGTCGGTCCAGCGTTACGGAATCCGAACCGAAGGCCGCCTTGAAAAACGGGCGATAACCCGGAATGGCCCCCAGAGTGGCGACGACCTTTTCGTGGGTATTTCCCATCTCGATGGGGTTGGCGATAGGCCCAATCGCCTGCGCCTCGAGGGAATCGGCCCGGCCGTCCCAGAAAAAATGCGGAAAGATTGTCCATGCCTGGTTTACAAACGACGGGGATTTGCGACCCCCGTGTTGACCCCCGATTCCGGTTGAGTTGGGAGTCGGTTCGGAAAATGCATTCTCGGGGCGGTGGCAGCTCGCGCACGAAATGGTGTTATCGGCCGATAGGCGTTTGTCGAAAAACAGCAGACGGCCCAGTTCGACAAGTTCCGGAGTCGGTGCCTCTTTAAGCTCGGTAAACGTCCCCGAGATTCCCAGCGGGGGGACCGGAAGCGCGGGGGGAGTGGCGAACAGCGGCGTGGATAAAATGGCTGTGGCGAAGAATGGAAGAGCTGACCGGAAAATGGGTCGCACGGGAATACCTCCTGAATTGCCCGTACAGTTTCCGAAAATGAGAGCGTGGGCAAGGAAAAAAAATATCGGTTTCTATGGTAAGACATTTTCCATGAAACAGATCACAGCTTTTTTCGGGATGTTTGCAGTGGTCGCACTTTTTGCAGGGGGTGGCGCAACGAGGCTCCAAGCAGAGGGCTTGGACTATTCCGTTTGGGGCGGCGGGCGCTCATTGCCGAGGGGCGCGGCGATTCAAGGCACGCTGGGATACGGCTACGCAATCTGGGGAGATTCGAAATCAGTCGACCCCATCGGCTACGGCTATGTGCGTCCGATGGCATCGCTGACAACGTCATTTATCACGCATCGGGCGATCGCAGCGGTGGAAATTTTTCCGGTTCCTATTTTTGGTGTCGGGGTCGGGCATTTTTGGGGCTCGCGTGGTGCCGATACCGATACGATCGACTGCGTATCGAATATATGTCGCGGTTCCATCTCGGGAACGTTCGTCGATGCGCGTCTGGTGCTCGGAGTGGGGAGTGTGTTTTTAAAGGCGACTGGGTCCTGCCAGTCGGTGGCCGCCCAAAACCAACTGTCCGATTTTTCCGATGAGTGGAGTACGTTGGTTGGCACTGCCGGAGGGGATCGTTTGGTGCAGGGGGAGCTGATTGTTGGCGTGAAAATAGCGCCAGCACTTTCCGTGGGAACTTCTATCGGTGGTGCCCGAATGGTCCAGAAGGGCAATAACAGTTCGCGCCAGGCATTATTTACTAAGATTACCGATGGAGACTGGGCCTACGCGCTAAGTGTCGGCGCGTTTCGATCTTCCCACCACCCGGACGGCGGATTGAGTCTTGGTTTTAGCGTTCTGTGGACGGGCGTTGCGGCGTTGGGCTATTAGCTTGGGTCGTCCCGCTCTCCGGCGAATCTGAAAGAATTCCAGCCAGGCGTTGCGCGAGCAGTTTTTTCCCCTCGGTGTCCATGAGTCGCCCTATCTGAATGCGCTGGGCCTGCGGGCTTCCGGTTCCGGAGACTCTCGATATAGTCGTGTCCCGTGCGAATCACAGCGGCTGCCCCGTTCCGGGACGCCTGAGTCGACGCAGGAAGAAATCGGTCAGGCTATCGGCAAGTAGCATCCGGGCCATGGGCACCGCTGCCGCCGGAACCGTATCGATTAACTTTCGGATGACCTTCGCGCTCACGCCCGGGATTATTTCCGCTACTCGGCTGTCTAGCGCCTTAACGATAGCCGAG
>CAZRVZ010000036.1:0-11231 GCA_964603655.1 uncultured Pseudobdellovibrionaceae bacterium | reverse complement strand
TGCTACGATCGAGCGCTTATCTTCGTTATGCTTCGTCGCGGCTCCTAGGAGTACGAGGAGTACACCGTCGTCGCCGCTTCTCGCCTAACTCGATGAACGCTCGTCTCGCTATCGCAAAACTTATGAAAGGAGCCATATGATTTCAATCATCAAGCTCTTCTCCCCAAAATAATACACCCGCATCTCTCTCGACTCGGTGAAATATCACGCAATCTTCGGCGAGACCGCGAACTCGCATTTTATGGGAGCGATGATGTTACCCCTTCCGATTTTTACAGAAAATCAGACGCAAAGAAGGCCCGTGAGAGTGCGCAGTGGGTTGTGCAAACAGTCAAAGGGGCACTACTTCCCATAAAAGCCAAAGCCGATTGATCGGGTGGCGCCTGGTTTGCAAAAATCCGGTTTTATTCAATCTTCCATTCAATATCCCTTCAATCTCCATTCAATCTTTAGGCTCAAGTTTATAGCGCAAAGCGTCGAAGAGCATTCGTGCAGAATCGACGCAGACCGCGAGCCCTATCACTCACGCTGCCCAATGCGCGCCAACCCTATTTTGTATTTGACGGGGAACGCTACCTTTTAAGAAACCTCAGTGAAACGGGCATCGGGCTTTGGGTTCCCAAGGAGAGGGCATTTGGCCTGACTCCTAAAACCCAAGTGAAGGGCGATATCGTTATCGACCGCGCGATTCACCCGGTAACGCTCGAGGTGGTGCACTCGGCAAAAGGCTATGTGGGACTTAGGATCCTCCATTCTGATCCGGTGCTCACTCAAGTTTTTCGAAACCTTCTGGAGCCCTCCAACTACGCGACCGATCTCCTGCCCACCGAGAACTCGGGGAAGGACGACGCCGGCTCGGGATACATAATGTTTGAGTACTCGTCCGGCCCGCTGGTCACCTTCGCGTTTTGGGTGGGGCGAGCACTCGATGTTAAGTCGATTCAGATTCGTCTTCTGGGAAAATGGGTGAGCCGCAATCAGTTCGGCCAGATTGCAACGGGAACACTGCCCGAAACCCGAAAACCAAGCGCCCTGACCGACGACGAAACTCTCATCATCGATGATACCCCGAACTCGAATGCCGTATCCACGGCCTCTCAGTTTCTGGCCTCGCTCCCGCCGCCGCTTCCGGGAGCGAAGTTATGGCACTTTCTAGAAAGCGGAGAGCAGGTCTTCGTTTCGGAAAGTCTCGTGGCCAAATCGGCAATGAACCCGTACCGGTGAAGACCTGCCAGAAATGCCACCGCAATGAGGGGATATTTGCGAGAGGGGAACTGACCCGACAAAACTTTATGGCAATCGAATTTATGGTTGCGGCAGGCCACATGCCCCCATTAGGCTTTGCTATGGATTCCAATGAAAAAAACCAGCTCGTGGACTTTTTGAATGGTCCGAACTTATAGGGAGCAACCAAACGACACACCGATGTTTACCACCCGCCAAATAGACACTCACGGGATGACCGTCCTTCAGGCCGAGACGATTTTCGATAAACTTCTAAGCGAAATTCGACTGAAACGAGAAGAGGTCGAGGTGACATTCGTCACAGGCACCGGACCGGTTCAGCTCCGGCTGAAAGATCTGGCAACGGCAAATGACCTCAATTTTTACGTGCCGCTTAACAATCGGGGCGTTCTCGTCGTGGAATTCGAATAGCCAGTCACTTTTCGGCTAGATAGAATGTTTCGCCACCCGATTGCAGCGCGAACACATCCTCGGTTCGTTGGCTAGTAGCGGTCAGGTTTAAAGCAATTGGATTTCCCAATTCGACATCAATCGTCAATTTCGAAGCCATGCTCATGAAATGCGAATCCCCGAGTTCGCTACTGGTAGAAATACGTTCATCGAGTTTTGGAATACGCTTGCTGGCCTTCACCCGTGCATTGAGCACCCGTTGCAAGGCATCCCTCAAGGCCGCCTGGTCGTGGAAAACATCTTTAATGTCAAACTGGTGAAGGATTTCAGGGCAGGTCTTTGTCTTAGTCTGGGCGCTGGTTTTGGCGCTGGTCTTGGTCTTGGCTCCCGCAGCAAACTCGGCCGACCAGCCCAAGAGGACACAGGCTATCACCCACAGACTGGTCGATCTCCTCATCGCGAGTCCTTCCCGTCAAATGCGGCGCGGACTCCCTCACCGACAAAGTTTAATAACAGCAGGGTGAGAAAGAGTGCGAGAAACGGGAAGATGGAGAGCCACCAGCTCTGGAGATTTTCTTTTCCCTGACGCAACAGCTCACCCCAACTCGCCGTCGGTGGTGGCAACCCCAGCCCCAGGTAGTCGAGAGCTGCGAGGCTTCCCACGCTGGCCGAGATGATAAATGGTGCAAACGTAATAATCGGAGTCATTGCATTGGGGAGTAGATGGCGAAACAGGATGCGCGGCGTGGAGGCGCCCAGTGCCCTCGCGGCGGTGATGTAGTCGAGCGATCGGACGCGCAGAACCTCCGCCCTAATATAGGTGGAGAGTCCGATCCAGCTAAAGGCGACCCACACTAAAGTAAGCAAACTTAAAGAGGAGCTAAAAATACTGAGCAGAAATATGATGACGTAAAGTACCGGGAGAGCGCTCCAGATTTCAGTCACACGCTGGGTGTAAAAATCCACGCGCCCGCCGAGAAATCCCTGCCCGGCTCCGATGAGAAAGGCCAAGATCGTAATGGCCACCCACGAGGACAGGGCGAAAAACATGGAGTTCCTAAAACCATAGAGCAGGCGAGAGGCGAGATCGCGCCCTCTGTCATCGGTTCCCAACCAGTTGCCTGACGTGGGTGGACTCGGGGGCGGCGTGGGGAGACCAACGAGCGAGCTATTGGGGTGATGCGGAATCAGTGGAAATACCGCCCAATTTCCCTGGCGCGCAAACCACGGTTTTCTGATCAGTTCCCTAAAATCCACCTCGGCGGCGACGATTTCACCAAACACCTTCGGTTCGTAACGCTTAAGGAGCGGAAAGTAGAGTTGGCCGTCGAAGTAAATGACGATGGGGCGATTGTTGCATAGGAACTCAGCACCGAGACTCAAGGTAAAAGCCACACCGAGCACGGCTAGACTCCAGTAGGCCCGTCGATTCTTACGAAAGCGTTCCCACTGGCGGCGGCGAATTGGGTCCATCATGTGAACTCGATTCTCGGGTCGATGAAGGTGTAGAGCAAATCGGACAATATGTTACCCAGAATATGGAGCAGGCTCAGGATCATGATGTTGGCGAGCACCACAGGGTAATCGCGGTGGATGATGGCGTCGTAACTCAGGCGCCCTATTCCCTGAAGTCCGAAAATCGTCTCAATCAAAAGGCTCCCGGCAAAAAACAGGGTCATCCACTGTCCCAGTCCGTTGGCGACCGGGATGAGCGCATTTCTTAAGGCGTGGTGGATGACGACCGAGTATTCGGGAAGCCCCTTGGCACGCGCCGTCGTGACGTAGTCCTGGCTCAGCTGTTCCAGCAAAGAGTTCTTCATGAGCATCGTGAGCGTCGCAAACGATCCAATGGTGTAACAAAGCAGCGGGAGAAAGAGGTGGTGGAGGTAGTCCTTGACCTTCGCAAAAAATCCCAAGTCTGCAAAATTATCCGAATGGATCCCCTCGATGGGGAAAACGTTCCAAAAGCTGCCACCGCCCAATAGGACAATGAGGAAAATGCCGAAGGCAAACGAGGGGATGGAATAGAGGAAAAACACGAGACCTGACGTTACCAGATCGAAGCGCGATCCGTGCCAAACGGCCTTCATAACCCCGAGTGGAATACAGACGAGATAGGTGAGGAAAAAACTAAAAAACCCGAAACTGACCGATACCGGCAGACAACGCCGGATGAGGGTGAGCACCGGCTCGTCGTAGTGATAGGACTCCCCAAGATCCAGACGGAGCAGCTTTCCCATCCAGATAAAGTAACGCTGGTAGAGCGGCTTATCGAATCCGTAATAGGCGATGAGGTTTTGGCGCTGCTCATCGGTAATTTGAGACACTTTGCCGCCCCCAACTTCACCGCCCGCTCCGCCCTGGCGCCAGCTCGCCATCGCCTGCTCGACGGGACCGCCGGGGGTGAGCTGGACGAGTGTGAAACACAGGAGGCTGATGCCGAGTAGAGTCGGGAGAGTTGCGACGAGACGCGAGGCAAAATAGCGGAGCATGGGATTATCTTACTCGGCCGGCTGGGGGAAGTTAAAGGGTTGGATGAGAGTGGAATGGAATTGGATGAGTGTGGGCTGCAAGAATAAGGATGGGGAAGGAAACGGGGGAGGGGGCTCCCCCGTTTTTGAAGAGATTAGTGCAGTTTTAGCGGCAGTTCTTGTTGGATGAATAGCATTAACTTTTTAGCGGCTTTGGACGGATTCACCATCCCGCCAGAGAGGCAGATGTCACCGTTTTTTAAGAGCACGGTGCCGTTAGCGGCCGTATAAACATTCTGGAAGTCAGGAGCCCTTAAGCACATGGCGCCGGAAACCCAGCCAACGGGCGCGAACCGGCTTGCTTGCGTGATGGACTGTCCAATGCGTCGCATTTCAGACGGGCTCATGCGTCCAATTTCATTGAGATCACAGGTTACGGGGCGACCCTGGCAAAATCCGAAAAGCTTGGTGCCGTTACTCATGAGCCGGAACTCCTCGCGCGGGCCGGTGTAGTTTTTACTCACCAATTCTCCGGTCATCCGAAGAACAATTCCAGGCCGCGGTTCGGGCCGAATCCCAGGGCGGTGGGCAGCCCAACCCAATTGAACTGCCACCATCACCGCCAATACTGTTAAAGATTTTTTCATATTCAACTCCTTTTTGAAAAACAGTTTTAAAAAACTTTCTTGAAGGGTGTTATTGCAACCATCGTGCCAGTACTTCCTAGCCACGCAGAGGCCACAGAGATGCCACGGCGGCTGGTGCCAGAACGGAATGACACCGTGCCATTGGAACTGGGGGAGAGGGACAACGGGTCCAAAAACCGGACACCCGACCGGACATCCAACGGATCTAGGGACCGAACTTCGCTCCCGCGGCTACGGCCGTTTTCAGCGCATCCGCCTTTTTCGTATCCAGCCACCAGTATTGGTAGGCGTCGCGCCAGGTAGAGTAGCGCTGGTATCCCTTGCCCGGAAAGCCAAATCGATTCCAATATCCGATGCGGAAGAATTTCGCCTCCCAGGTGGGCGTCATGGGAACATCGGTTGCGATGATTTTTACGATCTGCTGCACGAGACGATTTCGCTTTTTAGCATCGAAAGCCCCGTCCACCTGAAGCGCCAGCGCATCGAGCATGGGGTTTTTATAACCGAAAACATTTCCCGAGCCCTTCACGTCAGCCTGGGGGCTGCCCCATTCATCCATGAGATTGTAAGGGTGAACGGTGCGGCTTCTAGCAATCAGATGCGCATCGAACTGCCAGTCATCCATTAGCTTCAGGCAGGCCGCCCAATCCTGGACCCGAATGTCCATTTGAATACCCTGGCGCTTTAAATCCTCTTGGTAAATCGTTAGGTAGCGCTGGTGAGACGGGTTATCGATGAGCATCTCGAACGCAAAACGAAGGCCACCCTTGGTAAGAATTCCATCACCACCGAGGGTCCACCCGGCTTGAGTCAAGACTTCCTTGGCCCTTTTGGGATCGTAGGGAATAGGGAGGACATCACTCGGGTGGTAGGGCGAGGTCGGCGCAACGATTCCGGTCGCGATGCGGTAGTTGTCGTAAAATATTTCCCGGATGAGCCGCTCCCGGTTGAGGAGTAAAGACAGCGCCAGTCTCTGGCTGTGATCGTGAAAGAGCGGCCGGCGCATATTCCAGGCGATGCCCTGTGTGGCGACCGGAAACAGACTCTCGCCCTTTAATTTTTGGGTATACCCGTTTTGAAAAGTGGTGCCATTGGTTTCGGTGGACCACATCTTGGCACTTAAGAAATAAAAATAGTCGATGTCCCCCTTTTTGAATATTTCGTACTGCACGTTGGTGTCGGGAACCACCTTGAACAGAATGCGCTCAAAATTATACCGCCCAATATTTTGCGTTAGCTGCGCCCCCCAGTAATCGGACCGCCGGCCGAGAACGATGCGCTCGCCCGGAACCGTTTTTTCCAATTGGTACGGGCCCGAACCGACGATCGTGGCATTAAACGCCTTATTAAAATCGCCTGCGGCATACGCGGCCTTGGGAAGAATGAAGAAATCGGCGAGTTTTTCGAGATTCTGGAAATGCACCGTCTTGACGCGAAATTCGACGATCGCTGGACCTACGACGCGAACCCCTTCAAAGGAACTCCAGATCGATTGGTACGGGGCCGTCTTGTGCTTCGGGTTGTAGACGGTGTCCCAGGTGAATTTTACATCCTCAGCCGTTACGGTGGAGCCGTCAGAGAATCGGGCGTTGGGACTTAGTGTGAAGGTATAGAGCCTCTTGTCTTTGGAGATCGTCCAAGACTTCGCAAGCCGCGGGAGCGGTTCAAACGTATCTAGAGACAGCTCGATGAGCGGCTCCAGGATCAACTGATTGACGGCGAGAGCGTACTCCTCGTTGGCCAGATAATAATTGAGCGACTTGGGATAGGCCGAAAAACCGATCGTGAAATTGCCACCGATAGGGGCCCGGGGATTTCCCAAGGGGCGCGGCGCTGCATGGCCAAGGATTCCAAATCCGATCGTAAAAACAAATGAAATTATCGCTAGCCACCGCATAGTGAGAACTCTACCTATGTTTGGCGGTAAACGTCACCTTTCTCGTCAATTGTGTCGCTACTGTGGGGTATTACGGGCGACAGGTAATAGATTCAATGCTCGGTGAGAACGTTCGATAGCCGGCCTTTAATCCAAAAAACTTCCGATCCATTGAGAAATCCCAGGCTGCCGGCGAGTGGCACACCCTTGCAATGGCTGTGGTGGCAGAGAGGTAGACCATGGAATATCGAACGGAAAGTAACTTTAAGCTAAATGTCGATCGCACGGCACAGCTTATTGCAGCACACGGACTCAAAAAATACTGGGTCGCAGAACAAATCGGAATTCACAAGACGACGCTCCACCGTTGGTTTAGCGGGCAGATACACTTCATCCGTAAACGGAATCTCGACAGGTTGGCCGGTGTGTTGTTGACGAACGCCTCCGATCTCATCACAACTAACTCAAATCGGCGCGCAGCATAACGATTGCGCTGCGATGCATTATTTCAAGGGGGTTGGGTGATGCGATATTTAATTTTATTTTGGGCTTCGCTCTCGTTTTCGGCTCCGTTAACGTCGTCGTGGGTCACGCCGCAGGGCGTGGACGCATGGTCCGATGACTTTGTCTTCGACCACGAATCTTTTGCCGGTGATTGGATTTCCAGGCAGAACTGGAAAGGAACTTTTTGCAACGGTGATGCGGGCTATCGGGGACGGATTGGCGGCCACATCGAAAAAATACGCTTCAAGCTCGAGGATAAGTACATCGAGGCAACGGCCGATATGAAGGATATCTGGGGCAACTTAAGCGGAAGCTACCGCTCCGGCTACTCGGCCTGTGCCCGTCTGTCGGGGCAAATCGGCGCCGATGCGGACTGGGCGCATTTGAGGCTTCACGTTTATATGAACCCGTCGGAAACCGAAACTCAGCTGAGTCGAATTGAGATTAAGGAATCGGTGCTGGGGCGAATCCGCTTTGGTCTGTGGTTGCCGTCCTATTTGGAAGAGTACGCGACCAAGCTCGTCAATCGTGGGCTGGAGAAGGTGTGGTCATCGTGGATAGGCGATTGGATCAGCCAGAAAATCTCGGAGAAGTTTAAAAAAAGAAAGCACGGGCCATCTCCGTTTGAGGATAGTGCTTCAGACAATGGCGTGCCAGAAGGCACGCTGGATGCCGACCCGAATTCTCAACCTTTCGTCACAGTGCTGGAACCGCTGAATTAGGCCGTTGGCTGATCGCGGGCCATTACTCGTCACCCTATCGGCCGGCGCTGTCGCGATCGCCCTCTTTTTTTTCAATGTACACTGGCGCTTTGGCGGCAATGTCTGGGAGACGTTTAAGTTCGGCTGGGTATTTGGCGCAAGCGTCCCAGTCGATGGCATTTCTCCAAACTACGCCTCGGGATGGGATGGCCAGTTTTATTATCTCCTGTCCAACGATCCCCTGGGCCAAAACCCAGAGATCATAAAACGGCTGGATAATCCCCCGTATCGATACCAAAGAGCCTTTATCCCGGCGGTCGTTTTTTTCGTTTCACGCGCACTTGGGTTTGCGACGACGCCGCCACTGTTCTACCACGCGGTTCAACTGGGCCTCGTGCTTGCGGGACTCTGGGTCCTCGCTGCTCGACTAGCACGAATCCATTTGTCACCCTTATTCGCCCTCACCTGGTTTTTCGGCGGGGCCGTGCTGCCATTTTTATTTTCGGGGATGCTCGATGCGACGGCCGACAGCTTTTTCATTCTCACCCTGGCTGCCTTTGAGTCGCGTAAATTATTTTGGCTGGCACTCAGCGCGACAGCGTTTCTATTGGTGCGCGAGGTCTACGCTCCGTTTGTGGGGGGATTGCTGCTTTTGTCCTTTCGGGATCGGGGGCGAATGATTGCCCTGATGATTCCGCTCGTCGTGGTTTTCTGTCTGTCACAACTTGTGGGTTGGTATTTTGCCGCAGGTAATGCCGTTTCACACGGCGTCTCCGTGAGCTGGGCTCCGCTAACTATTCTTTCGCGATTGTTTAATCGAGTTGTTGCGGGGGATTTTTTGGAGATACTCGCCTTGGTCTTTGTACTCTGTCTTATCGCAAGCGTCATAGTACTCGCGTGGCGAAATCGAGCGAGCTCTGAAGCGTTGCCCGAGCGCGCGTTTTGTTTTTTTGTCCCGCTCTTTTTCTTTTTGGTACCGTCCAATTGGGTTGCCTCTGGAATTTACTTGCGGTTTTTAGGCACGACGATTCTGGTACTCCTTTGGTGCCATCTCGGCCGGCACCGCCGGTGGGTGGGTTTTTTGCTTTTTATTAATGTCGTCGTCGGAGCGGCGGCCGCGTACTCGGGACGCGATAGCCCGGACTTGCGGTATGAAGTTTTAAATGGCGGCGTGCGCGATTACCGCGATTATGGACCTCGGCAACACGGCTGCATCAAAGACTTGAATGCTAAGTTTACATTTGCCGGGGCATCCAACTGGACTCGCCGAGGGCGCTGGCCCTGGACGCGGGAATTCCAACGAGCGAGAGTATCACTGACGAATCAAACGGGTGAAACGTGGCAGCGCAACCACCCGTATCAGAACTCTGCGATCTATTTGACCTACCGCTGGTTGAGATCACCCGGTGAAATAGAGGCGGGTGATACGGTCATAGACGGCCAGCGTATCGCACTACCGATGGCGATCACTCCCCAATCCACCACGAGCGGCGAGGCTCAGTTTCGATTGCCGGCGCCCGGTCTCTATCAATTGCAGGTATGGCTAGTGCAACAGGGATGCGAACGGTTGCGCTTGTTGTTGCAGGCAGCAGAAGTACGCAAGCACAGTTGAGTACAGAGATTATTCATCCCTTAAAATAATCTATGCACAGACAGGCCATCTCCTCCTCGGACGAGGGCTTTACTACCGAACGAAACTCATTAATTTTGTCGAAAAAAAAGTCTCTTAACATTTTATAATCCAAACGACTTACCGAGTGCACATCCGTGTAGTGAAGGTGTTCCTCTTTCGATTGAAAATAACTAAGCATTGCTCGCTGTCTCCAGTTCTGGTGATGAATTCCTGAAATTAAAGTCCCAGGAGGATTGTGCAAACCTCCCGGAATATTCACCCACTTTCCACTCCCGTGAGACGTCACCAATTTCATGCGTGATAGATCTTTTAGCACCTCTTGAACCACCGACTTGGATAGCTCAAGGCGGCTCGCAATGGCCTCTACCGCTTGAAAGCCCGGGATACTCGTTAAGATGTGTATGGCGCAGTAGTACCACGATGAGTAATAGAGCGCTCGATCGCTCTCCTGTGAAAATACTCGTTTTTGGCCCTGCATTTGCGCGTCTTCAGCGATATTCTTGATGCCCTTGAGGCGGCGTTCAATTCGAGCCCGGAGTGGGCCAAAACTTGCTTTTTCAAGATTGACTAGCTCTAAGAGGTACTCCGTTTCTAGCTCACTGAGTTTCCAAAACAGACTGAGTCCAATCGCCTGTTCGCAGCTTAAATGAGCTCCGGAATTCAACACCTGTGAGATGTATGACTTCTGGCATTGGGCGGCCGCTGCCAGTTTGGAACGATACCCGCGCGGCTGCTTTTCACCTTTTATTTGGTGTCTAATAAATAATTTGTAGTCACTAAATTTATATATTTCCATATAGTTATATTGTATTAGATAATTTATTATTAAATATATGTTTATTTATTAATATTATTAATATATCGAGTCAATGGTGAATTTTGGTACAAGTGTTCCCGTTGAGAGAGAAATTAAGGAGAAAAAATGAAATTGTTAGTCACAAACTTTCTGGTCGCTGCTTTTAGTCTTTTCCCACTTCATGGGTTGGCCGGCGAGTCCTCCAGCGGACACCCGTTCCCTGCCCCGCGCGCATTTACCGTCATCTTTCATGATGTGGAGCCAACAGCGTCGGCCCTTTTGAAATATGCTGATGATATTAGTTCGATAGAAGACGTGCTCGCCCTCAACATGGCCCATTCGAGCCTGGTAGCATTCCACAAGCTGGTAATCCCACTCACAAAAAAATTGCTAACAGCTGAACCTGAGAAGAGACTCTTCACCATTTGTGCACACCTGACCAATATTGAAATGGATCCCTTTAAGAAGCCCACCTATTCTAAAACATACGCAAAGGTGATGTCCGGGATTCGGAGAAACCACGTTCGAGTCGTCGAAACCAGCAGCTGTCAGATTGAAGAGATTCAGCAGGTGTACTCTGAAACCCAATGGGCCGATAGCGATCCAGTAGATGAAGACACGACAACAAAAGCAATACCGAAAAGATAACCTCTGGGGACGGATTGTAGCGGGGAATCCTGGCTTGCGCGTCAGTTATTGCCGCTTTGTCGCGACGGGTCCGTCCAGACATTCCCCGTGCATGGACGGACGATTGTAAATCAGCGCCCGTGAGCGAATATCGATCTGAGTGATTTGTCGCCGGGAGATATTCGCTATCGTCATTCCTTCACTATTAGATTCTGCTGAAAAAGTCCTTCGAGTTTTTCGGGAATAATTAGTTATCCTGTCGTCGATATATGTTAGAAATAGGCATGGCAGACCTTTCATTATTTGATCAGCGCAACTTATTTGGTGCAGATTTAGTTTTG
>CAZRVZ010000035.1:0-8211 GCA_964603655.1 uncultured Pseudobdellovibrionaceae bacterium | reverse complement strand
CAAAACTAAATCTGCACCAAATAAGTTGCGCTGATCAAATAATGAAAGGTCTGCCATGCCTATTTCTAACATATATCGACGACAGGATAACTAATTATTCCCGAAAAACTCGAAGGACTTTTTCAGCAGAATCTAATAGTGCCAACATCATCATAGGCCTGTGAAAAAGGTCTGATACCTTTGGAAGAGTCAGCGAACGGTTCCATGAGTTTAGTACTATGACTCTGTGGTCGCCAGGTGAGACTTCAATAGTCCCGAGAGCGACAAAGGCGTGTGGCCCAATTTCACCATTTCTCATTCTGATTTTAAGTTGTTTTGCAAATGAAGGGCTAACTATGAGACCGCCTCTAACCTGAAATGAAAACCAGGGTCTATTCACGGCACTGAGTGAACCACCGACCGGACTTTCGAGACCGGAGGCCACATCGTAAACTGTTAAACCAGGATCCTTCGACTCGACCATTGCGAGTAGAAGGGCAGGTTTTCCGTCTCGGAGATGATTGAGGATTTCACGGTGGGTCGTAGTTAAGACTGACTTGACACCATTGCTATCGGAGTAGAGTTTTACTGTGTTTAACATCGGCATTGTCCGAATGGCCGGTGGGAATAGACGGGCCGAAAGGCATTCGTTTCAAACGCAGACCGCGGCTCACAATGCGCAGAGCGTGAACTTGAGGACGGTCCTTAGCTGCCCCCTGTCTTGTGGGTAGATGTTAATGGCCAGCGTCTTTTCATAGGTGCCCGACGGGGCGTGGGATAACACCGTGACGGAGTGATCAAAATGGGCCGAGAGAGGGCGTAAGACGCCATTGCCGTCATCGATTTCGACACCGTTTTTGGCGTTAAAGTTCCCAGCAGACGATCGTTGGCAGTGAAGTGTCACCCCACCGTCACCGGAGCGCTCGGCACTGAGGAGAAATTCGGCCTCGTAGTGGCCGACCTTTCCGATAGCCGTTCCTTTGACACCCGGAGTTTGGGTTGAGCCGAGGTTGTTCACGTCGCCGAAATTGATTCCCTGTTGGCTGACGAGGTTTCCGCCCAGTGTCGGGCTATCTTCGATTCTTAAGGATACGACTCCGCCCGCATTTGCGTAAACCGAAAGATGGCCGTGAGATCCCGATGGTTGAAAATGAATGAGGTCACTAACCCCGGCTGAAATGTGTCTGGATAACAGCAGACAAAGAAAAATTATGCTGGGCATCATTATCGCTCCGAAACCATTACGGTCCACTCCACTTATCGGAAGAGTCGAATGTGAAGTTAACTTCACAATTTTGAGTTCAAATTTAGGCCCCAGTCAGCCGACCGTATTGTAAGCGGTTTTACTGCTTTCGGAGGTTCGCATGAATTTGGTTTCATTTGTCTTGATAGGGGTTCTGGCATCGGCCGGCTGGGCCGGTACTCTCACCGTGATTGATAAAAAACCGTCGGGATCGAGTGGCACGGTCGAGGTGAGATGTAATGTATCAAAGAAAGTAAGCCTCGCCGTGAGCGATACCGGGGCCAACGACCTGGTCAGTCCGTCAGGAATCGATTTTGGCGATGTGGACGCTGACGGTACCCCCGGGAAAATTCCAGGCACCCCACTAGGTGATCGGGCGCAATACGTCGGTAATTTCATACTGTCGGCGACCCGCAGCGGAAATGGCAATGTGACGTTGACGGCCCGTCGCTCGGTGGCCGGGAATCTCAACAGCACCGATGGCGTGGTGATTGAAGACTCCAGCGGCCTCGTTAAAAACTTAAACGGCGCAGGAGACGCCGTGACAGTGGTGAGCAGCGCCCCCGAGGGAGACTTCAATCGTCAACTCGGTGTCACGGTTCACGCCGACGACAGCGGTTCACTGACATCCACGGTGCAGTTCACCCTTTCCGCGCTATAGGTCCCGAAAGGAACTAACTACCTTTGGGGAGTAATTACTTCTTGGCCGATGGCTTGGGAGAGTCGAGCAAGGGCCATGTTGTGGGCGAAAACCGTTTCGATGTAGTTTTTCTTGGCGAGGCCGTCCCCCTCGAGGGCTTCCATGATGTCCTTGGCCGGTGTGATGCCAATGCTCCATCCCATGGCGCTGGAGACGAACCATTTTTTTGCGGTATCCCGGCGACGCTTGGCAACCTCTAATCCTTCCACCGCCTGTTCCAGCTCCCAGAACGCCTTTTTTACCTGAAGCACAATTCCGGGAACGGCATAGCTTTCGGTCGCTTTGAGCTTGAGGTTCTCGGCCTCTTCCTGGGCCGCCTCGGCCGAATGCTTGGCGAACTCCAGGTCGAACTTTAGACCCAGGCCGACACCGCCATCGAGTCGATTGAACGGGTCGTTGGCAAATGCCGAGTTCTGCTTTTCCCGCACGGGTGACCAGCTGTAGCCGGCAAATCCCCCCAGAAACAGAATCGGGTAACTTTGTGCACGTTTGGCATCGCGAAGCGCGGCGCGCGCCGATTGCCCCGCCGATAGCGCGGCAAATTCCGGGCGCAAAGAATTGGCCAGAGCCAGATAGTCCTGGAGGTTTTTCTTCTCAAATTTCTCCGGCGCCAATTCGACCGGTTTTAGCCCCGCCACCTGGGCGCGCGTGATCCAAAGCACCGCGCGTTCGGCGGTCGTTTTTGCCTGACGGGCGTAGATTTTTTTTTGCTCGAGATCATCGAGAGTGGTTTTCAGGCGAAAAATATCGTGTGGCTTGACGCTGGATTTTTCTTCCTTGGCGGATTTTTCAGCGCTGGCGACCGCCTCTCCCAAAAAAGCGGCGAGTTTTTCGACGAGCGCGTGCAGCTCGGACGCCATCAAAAAACTGTAGTACATCTCCTTGGCGGTAAGTACGATCTCAGCCCGTTTCACCTCGACCAGTTTTTCTTTGGCTGCGACCTGACTCTCGGCCGCCCGCTGGTAGCTCGAGATCATGCCAAAGGTAAATAGCGGTTGGACGATCTCGGTACCTGCCTTCACGAAGGGGCCCCAATGATTCCAATTCGAGGTAGATGTTACGGCGTTTCCGGTCTCTTCAAATAGAGGCGCGCCGATAACGAGAGCCGAGGCTTTGGGCATCCAGGCCGCATTTGCCTGAGCCAACTGTGCCCGAGCAATTTCGACATCCTGCATCGATTCCTGGATTTGGCCGTTATACTTGTGCGCTGAGATGAGTAGGTCATCCAGTGAAACCACGGTGGCCGGGCCTGTTCCGCTCAAATCACTCAAGGCGAACACAGACGGCGCGGTTTGCGCTAAAATAATTACAGTGCATGCCAAGAGCCACTTAGCAAAAATACAGCGCGTCATGTATCAGCGTCTCCAGATCTATGCGCGCAGCCACAGCCCCACTCCTGGCGCCGAGCTCAAGCGCTACCACGAGGAATATCAAAATGAACTCAGACACTTCGAGCGAACCTCCGGAAAACCAGAACTTATTCGGGCCGTCGTTCAGACGCCCATCGTTATAGTCGGAGACTACCATACCCTCCCGCAGGCACAAAGGACGCTCCTGCGTATCGTTCGCGACAGCCTTCCCGAAATTCGCAAAAAAAAGATCGTGCTGGCGATCGAATGGCTTCGGCCCGAGGATAATTTTGCGATTGCCCGTTACCTCAGAAATCAAATTTCAGAGGCGCGTTTTCTCCGTGATGTACGCTTTTTTTCACGATGGGGATTTGACTGGAAAAACTATCGAGGACTTTTTGAACTGGCTAAGGCGTCGGGATTGCAAATCGTGGGCCTGGCTAAAAGCGGGGAGCGGAGTCTCGCCGCACGCGATCGATTTGCCGCTGAGCGCATCGCCTCGATAATCGGGGTTCATCCCCAAGCCCACGTCTTTGTGCTTATCGGCGATCTCCATCTAGCGGTGAGCCACCTGCCGTCCGAAATCGAGCGACGATTGCGTCAATCGAGGTTGAAGAGGAATATCCTGACGATCCACCAGAATATCGAGCGCTTTTATTGGAATTTGATGGACCGCGGGCTCGACCACCGGGTGGATGTCGTGAAGGTATCGAAGCGGGCATTTTGTGTACTCAATACGCCGCCGTGGCTGAAGTTGCAGAGTCACCTGAAGTGGCTCGAAATGACCGATTCCGCGCCGAAGCCGCACCGGCTTGAGGCGGAGATTTTTCAAGGGGTGGACTTATCAATCGTGGATTTGTCTGATGATGTCCGAGATATTTTGCGGCACCTGCAGGCATTTTTGGAGATGCCGCCAGAGCCGCTCGGTGTGGATTTCATCGTCTGTGGAGCAGACGATAATTCATGGCTGAGGAATCGACGCCCCTCAGATCGCAAGCGCCTGCTCCAATTCTTACGCCGATTCGAAAGTTTTTTCGATCCAGTCGAAAGTCGAATAGTGCTCTCTACGCTCAGCCACAACCAGCTTGCCGCGCAATCGGCGCGGCTTCTCCACTCTCAACTCAGCGGTTACACGAAAAGTTTCAAAAGCCCGCAGAGGGATTTTTATTCGGCGGTATGGGGAGAGGCGCTGGGGTACCTGGGAGCCAAAATTATCAACCCGAAGCGAAAGTGCAATGGCCTCGAGGACCTGAAGCGGATCCAGAGACGACTCGATCCCTCGGTGCGCATACCCCACCGCGAATTTAATGTGACGGCCGATGTAGCCGAAATCGCCGTCATCCACCTCGAGCAAGAGCCAGACCTGACGATGAGTTTTCCGTTTAGAGTATCAAACGCCAGATTAGTTTTTTATTACAAAGTCGCCAAGATCCTGGGGCATCTTCTGGGGCACGGAATCTATGAGGGAACCCTCCACCGCAAAATCAAAAAAACGGAGGTGCGTCAGCTCTTTCGAAATTCACTGACCGACGCCCGAAAGCTTTATGTGCATTGGATACGCCGGCTCGACAAACACCACTTGCGCCGTCAAAGCAAACACGACACATTGTAGGACATGACGGTCGGCCAAATGGTGAAAAGTCCATGGATACGCCCCAGTCGAGTCGCCGGGCGATTCTATCCTGCAGGCCCCAACGCGCTTTCACTCGAACTTTCAAACCTTTGCCCACCCCGCGCCGCTTCCCCTGCGATTGCACTGATGGCTCCGCATGCCGGCTACGCCTATTCAGGAAAGACGGCAGGTCTCGCCTACTGCCAGACCGAAATAACACCGACGGTTTTTATTCTATGCCCCAACCATACGGGTAAAGGTCCGAAAATTTCGGTGTGGAGCGAGGGGGCTTGGGAGACGCCGCTCGGAAGCATCCCGGTAGACTCCGAGCTTTCAAAACAACTGATAGCCCGCGTGGGCACCGCCGACAGACGCGCCCACGAAGGTGAACACGCCATCGAAGTACATGTCCCGTTTTTAAAATTTCGCCGTGCGGACGTTAAGATTGTTCCTATCGTGCTGGGACACTTGAGCCAGGACGAATGCCACAAGGTAGGTGATGCGCTTGCCGAAGTGGCGGTGGGCTCACTCGTTGTGGCGAGCACCGACATGAGCCATTTTATTTCCAGAGCCGAAGCGACTCGTCTCGATCGCCAGGCCCTTCGCGCGGTCGAGGATCTGGATGCGGACAGATTGTATGAAACGGTCGTCTGTGAAAACATATCGATGTGCGGCTTTATACCCACGACCGCCGTGATCGTCGCGGCCAAGCGCTTGGGCGCCACAAAGACCAGCCTTCTAGGTTACACCGACAGTGGTTACGTTACGGGCGATACGGAGTCGGTGGTGGGGTATGCGTCTGCGTTGTTCAAATGATGGCTGTGCCGAACCGGCGCACCCAAACCCCACCCGACTAAAGACTAACTAACTATTTGAGCGTGAAGTCGGTAAGTTACGACTCCGCCAGTTCGAACTGATTATTAGATGGTCACTTGGTGGAGTACTCTCACCGTGACTACCACTTAGTCGGTCTCCAAATAAACCCGCCCATTCCGATACTTATCACTAAACTTCAACGCACCACCATTCGGGCATCTTCTTTGCATCGAAAGACAGAAGATCGACCATTTCAAGGACTATTGAGGCCACCCATGCACTTGCCTGACCCCCTGTTTTTATCCCGGTTTATCAAGGATCTACTTAAAGCTCTTCTCACCGGTAGAATCTCAAATTCCGCCTCCCGCCAAAATGCTCTATTTGGTTTTTGGCCGAATCCCGTATTCTCATTGAGAACGGTACAAGGTGAAGCACGTATGAACTTATCGATTGTCTGCATGATGGTATTGAGTGTTGCACTGTCCGGGTGCGGATTCAGCTCAACTGAAAAAAGAGAAGAAGTTACGGTCCCATCACCAGGAGGCTCACCCAGTCCGCAGGCAATTACGCCCCAGATCCCGCATTCGCTTTCAGTCACATCACCCACAGCCGGAACGATCGATTTGCGCTGGGTTCACGACGGCGAAAACGTTTCAGGGTTTGCGATCGAACGCAAAACGGACAGCGCCGAATTCGAACTCCAGGCCGTTTTTACTGCCGGATATAGATTATTTAGCCAGGCCGGTTTGGATGCGCCACGCAGTTATTCTTATCGCGTTCGGGCATTTAATTCATTGGTAACGTCGGGTTTCTCCGATGCCGGGTCTATTTCGCTTTTGCCACCGCTCCAGCGACCCCTTGCTCCGAGTGCTCTGGCGGCCTCTCAAATCACTCAGTCGACGCTTTCCCTAGCGTGGGTCGATAACAGTGGCAACGAGGAGTTCCAGTCTCTGGAAAGAAAGGGCCCTAGTGATGCCGCATTTTCAATGATTGCAAGGCTCAATGCCAATCAGGTTAGTTTTAACGATTTGGGCTTGCTGCCCAACACTCGATATGATTATCGGGTCCGGGCAGGCAATCAGGCCGGAATCTCCGACTACTCGAATGAGGTGAGTCCGACAACGGTGGCACTGCCGCCCCCGCCGCCGGGTCCGTTCATGATCACGGCCATTGCGCCCGTCCTGCGCAACGCCGCCACATTGATCATGTGGGACAATTCGTTAAATGCGAGAGGGTACAGAGTACAGATTTCAGCTAACAACTCCTGCGCCGCCTCAGTCGTAGACATCGAAACCTCGCTCAACTCATACACGTTTAGTCCCGCCGGCTCGGCACCGATCTATTACGCTTGTGTGAGTGCCCTCGACGACCAAAAGGTCAAGTTCCCGGCTGGAAATTCACCACTGGCAATCTCCATTGTAGACCCGCCTGTTGAGATTGTACCTGGTGCATTTTTCATGACAGCGCCAGCCAAAATGGTTCAAGGCGCAAGTAGTCCGGTATCGTGGAGCGCCTCTCAAGGTGCAGTCTCCTACCAGCTTCAAGTTGCGATGGACTCCCAGTGCTCACAAATTGTTCAAAACTCACCCGTAACCGACATTGCAACCAACATTACGCTGACCGCCGCCGCGGGAAATTACTACTTTTGCTTATTCTCGCTCAGTGGAACCAATAAGCGTTACCCCGCCATCAACAGCCCAATGGCATTTGTACTGGAAAACCCGGTTATCACTCCCCTTTCGTTTACCATTAATCCCCTTCCACGGATGACACGTGAACTTCCCGCACATGTACGCTGGACCGCATCTCAAGGTGCAAGCAGCTATCGCTTTCGACTGGGAACGGATTCAACCTGCGCTGCATTTATTCTGAATGACTCGGTAACGCTCACGCAATATTTCGCCAATCTCCGTACGCTACCGGCTGGTGCTTACTTCGTTTGTGTCGCGGCCGTCACACCGTCTGGAGCTGCGTTCCCGGCAACGAATAACGGATTGGCGTTCACGCTGGACCCGGTCCCATCTTTGGCGGTGCTCAGTCCCAGCACCTCGTCGGGAAGTTTTGGCACCCAGATGGTCGTGGGATCGAGTTCAGCGCCCACTCCCATCTCGATTTTAAATACCGGTAACGCCAGCGCCACCAACATCGCGCTCGAAATCACGGGCAATAACGCAGACTTCGTGGTCGGCGGAGCAGGTTGCCCAGCAACTCTGGCGGCGGGCCAAAGTTGTGCAGCGACATTTGCCTTCGCCCCGAAGTCGGCGGGAGCCAAATCGCTAGTATGGAGAATTTCGTACTTTAATGGCATCGCTAACACATCCACCAGCGTCAACCTGTCGGGTGAGGCGTTGGCGCCGGTCCCATCTTTGGCGGTGCTCAGTCGCAGCACCTCGGCGATAGTTTATGCAAATACCATCGTGGGACAAACTTCAGCCCCACAAACCGTATCGATTACCAATGCCAGTAACGCCAGTGCCACCAACATTTCACTCGACATTGTGGGCAATAACGC